>JACQES010000396.1 GCA_016200495.1 Gemmatimonadota bacterium
GGCCGAGCGAGTCGCCCGTGACGCGCTTGGCGAGGGCCAGCGCAACCTGCGCGCGCACGCCGGCATCGCGATCACGCACGAGCGGGAAGAGTGCGCGCACCGCGGCCGCGACGCGCGGGCGCGCGATCGCGTAGGCGGCGGCCCAGCGCACCTCGGCTTCCGGGACGGCCAGAAACTGCACGACGAGCGTGTGCGGCACCGGACGCAGCTTGGCCGCGGCGAGGAGGACGGCGGCGCGCACCGCGGCCGGCTTCGGTGGCGCCTCAAGGGCCCGCGTGACCGCAGCGCGCGACGGCTCGCCGATTTCGCCGAGCGCCCACGCCGCCTCGACGGCCACGGTCGGTGCCGCACCTAGCGCGGCGCCCAGGTCGGCGACGCTCTCCTCTGCGGGCATCAGGCCGAGGGCGTAGGCGGCCTGTGCGGCCACCGCCGTGTCGCGGTCGGCGAGCAGCACGCGCAGGCGTGCGGCGCGCGCGCGCCCGTGGACTTGCCCGATGGCGAGCGCGGCCTGCCGCCGCAGCGCCGGCACGCCCGTGGCGAGCACGGAGTCGACGAGAAGCGTGTCGAGACGGCGGGCGTCGGCCATGCGGAGGAGCTGCGCGCTCCACGTCGCGTCGCGCGCCGGGAGGGTGCGCTGGGCCTCCAGCGGTGCCACCGCGAGGGCGCCCGCGAGCAGCCCCACCAGCAGCCCGGCGCACGGCCGGTTCGCGCGGCGCCCGTGCGCGTGATCGCGGACGGCACCGCCCACGACGGCGATGCACGCGGCGACGCGGCGCTCGATGGCGCTGCGCACGCGGGCGCCACGCACGAGGGCACCGTGCACGCGGGCGCTACGCCGGCAGGTCGGCATCCATCCGGGCCCGGAAGTCGCCCGTGAAGGCCGTGGGGCGGCCGGTGGCAACAAGGCTGATGAGGGTGGTGGCGGCGGTCACGAGGCGGGCGCCCGTCTCGGCATTGACGATGCGGTACTCGAAGGTGAGGGTGCGCGAGCGCACGTCGGCGAGCGTGGTCTCGACGCGCACGAGGTCGTCGTAGCGCGCCGGCGCATGGTAGCGCAGGGTGGCCTCGGAGACGGCGAGCTTGGGGCCGCGCCGCTCGATTTCCGCGTAGGGCATCCCGAGGCGGCGGATGTAGTCGGTGCGACCCACCTCGCACCAGACGAGGTAGTGACTGTGATACACGATCCCCATCTGGTCGGTTTCCGCGTAGCGGACGCGGAATTCGACCGACGCGGTACGCTGGGGGGTGTCGGGCATCGCGCGGGGGGTGGAGCGACGGGATGCGGGCGGGCGCCCGCGCGGCGGCAACCCGGTTGCGACGCGCACTCCCGAGGGTTCGAGTGCGCCTAGGAAAGATAGCGGGCCCGCATTACACTCCGCGCGTGCTGCCGACTCCGTGCTGGCTGACGTCCGACATCCACATTGGCGCCGTGCCGGCCGAGGTGGAGCACGCCTTGCTCACGTGGCTGCGGGCGGCGCGCGCGCAGGCGCGATCGGTGGTGCTCAACGGCGACGTGTTCGACTACTGGTTCGAGTGGCGCCACGTGATGCCGCGACACGGCTATCGGATCGTCGCGGCGATCGCGGACCTGGTCGAAGCGGGCATTCCGGTGATCTGGCTCGGCGGCAACCACGACGCGTGGGGCGGCGAACTGCTGCGGCGGGACGTGGGCGTCGAATTCCGGCTCGAACCCTGGCGCGGCGCGATCGGCGGTTGGCAGGCGCACATCGAGCACGGCGACGGGTTGCGCCAGGTGGAGGACCGGACCTACCGGGTGCTGCGTGCCGTGCTGCGCAATCCGCTGGCGATCTGGACCTTCCGGTGGATTCACCCCGACCTGTCGTCGCGACTGGCGCTGGGGTCATCGGCGACGAGCCGTCACCTGAGCGCGGCGCCCAAGGGCGACGGCCTCCGCCGGATCGCGCTGGAGCGACTCGCGGCGGACCCGGCGACGACGCTCGTGGTGTTCGGCCACACGCACACGCGCGAGCTGGTGCGGGCGCCCGGCGGCGGCGTCTACGCGAACTGCGGCGGGTGGTACGAGCAGGGGCCCGCCTTCGTACGCATCACCGACGACGCCGTGGAGCTGCGCGCGTGGGCCGGCTCAGGCGAGGGCGAGTGTCTCGACGCCGTCGAGCGGCTCGCCAAGGAAGCGCTCCGCCTGGCGTAGGAAGGCCGCGGGCGCGTCCGTGACGACGACCCGCAGTCGCGGACCGGGACGCGGGGCCGCGGCGAGGGCGCGCGCCTCGAGGACGCGCTCGGTCTCGCGCGCCGTTTCCTCGGCGCTGTCGATCAGGATGACGGCGGGACCGAGCGTCCGTGCAAGCACGGGCTTGAGCAGCGGATAGTGCGTGCAGCCGAGCACGACGGCGTCGACGTGATCGTCGACGAGGGGCTGGAGATAGCGGCGCGCGACGGCCTCGGTGACGTCGCCGTCGAGCCAGCCTTCCTCGACGAGCGGGACGAAGAGGGGGCAGGCGCGCGCCGTGACGGTGACCGACGGGGCGAGCGCGCGAATGGCGCGCTCGTACGCGCCCGACGCGACCGTGCCCGTGGTGCCGATGACGCCGATGTGGCCGTCGTGGTCCGCCGCGACGGCGGCGCGCGCCCCCGGCTCGATGACGCCGATGACCGGCACGCGGAGCGTGGCCCGGAGCGTGTCGAGCGCGTGCGCGGTGGCGGTGTT
Organism: Gemmatimonadota bacterium; assembly: GCA_016200495.1. Taxonomy (GTDB): domain Bacteria; phylum Gemmatimonadota; class Gemmatimonadetes; order Gemmatimonadales; family Gemmatimonadaceae; genus JACPPC01. The sequence continues at coordinate 2,687 of JACQES010000396.1, forward strand.
GCAGGCGACGACGACGAGCTTGACCCCCTGCCCCACCAGCCAGTCGGCGATCTCCTGCGCGTACCGGCGCACCGTGTCGGGACTCTTGGGGCCGTAGGGCACGCGCGCGGTGTCGCCGACGTAGATGAGCGCCTCGTGCGGGAGGCGCTGGCGGATCGCATGCGCGACGGTGAGGCCGCCGACGCCGGAGTCGAACACGCCGATGGGGGCGTCGTTCATCGCGTCGAGTCGGCGCTCACCAGTGCCAGCGCATCGCGGCCTGCACCATCGGGCCGCCGGGCAGCCAGCGGATGGCGACGTTGGCGGGCAGGTCCCACAGCTGGGCGGCGACGAAGGCGTCGGCGCCGGAGAAGAAGTGGTTGAAGAGGAGGAGCGCCGTCCAGTCCTCCGCGTTCGCGCGGCGTGCGGCGCGCAGCGGATCCTGGAAGCGGTTGAAGGCCCAGGTCGCGACGACGGGTCGGCCGAGCGAGTCGAGCTGCGCGCTGCCGGCGGGGGTCAGCGCGTACGTGAGCGGGATCGAGTCGAGGCGGTAGCGCACCGCTTCGCGCTCGTCGATCCAGGTCTTGTGGAGCATCGCGATGCCGGTGAGTTCGACGGCCGCGTACAGCGCGCCGGCGACGGGGCGATCAAGCCGCGCCTGCCCCAGCCCCGGCACGAGGAGCGACGACAGGAAGGCGGCGCCGGGCGAGATGGGCGGGCCTTCGCGCGGCTTGACCTCCACTCCCGTGCGCACATTGGTGCGCGCGCGGGCGTCGCGCTCGCCGGCGGGCAGCGGCGCCGACGGCGTGCGCACGCCCGCCTTGCCGCTGTCGGGCTGCTGCGCGGCGGCGGGCATCGCGATCGCGACGACCAGCAGCGCCGCGTGCCGCGCGCACCGCGCCCCACCCGCGAACGACCACCGCGCCCGCCGCGCGCTCGCGTGCGCCACGGGCCCGCGCCCACTCACGGATACCGCACGGGTGCTACGCCCCCGCGCTGGCGGGAACGTGTGGGAATCGAACCCACCCAACCCGACATGATCGGGTCGCATCAGTTTTGAAGACTGAGGAGACCACCAGGCCCCATCCATCCCCTCGCACGGTCAGCGCAGCACGATCGCGGGCGCCCCGATGGCGCCCACGGTCCCGACCCACTCCGCGCCCGGGACGAGGGCAAGATACTCCGCGACGCGCGGCTCCGGCACGGCGAGCAGCAGGCCACCGGACGTCTGCGGATCGGTGAGGATACCGCGCATCGCGGCATCGGTTCCGCCCCAGTCGGTGATGCCCTCGACGAACGCGACGTTGCGCTCGGCCCCTCCCGTGCGCGCGCCGGCTTCCCAGTGCGCGCGCACGCCCGGCAGCAGCGGCACGTTGCCCGGCGCGACGTGCAGCGTGACGTTCGACGCCCGCGCGATGTGCGAGAGGTGGCCGAGGATGCCGAAGCCGGTGATGTCGGTAGCACACCGAAGCCCAAGCTGGATCGCGGCGCGGGACGCGGCACGGTTGAGCGTCTCCATGGATGCGATCATGGCGTCGAGCTCGGCCGCACTCGCGGTGCCCTTCTTGCCGGCGGTGGCGAGGATCCCGGTGCCGAGCGGCTTGGTGAGCACGAGCTGGTCACCCGGCCGGGCCGCGGCGTTGGTCAGCACCTGCCTGGGATGCACGCGGCCCGTGACCGAGAGGCCGTACTTGATCTCGTCGTCGGTGACGGAATGGCCGCCCACGATGAGCGCGCCCGCCGCCGTCACGGCGTCCTGCCCGCCGCGGAGGATCTCGGTGAGCACCTCGAGCGGCAGCTTTCCCGTGGGGAAGCCGACGATGTTCATGGCCGTGAGCGGCTCGCCGCCCATCGCGAAGACGTCCGAGAGCGCGTTGGTGGCCGCGATGCGCCCGAAGTGATACGGGTCGTCGACGATCGGCGCGAAGAAGTCGAGCGTCTGCACCAGCGCGAGGTCGTCGGACATGACAAAGACCCCCGCGTCATCCAGCGATTCGCGCCCGACGATCAGGCGCGGATCGGTGACGACGGGGAGCGGGGCGAGGACGCGCGTGAGGTCGCCCGGACCCATCTTGGAGGCTCAACCAGCGCAGCGAGCGAACTGGGTGAGCCGGAAGATGTCCTCGCGCGAGTTGGTGGTCTGTGCCATGCCGAATCGTAATGCACGCGTGGGCCGGATGCCGCGCTGCTACATCGCCACCCTGGGCCCGGGCTTCTTGATCTCGTCCGTGGAGGGCACGAGCGGCGGGAGCCCGGCCTGCCTGAGCAGCTCATTGAGGCGCGGCAGGTACTTGTCGAGCGAACCCTTGATGCCGCCCGTCTGCTTCGCCAACTCACCGCTCAGGAAGGTGAGCGCCTCGCGCGCCTGCTTCGTGGGCCGGTAGTTGCCCGTCGCCACGGTCTCGCCGAGCGAGGCGATCTGGTTGTTGAGCTTGACGGGGAAGTTGAGCGGGTCCTCCATGCTCTGGTTGCGGACCTGGTAGACCTCCTCCTCGTGCCCGGTCAGCTGCCCCATCATCTCGCCGGAGAGCCGCTTGAACTCCTCGGCGCCCGCGCCCGTGAAGCGCGGCGTCCGGTCGCCGACCTGCGCGCGCATGTTGCGCACCGTGCGCACGGCGTTGTTGGCTTCGCTCAGCTTGTCGCGGATGGCGAGGTGCAGCTGGAACTGGGCCTTCAAGTCCGCATCGCTCGCCTCGGCGCGCGGATCCTTGACGAGCTGGAAGGTGCGCGACTCGGTGACGCCGGGCGCGTTCAGGCGCACCGTGTAGCGCCCCGGGGGCGCCACGGGGCCGTTGGTCGAGGCCGCCCAGAAGATCATCCCGTCGAAGCGCACGGCCATCGGGTAGCGCAGGTCCCACGTGAACCGGTTGATCCCCACCTTGTTCGGCACCCGCGGCGGCCGCGGGGCGCGCGTGAACAGCTCCTCGAAGTCGAGGTTCTGGAGGGCGAAGAGCGGACTGTCGTACCTGGCCTTCACGACCTTGGTGGCGGAGTCGCGCGTCCACCCGAGGGCGGCGAGCGAGTCGATCGCGTGCGCCTTGAGCGCCTCGTGCTCGAGCGAGTCGGCCAGCGTGGCCGGATCGGGATCGCTGGTGAAGTGCGCGACCTGCTGCCCCGTCCCGTCGAGGATGTCGAGCGAGACGACCTGGTTGGGGCTCGCGAGGTGGTACTGGAACGTGGCGCCGGACGGCGGGTTGGTGCCCGGACCGCCGCCGCCGGTGAGCATGGCGAGCAACGCGAAGAACCCGCCGCCGAAGTCGGCGCGCACCACCGTGCCGGGATCGAACAGGTGCGCGGGCTTGGCCGCCACCTGCGGCGTCAGCTGTCGCAGCGCGCTCACGTCATCCACCACCCAGAACGAGCGGCCGTGCGTGGCGGCGATCAGGTCGCCGTGGGCGAACTTGAGGTCGTGCACGGGCACGGGGGGCAGGCCACGCCGGAACGGGCGCCAGCTCCGTCCGTCATCGAACGAGAGGTAGACGCCGCGCTCCGTGCCGGCCGCGAGCAGTCCGCGCCGCTCGGGATCCTCGCGCACCGTGCGCAGGAAGTGCTCGGGCTCGATGCCGTCGGTGATCTTCGTCCAGCTCTTGCCGTAGTCGGTCGTGCGGTAGAGAATCGGCGCCTTGTCGCCCTGCTGGAACCGGTTGGCCGCCAAGTACGCGGTGCCGGCGTCGAAGTGCGACGGCTCGATCATCGAGATGCGGGTGAAGTCGCCGATCCCCTTGGGCGTGACGTTCTCCCAGTGGCCGCCGTTGTCGCGCGAGAGCCAGACGAGCCCGTCGTCGGTGCCGACCCAGAGGAGCCCCGGCGTGACGGGCGACTCGTCGAAGGCGAAGATGAGGGCGTACGTCTCGACGCCGGTCTGGTCCTTGGTGATCGGGCCGCCGGAGGCCTCCATCGTCTGCGGGGCGCGCCGCGCGAGCTCCGGGCTCACCGCCGTCCAGCTCTCCCCTTCGTCGGTCGAGCGGAAGAGCTTCGAGCCCGCGGCGTAGAGGATGCGCGGGTCGTGCTTCGAGAAGATGATCGGGAAGGTCCACTGGAAGCGGACCTTGATGTCCTTGGACGAATAGCCCATCGGGTTGATGGGATAGACCGTCACGTCACGCGTGAAGCCGGTGCGCAGGTCCTTCCGCGTGATGAGCCCGCCGTAGCTGCCGGCGAACACGATCCACGGCTTGGTCGGGTGCGGCGTGACGAACCCCGACTCGCCGCCGCCGGCGTCCTTCCAGTCCGCGATCGTGACCCGCCCCTCGCCCCGGCTCGGCCCGCAGAGCGTCGAGTTGTCCTGCTGCGCGCCGCAGATGAGGTACGGGAAGTCGTTGTTGACGTCCACGTGGTACATCTGCGCCGTGGCGAAGTTCTGCTCGGTCCAGTTGCGCCCGCCGTTGGTCGAGATGTTCGCGCCGCCGTCGTTCGACTCGATCATGCGCATCGGGTCGTCGGGGGCGATCCAGAGGGCGTGATTGTCGGGATGGCGCGTGTTGATCCCTTCCCTGAACGTCCTGCCGCCGTCGCGCGAGCGGTAGAAGCCCACGTTCATCGCGTACACGACGTTCGTGTCCTTCGGGTCGGCCACGATCTTGGAGTAGTACCAGGCGCGCTGGCGGAGCTTGCGGTCCTGGTTGATCCAGGCCCAGGTGCGGCCGCCGTCGTCGGAGCGATAGACGCCGCCCGAATCGTGCTCGATGATCGCCCAGACGCGGCTCGGCCGCGCCGGCGAGACCGCGATGCCGATCTTGCCGATGTTGCCGCTCGGCAGGCCGCGCGCCGTCTTCGTGAGGTCGGTCCAGGTGAGGCCGCCGTCGGTGGACTTGTGGAGCCCGCTCCACACGCCGCCCGACGACAGCGACCACGGCGTCCGGTACGCCTGCCACATGGCCGCATACACGACGTCGGGATTCGACGGATCGAGCGTGAGGTCGATCGCCCCCGTGGAGTCGTTCACGAAGAGGACGCGCGCGAAGGTCTTGCCGCCGTCGGTGGTCTTGTACACGCCGCGCGTGCTGCCCGCCTTGAACGGGTCGCCGAACACGGCGAGCCACGCCACCTGGCCGTTGGCCGGATGGATGCGGATCTGCGCGATGTGCTCGGCCTTGAAGCCGTGGAACGACCAGGTGCGGCCGCCGTCCGTCGTCTTCCAGAGGCCGTCGCCCGGCGCCGTGTTGCCGCGGATCTCGGTCTCGCCGCCGCCGACCCACACGACATCCGGGTTCTGCTGGTCCACCGCGACGGACCCGATCGTGCCGCCGAAGAAGTTGTCGGTGACGGCATTCCACCCGAGCCCGCCGTCGGTGGTCTTGAAGACGCCGCCGCCCGTGGTCCCCATCCAGTACTCGTTGGGGCGCTTGGTCGAACCGGCGACGGCGACCGACCGGCCACCGCGTGCCGGGCCCATCTCGCGCCACTTGAGCGAGCCGAAGACCGCGGAGTCGTACGCAACGGGCGCGGCCGGTGCGGGCTGCGCGGGACGAGTGGCCTTGCCGCGGGCCGAGGCCTGGCCGCCCGCCACGAGCGGCAACGCGAGCAGCGCCAGCGCCAAGCAGAGGGAGAC
>JACQES010000397.1 GCA_016200495.1 Gemmatimonadota bacterium
CCGCGCGCCGCTGCGTCGGATCTCAGCGGCGATGACCCATCGCCGCGCCTCGCGAACCACGAAAGGCCGAGTTGACGACTTCACATAAGCCTTCGTCGCTCGAGGCGCGGGCGCTCGCGACATCGTCGTCGCGTCGTCCCAATGAACAGCAGTGGCTCGTGCGCACCTAACGTACAAGGTTCAGCTGCAGGGCCATTTCATAAAATGGCGCGGCCCGCAGGGCCGTGCCATCCTCCCTAGCGGCCCTGTCAGTTGCAACCGGCGTTAGGTGTCGCGCTCTTGCGACACCGGACGCGGCGTCGCCTGGCGCCGAGTGGTCGGCCGCGTCCCGTCCCGTGATTCGCGAGGTGCGGGTGCGGCGGCCTTGCGCAAATCTGGACGGTTCGCGGGCGCCGCCACGCCGTCTTTCAGCGGCGATGACCCATCGCCGCGCCTCGCGAACCACGAAAGGCCGAGTTGACGACCCCATAGAAGACTTCGTCGCTCGAGGCGCGGGACGAGGCGGCTGCGCCGTCGCGTCGTCCCAATGATCAGCAGTGGCTCGTGCGCACCTAACGTGAGTTCAACCGCCCAGCGTAACAGCGGCTCGAGCGGGTGCGACCGGCTTCATTTCGCATCCCGGACGCTAGCAAGACCACGCGCAAGGCGCCATAGGTCATCACGTCCGCCCGCGACGTCCGAGCCGAATAACCGAATATTCGCGTGTTCTGCGGTTCGGCACAAACCGCGCGGCTGCGCGCAGCGACGGGCAGCAGGCCTACCCCCGCATCCCCTCCGGTGACCGCAGATACCCCGCATATGCCCCCCGCCACCGCTCCACCCGCTCCACCACCATCCCCACGGTCACCCGTCCCATCCGCCCGCTCCGATTCTCCATGCTCACCGGATACTCCTCCCCAGGCTCCCCATACACATCAATCATGAGGTCGTGAAACCGCCGCCACGGCCCCACCCGCTTCGGATTCGAATACCCAATCAACGACACCACCGGCCGATCAATCGCCACCGCCATGTGCAACGGCCCTGTATCCGGACTGATCGCCAGCGCAGCACCGTCCAGGATCGCGACCAACCGTCGCAGCCCCGACCCTAGGGCATTCACGGTCGGCACGCCGGCGTCGCGCTGAATCACCGCCAGCGCCCGCAGCTCCCGCTCCGACTCCCCCCCGCACAACACCGGCTGCAACCCGAAGTCGTGCCACAACACGCGGCACACCTCCGCCCACCGCTCCGGCATCCAGTCCTTCTCGGCCTTCGACGTCGCCACGATGATCGCCGCCGCCGGCCGCTCGATTCTCGCGTAGAACTCCCGCTGCCACGCCCGCTCGTGTTCCCACGGGCCCAGGTTCCACGTCACCGGCGTCCGCGGCACCCCCAGCGCGTCCACGAACTCCAGGTACTGGTCCTGCACGTGCTGCATCGGGTGCGGCGGGATCTGGTCCGTCGTGAACAGCCAGTTGCCGTCGCGCGCGCGGGCGCGGTCGAAGCCGAGCTTGACCGGCGCGTTCGTGAAGCTCGTGATGATTCCCGCCTTGAAGTACACCTGCAGGTTGATCACCAGGTCGAACTGGCGGGGCTTGAGCGCGAGGCGGATCTCGTTGAATGCCTCGAGCGCCTCGAGCCCGCGCCGGCGCTTGAAGTACACGATCTCGTCCACCAGCGGATGCCCCACCACGAGGCTCCCCGGCCCGGGCTGCAGCACCCACGTCACGTGCATCTGCGGGTGGTGCGCCTTGAGCATGTGCAGCAACGGCAGCACGTGCACCACGTCGCCCGCCGCGCTCATCATCACGATGCACACGCGGTCGAGCTTGGCGCTGATCGTCACGCGAACGCCTCCGCACTCGCGCGCAGCACCGCCACGTCCTCGGGGGCGAGCGGCGCGGCGAAGCCGTCGGCCCGCTTGACCAGCGACCGTTCGAGTCGCGCCACGTTCCGCTGCGCCACCGCGCGCGATCCCGCGCGCTCGAACGTCACCACGTCCGTGTCGAGCACCCACGCCGTCCACGCCGTCGCGCCATCGCCGCGCACCATGAGCACGTTCTTCGCGTTCAAGTCCGGATGCCACGCCCCCGCCGCGGCCAGCGCGCGCAGCAATCCCGCCACGGCCGGCCACACCGCACGCCGGCGCTCAACCACGTCAACGCGACTCAGGACATCGAGCAGATCCGAAGCCCCCTCGACCTCGCGCGTCACCACGTCAGCTCGCGCGAGCCCCATCCCCGCCGGGTACACCGCGTACGCCAGCACCGCCGGCGTCGGCACGCCTGCGCCCATCAACCGCGCCGCATTCGCCATCTCGATCGGCGCACGCGTCGGCTCCTTGAACAAATCTCCCGTGAGCGACGCGAGCAATCCGCCATGCTGCGAATGCCGCACCACGGCACGCTCGGGTCCAAGCGAAACCGCCCACGACGTGCCGCGTCCGCGCATCGCCCGCGCCCCCGGCTGCGCGCTCGCCCACCCGTGCAGCGTCGCGCCTGTCGAAAGCACCGCGCGCACCGCGTCCGCCACGGCCGGCATCGCCATGCCGCGAGCATGCGGCGCGACCACCTCGAGCGCCGCGTCGCGTTCGCTGGTGACACTCACGGATGCACCGCCAGGCGCCCCCGATCAGCCATCATGCCACCACCACGGCGCGGCGGCATGACCGCCGTCACAGCACCACGCTGAACACCGGAAGCGGCTGGCTCTTCCCCTTGAGCTCCATCGGCGGGTGGCTCTGCAGCTTGGGCGGCGACTTGAGCGACTTGGCGAACGCCTCCGACAGGAGGATCTCGCGCGGCCCCGCCGCCCCGCACAAGCGGCTCGCGGTGTTCACGGTATCGCCGATCACCGTGTACTCGAGGCGGCGCTCGCTCCCGATGTTCCCGGCAAACGCCTCGCCGCAGTTGAGCCCGATCCCGATCGACAAGGTCGGCCGCTTCGCCGCCTGCCACTTGGCGTTCAGCTTGTCGAGCTCTGCCATCATGTCCACCGCGGCCTGCATCGCGCGGTCCGGATCGTCCGGTTCGCCGATCGGCGCGTCCCACTGCGCCATCACCGCGTCGCCGATGAACTTGTCCAGCGTGCCGCCGTGCCGGAACACGCACTCCACCATCTCGGTGAAGTACTCCGACAGGAGCTTCGCCATGTCGTCCGGGTTCATCGTCTCCGACATCGCCGTGAAGCCGCGGATGTCCGAGAAGAGCACGCTCACCATCCGCTTGTCGCCGCCCAGCTTGACCGCGTCCGGGTTGTTCGCGATCCGCGCCGCCAGCCCCGGCGTGAAGAACCGCTCGAAGTTGCTGCGCGCCAACGCCTCCTTCCGGATCCGCTCCGAGAACTGCGAGTTCTCGATGGCCACCGCCGCGATCCCGCCGAACGCAATCAGGAAGCCCAGGTCATCTTCCGTGAACCGGTGCCGCGTGAACAGGCAGTCCACGTAGATCACGCCCAGCGCGCGCCCCTCGCTTCCCACGAGCGGCGCGCACATGGCCGAGCGCACCTGCTGGAGCACGATCGACTGGCCCGCGAACCGCGCGTCCTCGCCCGCGTCCTCCGACACGATCGCCTGCCGCTCGCCGTACACCGCCCGCGCGATCGACTGCGGCACCATCTTCTCGAGCGTGTTTCCCTTCCGGTCCTTGGCGATCTTGGGGTGGAGCGCCCCCGTGTCGTCACCCAGCAGGATCGCCACGCGGTCCACGGGGAAGATCCCCCACGTCTTGTCCACGATGCTCTCGAGCAGCGCGTCCACGCTCAGGCTCTTGGTCAGCTGCGTGGAGACGTCGAGCAGCGTCGTCAGCCGGTCCTGCGCCTGGTGCCCGTCGCGCTCGCTCGTCACCGCGTTCGGCGATGACTTGACCGCCTCCTGCTCCTTGCTGCGCAGCGACGACGCCAGCAGGTCGCGGAAGTCGGCCGGCAGCGACTTCACGATCGTCGCCCCCGCCATCTTGGCCCCGCCGCCGGCGCCATGGCCGGCCCCCATGCCGTGGTCGGGGAGGGGCGGGGGACCGGCCGGGGTCGGCATCGCCGCGTTGGCCGGCGCCTCGATGTGCAGCACGAACTGCACCTTCCCGAACGTCACCTGGTCGCCGTTGTGGCACGTCGCCTCGGTCACCTGCTGCCCGTTGCGGAACGTGCCGTTGCTCGACCCCAGGTCCTTGATCACGACCTTCCCGTCCGCGATCGACACCTCGGCGTGCCGCCGCGAGATCGTCGGGTCGGGGATCGGGATGTCGCTCGTGAGCGCGCGCCCCACCAGCATCGGGGGCGCCGCCCGGAGGTCGACCGTCTGGTTGCCTTCGAGGGCGACGAGGGTGTACTTCATTCAACCAAGAAATATGGCACTCGTTCGCCCCCTCGCCTAGCCATGCCGCCCCGTTTCCCCGCCACCCCGGCCCCCGGATGATCCCCTGGCGCGACCCCCGATTCTGGGCCGAGCTGTTCGTCATCTCGGACTGGATCATCCGGGTGGTCATGGCGGGCGTCGTCCCCTTCCGCCGCGTCCCCTCGGCGGCCATGGCGTGGCTCCTCTTCATCTTCGCCTTCCCCTGGGTCGGGCTGGCCGCCTTCCTGCTCATCGGGTCGTTCCGCCTCCCCAAGGCGCGCCTCGAGCAGATCGCCCGCCTCCGCGAGCGCCTGGACGAGCTCGCCCGGCGCATGCGGCGCGACCCCCGCGCCCGCCGCCCGAGGCTCAAGCCCGAGTTCGACGGCGCCGTCATGCTGGCCGAGCACCTGGGCCACCTCCCCATCGTCGGCGGCAACGGCGTCGAGCTCCTCCCCGACTACGACGGCACCATCGACCGCATCGTGACCGACATCGACGCGGCCACGCGTCACGCCCACCTCCTCTTCTACATCTTCGAGGACGACGTCGTCGGCGCGCGGGTGGTGGACGCGCTCGGGCGCGCGGTCAAGCGCGGCGTCACCTGCCGCGTCCTCATCGACACCATCGGCACCGGCGCCCGCACGCTGCGCCGCCTCCTCCCGCGCATGCGCGCCTTGGGCATCGAGGCCCACGAGACCCTCCCGCTCGGCATCTTCCGCCGGAAGGCCGCGCGCTTCGACCTGCGCAACCACCGCAAGATCGTCGTCATCGACGGCCAGGTGGCGTACACCGGCTCGCAGAACATCGTCGAGTCGTTCGGCGACGACGGCCTCTGGAACGACGAGATGGTCGTGCGCCTCGAGGGCCCCGTCGTCATCCAGCTCCAGGGCACCTTCGCCGCCGACTGGTTCCTCGAGTCCGACGAGATGCTCCCCGACGAGGTCTTCACCGAGGTCCCCGCCTGCGGCACGGTCGCCTGCCAGGTGCTGCCGAGCGGCCCTGGCTTTCCGGTCGGCAACTACCAGCGGCTGCTCGTGGCCCTGATCCACGGCGCACGCCGGCGCGTGATCCTCACCACGCCGTACTTCATTCCCGACGAGGCGCTGCTGCAGGCGCTCCACACCGCCGTGCTGCGCGGCACGCGCGTGGACCTGGTCGTCTCCGAGAACCTCGATTCGCGCTTCGTCGCGCTCGCGCAGGCCTCGTACTACGACGACCTCCTCGAGTTCGGCGTGCACGTGCATCGCTACCGTGAGCGCTTCCTCCACGCCAAGCACGTCACCATCGACGACGAGATCTGCGTCATCGGCTCGAGCAACCTCGACATCCGCTCCTTCCGCCTCAACAACGAGGTGAGCGTCGTCTGCTACGACTCAGGGATAGCCTCGCAGTTGCGCGCCGAGGCCGAGCGCACGATGGCCAAGGCCACGCCGCTCGAGGCACCGCGCTGGGCGGGCCGCCACTGGGTGCGGCAGGCGGGGGAGAACCTCGCGCGGCTGCTGAGCCCGCTGCTGTAGCGGCGCGGCGAAGCGCGGGTGTACGCGCGAGTGGAGCACGGTTGCGGCGCCCGCGACTGGAACCGGGGCGCGCGCGCTACCGCGCCGGCGTCAGCCCGCTGCCCCCCGCCTTGGCCCGCGCCCGCCCCGCGAGCACCGCCTTGGAGGTCATGAACTGCACGTCCCCCACGCGCACGAGGATCCGCGCATCCTCCTGCGGCGTCACCACGCCGCCTCCCGCGCGCATCGTGCGCAGCGCCGCGAGCACCGTCGCGAGCCGCCCGGCGGGCACGCTCGCCGTGTTGTGCGCGGGCAGGAGCGTGCGCGTTGCGTCGCCCAGCTCCACGAGGCGCGCGAGCGAGTGCTCATACGCGTCGAGGTCCGTCTCCGGCACGAACAGCCAGATCGTGCCGTCGTAGTAGCTGTCGCCGGTGAACAGCAGCCCGTGCGCGCGGTCGAGCAGCGCGATCGCGTCGGGGGTGTGCCCGGGCGCCGCGAGAATCTCGATGCGGCGGCCGCCCAGGTCGAGCACCGTGCCGTCGGCCACGCGGCGGGTCACCGTCCATGGGCGCGTCTGGAGTTGCGCCGTGTCCACGCCATCGGGGATCGGCTTGCACAGCGCCTCGCTCGCTGCCTCGCCCTTGAGCGCCGCGTGCGGCAGCCCGCGCTCGTTGGCGCGCGTGTACTCCGTGTCGAGCCCCAGCACCTCGGCGAACTCCCAGTTGCCCCCCACGTGGTCGAAGTGCGTGTGCGAGTTGAGCACCGCCACGGGCACGCGCGTGAGCCGGTCCACCACGGGCTTGATGCGCACCATCCCGATCCCCGAGTCGAAGAGCAGCGCGCTCGTGTCGCCCACGATCAGGTAGCTGATCGCCTCCTGGAACTGCCGCGGCTCGACGATGGCGAACACGCCGGGCGCCGCCTGGTACACGCTGAACCACGCCGAGCCCACGTCCACCGCCGGCAGCGCGGCATTGGCGGGGCGGGGGACCTCGTCGCACCAGCTCTTGCCTTGGTCGGCCGCGTACGACGAGGTCTTCCGGTCGCCGCGCTGACAGGCCGCGAGGAGGAGGACGCCGAGCGTCGCCGCGCACGCCAGCGGTCGGTGCATCAACGTCAATCCAACCGTCACCCCGCGGCGCCCCGGTCGCGCCGAACGCACGCCACGCGCCTCGGGCGCGTGAGCCGCTGACCGCATCGTGCGTCGCGCCCCTCGCCCCCTCACGACCGCCGCCCCCGCACGCGCCCGATCGCCGTCAGCATCGCGCGCGCCTTGTTCTCCGTTTCCGCCCACTCGAGCGACGGCACCGAGTCGGCCACGATCCCGGCCCCAGCCTGCACATGCGCCTCGCCATCGGTGATCACGAAGGTGCGGATCGTGATCGCCAGGTCCATCCGGTCGCCCCCCGCGCCGATCCACCCCACGGCCCCCGCGTATGGCCCGCGCCGCTCGGGCTCGAGCTCGTCGATGATCTCCATCGCCCGCACCTTGGGCGCCCCCGTCATCGTTCCCGCGGGGAAGCTCGCCTTGAACACGTCCATCGCCGTGAGCCCAGCCCTGAGCGTTCCCGTGACCTCGCTCACGAGGTGGAACACGTGCGAGTACGCCTCGACGGTCATGAACTCCTTGACTTGCACCGAGCCGTAGCGCGCCACGCGCCCCACGTCGTTCCGCCCCAGGTCCACCAGCATCACGTGCTCGGCTTGCTCCTTCGCGTCCGCGGCCAGTTCCGCCGAGAGCGCGGCATCCTCCGCCGGCGTCTTGCCGCGCGGGCGTGTTCCCGCGATCGGCCGCACCGTCACCGCGCCGTCGGCCACGCGCACGAGCAGCTCCGGGCTCGAGCCCACCAGCTCCACGCCATCGAGCACGAGGTGGTACATGTACGGGCTCGGGTTGATCGCACGCAGCGCGCGGTACAAATCGTCGGTCCGGAAGTCGAGCGGCACGCGGATCCGGCGCGCGAGCAGCGCCTGGAAGCAGTCGCCGGCCAGGATGTACTCCTTGATCCGCGCCACCCCCGCCTCGAACTGCGCCTGCGTCATCCCGCTCCGACCCGTCGCGGGCGGCGCGGCGGCGTCGAGCGCGAGCGCGGGCAGCGCGCGCGGCGTCCGCAGTCGCCCTAGGGCATCGTCGAGGCGCGCCTGGGCGTCTTCCCACAGTGCCAGGATCGCGTCGTCGCTCGCGCCCGCTTCCACCGGCACCCCGTAGATGAGCGTCGCTTCGCCCTTGAGGTTGTCGAGCACCACGAGCACGCCTGGAATCACCACCAGCGCATCGGGGGCCGAGCTGCCGCGCGCGGGCGCGTGGGGCAGCCGCTCGATGTGGCGCACGACGTCGTACGAGAGGTAACCCACACCGCCGGCCCACGGTCCCTCGAGCCCGCTCACGCGGACGGGCACGTGACGCGACAGCACCGCCTCGAGGTCCGCGAGCGGGTCGGCAGGGCGCCGCGCGCCGTGCCATCCCGCGCCGGGTGTCCACTCCTCCACCGTGCCGTCCACCAGCCGCCACGCCCCGCGCGGCTCGGTGCCGAGGAAGGTGAAGCGCGACCACGTCTCGGAGCCCGCGGGCGCCGATTCGAGCAGGAACGCGAACGGCCCGCGGCGCAGCTTGGCGAACGCCGAGACCGGCGTGTCGGTGTCCAGCAGGGCCTGCCGCCACACGGGCACGAGCCCGCCGGCGCGGGCGCGCGCACGGAACTGCGCCAGGTCGGCGTCCTGGGCGGCGCCGCGCATCGGGCTCGAAATCGTCATGGAAGAAAAAAGGCGGGATGGCACCAATCCTGCTAGCGTCAGGCGTACCATCTGTTCAACTTTGATACGGATGGGCCCCGTGCGCTTCTCTCCCCCCTGACGCGACCTTGGCGACCAAGACCATTCGCGACGAGTGGATCGTCCCGACCCTCGAGGGGCTCCTTCCCAAGGAGACCATCGCGGACCTGCAGGGCACGGTGCAGGACAGCTACTGGGAGACCGCGGTCAAGCGCAGCCTGCTCGCCGACGACGAGATCATCCAGGCGCTCGCCCAGCGCTTCCGGATGAAGGTCGCCAACCTCGCGCAGGTGAGCCAGCAGGCCAAGGAGCTCGTGCCCGAGGCCCTCGCGCGCAAGTACCGCATCGTGCCGCTCTCGATCACCGACTCGGTGCTCGACATCGCCACCGCCGACCCGCACGATCTCGACTGCGAGAAGACCCTCGCCTTCGCGCTCGGCCGCACGATCCGCATGTCGCTCGCCTCGCCGCTCAAGCTCTTCGAGCGCATCGAGGAGCTCTACCGCCCCGAGAACGCCGTCGAGAAGATCCTCGAGGGGGTCACCGGCAAGTACGAGCTCGAGGCGATCTCCGAGGAGATCTCGCAGGACGAGCTCGACCTCTCGCCCGATCGCGCCGCCGAGCGTCCCGTCATCCGGCTGGTCGATCACATCGTGGCCGAGGGGATCGCGTCGCGCGCCTCGGACATCCACCTGGAGCCCGAGGAGGGCGGGGTGGCGGTGCGTTACCGCATCGACGGCGTGCTCCGGCAGGTGATGAACCTGCCGCGCGCCGCGGGGCTCCCGCTCGTCTCGCGCATCAAGATCATGGCCGGGCTCGACATCGCCGACCGCCTCCGTCCGCAGGACGGGCGGGCGCGCGTGGCGGTAAGCGGCGTGCGCATCGACCTCCGCGTCTCGACCCTCCCCGCGTCCAACGGCGAGAAGGTCGTCATCCGCATCCTCGACCAGCGCGCCACCGTGCTGTCGCTCGATGCGATGGGCCTGAACCCCGACGAGCTCGAGCGCATCCGCGGCCTCACCAACACGCGCGAGGGGATCGTCCTCGTCACCGGCCCCACCGGCTCGGGCAAGACCACCTC
>JACQES010000398.1 GCA_016200495.1 Gemmatimonadota bacterium
CGGCACGCTCTTCCTCGACGAAGTGGGTGACCTGGGCGCCGAGGCGCAGGCCAAGCTGCTGCGCGCGCTCGAGGCCAAGGAGATCGAGCGGCTGGGCGGCGGCAAGCCGATCGGCGTGGACGTGCGTATCGTGGCCGCGACCAACAAGGACCTCCGGACCGCGTCCACCACGGGCGGCTTCCGCGAGGACCTGCTCTTCCGCCTCGACGTGATCCCCGTGCAGCTCCCGCCGCTCCGCGAGCGCGCGGAGGACGTGCCCGCGCTCGTGGGGCACTTCACGCGGCTGCAGCGCGCGCGCACGGGGCGGCCCAGCGCCACCTGGCAGCCCGACGCGATCGAGGCGATGACCGCGTACCGCTGGCCGGGCAACATCCGCGAGCTCGCGAACATCGTCGAACGGCTGGGAATCCTGCACGGCGGCGGCGCGATCGGCGCGGCCGACGTGCGCGCGGTGCTCACGGGCGGCGGCAGCAACGGCACGGCGCCCGCGCCGGTCACGACGGCGAGCGTCACCCCGTCGGGCGGCGTCGCGCGCCTCACGCCGCCCTCGGTGGCCGCCTACGCGCACCTGCCGCTCTCCGACGCGCTCGACGATTTCGAGCGCACGCTCATCCAGCGCGCCGTGCAGTCGGCGGGGGGCAACATCGCCGAGGCCGCGCGCCGGCTCCAGACGGATCGCCCGAACCTGTACCGCCGGATGCGGCGCCTGGGGATCGCGGGCGGCCAGGTGGAGTGACGTCCGGACGACACGCGCGGGACGTGTCGCCGATTGTGTCGTCTGGGGGACAGCGACACGGCGCGCGCGCGGCACGAGCGCCGCAACGCGTTGCGCAGTCGACGGTTGGCGCGCCGTGCGGCTCGTGGTACGCCTCGTGCCTTGGGGTGGGGTGACCCGTGATGGAGAACCTGTGATGCGACGCATGACCCTTGCCGCGCTGGCGGCCCTCGGTGCCCTCGTCCTCGTGCACGCCCCCGCGGCGCGCGCGCAGGACCGCGACGACTATCGCCCCCGGCGCACGGTGCCGGCGTCGGTGTCGCGCGAGCTCGTGGACATCTACAACGCGGAGCGCACGCGCCGGCTGCGCGGCTCCTCGACGATCGAGGAGGACGAGGACATCCGCGGCGACGTGGCCGTGCTCGACGGCACGCTCACCGTGCGCGGGCTGGTGCGCGGGCGCGTGGTCGCGATCAACGGCGACGTGCGGCCCGTGCGCGGCGCGCGCGTCGAGGGCGACATCCTGATCGGCGGCGGTTCGCTCACCGGGCGCGGCGAGGGATGGGTGGGCGGCGAGGTGCGCACGTACGCCGATCGCGTGGCGTACCGTCGTGACGGGGTCATGCTCGTGGCCGACGAGCGGCGCGACCGCGACCTCGCGTGGTGGACCGACTTCAAGTCCACCAAGGGCGGCTTCCAGTCCGACATCAACTTCGGGGGCGCGAGCACCTACAACCGCGTCGAGGGACTGCCCATCAACCTGGGCCCGCAGATCCGCACCGACTTCAGCGGCGGGCGGTTCCTGCTCGACGCGCAGGCGGTGTTCCGGACGATCCAGGGGTGGCAGTGGAACCCGCAGACCGTGGGGCACAAGGTGCGCACCGAGCTCCGCCTCGGCACGCGGAGCGGCATCGCGTTCGGTGCGTGCGCCTATGACATCGTGGACGGCGTCGAGACGTGGCAGATGTCCGACGCCGAAGTGGGGCTCGCGAGCGCGCTCTTCCAGCGCGACTTCCGCGACTACTACCTGCGCCACGGCGGCCAGGCCTACGTGCGGATGTTCGCTGGCGACGGCGGCGAGGTGACGGTCGGGTATGCGCACGAGCAGTGGAAGAATGCGCAGCTCACGAACGTCTACTCGCTCTTCAAGCTCGGCGGCGGCTGGCGCCCGCTCCCCACGATGGACGAGGGGGACATGCACCTGCTGACCGCGCGCTGGCAGCTCGACACGCGCAACGACATCGACGACCCGACCAACGGCTGGTGGATCCAGGCCGACTACGAGCGCGGCGAGGGGATGCTGCGCCGCATCGGCGCGCTGCCGTTCGCGCAGCAGGCGGCCGTGCCGTTCACGGGCACCACGTACCAGCGCGGCTTCGTCGACTTCCGGCGCTACACCCGCGTCGGGCCCGACGCACAGCTCAACTTCCGCGTGGTCGGCGGCGGGCTCCTGCCCAACAGCGACCCCCTGCCGATGCAGCGCAAGCTGAGCGTGTCGGGGCCGGGGTCGCTCGGCGGGTTCGCGTTCCGGGAGGAGAACCCGGGCGAGGTGAACATCAGCGAATGCACGGTGACGCCGCTGCCGGGCACGCCGGCCAACTGCGACCGGATGCTGCTGGCGCAGCTCGAGTTCAAGGGATCGCTCAACTTCAACCTGTTCAACGACGTCTTCGACCGGTACGACGCGGCCGGGGAGCGCGGCTACAAGCCCGCGGCGCGCCGCCGCGGGTCATCGAGCTCGCGCAGCGGGCACTGGGTGCTGTTCGCCGACGCGGGCCGCGGGTGGCTCGCGGGATCGTCGCCGGTGCCGGGGCTCGCGTACGCGGGCAAGATCCCCGAGTTCAGCACCTTCCGCACCGACATCGGCGCCGGCTTCGACTTCGGGCCGCTCGGGCTCTACTACGCCAAGGCGATGTCCGACCAGGCGCGCCCGGGGGTCTTCTTCCTCCGCCTCCACTCGCGGTTCTAGGTCGGCACGTGCCCCGCCCCTTCCGCGTGATGGCCCTGAGCCTCGCCCTCGGCGCGCCGCTCGTCGCGGCGCGTCCGGCGGCGGCGCAGGAGATGACGCTGGAAGTCGCCATCGCCCCGGTCGGGCAGCAGCGCACGGCCGGGCCGATGGTCGTGCAGAAGGGGGTGCTCGACGACCCCGACCTGCGCGAGCGGCTCAAGAACGCCTTCCCCGCGCGGCTCCACTTCAAGGCCGAGCTGTGGGGGATCCGGCGGTGGTTCAACGATCTCGAGGGGACGGTCGAGTGGGACCTGATCGTGCGCTACGACCCGCTCGAGAAGGTGTACGGCGTCGTGCGCGCCACGCCGGAGCGCGTGAGCGTGCTGGGCCGCTTTGACCGGTTCGCCGACGCGCAGGCGACGGTCGAGCAGGGGTTCCGCGTCCCGCTCGTGCCCAAGAAACAGGACCGGTACTACTACATCGTGAAGCTCGAGGTCGAGACGCTGTCGGTGAGCGACCTGAACGAGGTCGAGAGCTGGCTCAAGGGCGACTTCGACCCGGCGCTCCGCGGCGACAAGAACGCGGGCACCGCGCTGGGGCGCGGGCTCAAGAGCCTGATGCTCCGCCTGCTCGGCGGCGACCGGAAGCTCGTGGAGACGCGGAGCGTGACGTTCAGTCCGCAGTAGGCGCGTCGTCGACCCGGGGCGCCCCCATGCGGTCGCGCCGCGCGACGACGTGCGGGGGGCACGCTCATTCCGGCGCCGGGCCGCGCAACGCCTCCTCGACGACGGTGATCGGATCGTCGAGGCGCGACAGGTCGAGCGGCACGGTGGGCGCGATGCCGTGGCCGCGCATGCCACCCGCCGGAAGCCGCGTCGACCGGGTGATCGTGGGATAGCCGAGGAACCAGCGGCGCTCGCGCGCGGAAAAGGGGACGATGGAGACGCTCTGGTAGTCGAGCGCCCCGGCCGTCGGCTCGCCGAACACCGTGACCCGCTCGCTGCGGAGGGCGGTGAGCACCAGCACCTCGGCCGCGCTCACCGTTCCGCGGTCGGTGATTACGCCGACGCGCCGGGGCCCGAGGATCGGCGCGGGCAACGACGGCTGCGGGGCCTCGCCTGGTGCCGCAAACGCCACGAACTCACCCGGGGCCGCCTGCAGCCGCGCCACGAGGCCCTGCACGAACCGGCTCGTCTCGGGTCCGAAGGCGCGGCGGGCGTACGCGATCTGGTCGTCCGACGAGAGCATCACGGCATCGGCCGGTTCGAGGAGCGACGGTCGCATCCGCTCGCTGACCACGTACGGCAGGAGGGCGTCACTCATGCCGGCGCCGCCGCCCTCGTTGCCGCGCAGGTCGATGATCAGGCGATCCGCGTGCTTGAGCGCGTCCTCGTTCGCGCGCACGAGCCGGTCGAGCACCGCCTTGTACGGACCGTCGTGCGAGGGAATCGCGACGATGACCGTGCCCGGCCGCCGCGTGATCGTCGGCCGGTGCGCGTCGACGGGATCGAGCACCCCCGAATCGGCGGGAACGACGGGAAAGGCCTTGCCCCAGATGCCCGGCGAGAGTCGCAGGAGGACGCGCTTGTGCAGCGTCGCCACGCGATGCTGCAGCGCGAAGTTCCGCTCGTACAGCTCCACGTCGTAGCGCCCCTCGGCGCGGCGCACGAGGTGCGCGCGGACGTGGCCGGGTCGCCAGAGCGTCGAGTCCGCGGTCAACAGCACCGCGACGAAGCGTCCACGCTCGCCCGCCGGATCGCGCACGACCGCGTAGCGCAGCGGTCCGTCGTACCAGATGCCCTCGATCGGATCGAGCTCGCCCGCGCGCTGGGCGAGGGCGGCGCGCGCACCCGCCTCGTCGAGCGGCAGCGAGGCGACGGTCGCCGCGCGGCGCGTCGTCTCGGCCGTGTCGAGCCGTCGCGTCTCGTAGAGGAAGAGATGCGGGTCCTCGAACCAGTCCACCAGCGCCTTGAGCACCACGCGGCAGTCGGGGCCTGTCGTGCGCGACGCGCGCTCCCGCAGGTCGGCGAAGTCCCGCTCGAACCGCTCACGCCTGGGTCCCGTGACCTCGAGCCGGAAGCCGCCGTAATTCGCCGCGATGCGGTCGCGCAGCGCCTGCAGGTCCTCGTCGCACGAGGGGAGCGGATCGGTTGGCCCCTGGGCAGCGGCAGATGAAGCAACGAGCAGCAGGAGGGCCAGCAGGCAGCGAAGTGCGCGCGGGTGGGCAGGCAGCATGCGGAAAACGGGAGGCCGGTTGGCAGCGAGTGGAGGGTGGAGTGCCGGGTTTGACAACGCGGCGCCGCCAAGGGTTCCAGTCGCAGGCGTCGGTACCACGAGGTCCGACACCAAATGATCGCTTTCGGCCACGCGGATCGTCCGGTCACCCTGCGCTGCTGTCGCGCCGTTGGCTCACGACGAAGCGGCGCGATGCGTCCGCGCGGGTACGCGCGCTCCTACCAGTGGTTGACTCGCCCCTCGGTCCCGACCACCAACGGACTCGCGCCCTCCACCAGCTGGTAGCGCTCGTACTGCGCCGCCGTGGCGCAGGCGTGGTTGGGGAGGATGCGGAGCAGCGTTCCCACGGGGAGGTCAGGGAGCGGGCGCGCGTCGCCCTTCCGACGGCCAATGATGCCGTGCTCCTGGCTGCCCGAGAGCATGAGCAGGTCGTCGAGCGGCTGGCCGGACGCGTCGCACACGACGCCGTAGAGCTGGTCGACGGGCTGCACGCTCGTGCCGCGGTCGCGCGAGAGCGCCATCCACCCGCCGTCGGTGATGATCCACCCCTTGGACGCCTGGTGGCCGATAACGCTCACGAGCACGGAGATCGCGATGTCGTCCTGCGCGCAGACGCCGAGGCCGGCCATCATGAGGTCCTGGAAGACGTAGACGCCGGCCCGCACCTCGGTGATGCCGGTCAAGTCATCGGCGAAGAGCGCCGTGGGGGTGGAGCCGACGCTCACGATGTCCACGTCATGCCCCGCCGCGCGCAGCCGGCCCGCGGCC
>JACQES010000399.1 GCA_016200495.1 Gemmatimonadota bacterium
CCCGGCCGCGGCGGCGCCGCCCTTGAGCTGAGTGAAGGCCCAGAGCGCGGCTTCGCGCACCGCGGGAGTCGCGTCGCGAAGACCGGCCAGCAGCGACGGCAGCTGCGCGGCGCCGCGCGTGCCGAGCGCGCCGATGCGCCGCATCCGGTCGGCGGGATCGGTGGCGGAGGCGGAGTCGCGGGTACCGGCGGCGGCGCTGCCGTCGGCCACGCGCGCGACGACGAGCGCGTCGAGCCCCAGGTTGAAGCCGGTGGACTGCGCGTTCTTGCCGGTACACACGAAGCTCACCGTGTGCGTGCCGCGCGCGAGGGTGGCCCAGGTGATGAGCCGGTCCTCGCCCACGAACACTTCCTTGTAGAAGCCGTCGATCACCGTGCCCGCGCCGATGTTGGCGCCGGGTTCGGTCTCGATGCCGGGTGACGGGCGCACGGGCTGGCCATCCACGAGCACCTGGTAGATGCCGTAGTCGGGCGCCTCGCCCACCTGTGCCACCAGCTCGTAGCGGCCGTCGGCGGCGACGTCGAACGGAATGTCCACGCGCGCCCCGGGGCCCGTGGCGGCGAGGACGAGGAGGTCCTTGCCCCAGAAGACTTCCTTCTGCACGCTGAGCGTGCCCTTGGTGGCGGTCACGCGCGTGAGGTCCCTCTCGACCTCGATCTGGCGCGCGTTGCCGTGCGGCAGCCGCGCCGCACCATACGGCGGCTCGGGCTGGTCGCGCGCGATCCCCTGCTGGTACCAGAAGGCAACGGTGCTGAAGAGGTCGGGGCGTTCTTCCGACGCCGAGCGTTCGGAACCGTCGGGGTTGAAGGTCCAGCCGACGTGCTCGATGGCGAAGCGGAGTTGCTTGGTGAACGGAACGGGATCGGCGAGGTGCCAGCGATAGGCGGTCATGCGCGAGCCCACGTCGGTGCCCTCGGCCACCGTGACGCCCGCATAGGGGCCGTCGGCCACGCGCAGCGACCACGCATCGTTGAAGTAGTCCTCGGTGCCCGTGCCCTCGATCTGCGGCTTGCGCGCGCCATCGACGAAGAAGAGATCATCGCCCTCGCCGAACCAGCCGGGCATGGCCTGCACGACGCTGAACACCGTGCCCACGTAATGGCCGCGCCCCGTCACGTTCAGGATGTCGTAGAAGGCGCCGGCCTTCGTGGGGAGCGCCTGCCGGTAGCGCGCGTGGAAGTAGGCCGTGTTGGGCGGCAGCGCCTTGAGCTTCTGCCAGTCGACGTGGTAGTAGAGGTTGTAGAGCCGGCGGCGCCCCTCGTTGGTGATCGTCACCTTCACCGACTTGGCGAAGGGCATGGGCCAGTAGCTGTTGCGCGAGCGGCCGCTCGACGAATTGCGGATGGCGAGCGAGTTGAGCTCGCGCTCCATGCCGTGGCCGACGCCGAAGAAGTCGCCGACGGGAGCGTCCACGCTCGGGATCGTCGAACCGTCGTAGTACACGCGGAGGCGGAGCAGGCGCGGCCACGCATACTCGTTGCCGGCGACCGTGATCCACATGTGCGAGACGACCCCCGGTCCCGCGGCCTCGAGGAGCGTGACCGTCTCGCCCGGGAGCGGGCGCTTGGAATCGTCGTTGCTCGCGGAGTCGGCGTTGTTGCTGCTCGCGCGGAGGGCCTGGAAGTCCTTCAAGCGCGCGAGGCCCATGGGGTCGGGGACCTGGGCGTGCGCGACGCTCGTCGCGAGGGTCACTAGAGCGGCGGCGACCTGTGCGGTGACGAGCGCGGCGACGCGCGCGCGACGCGCGGCAACGGCAAAGTGGGCGACGGCGACGAAGCGGTGCATGGCGGCTGCGATGAGGGGCGCGCAGCCCGGCCGGGGTGCGCGCCCCCAAGGTGCCACCGGCGGCGCGGCGCCGCCATCGGGCCCTTGATGCTCTCGCCGCTCTCGCCGCTTCTGCCGCTTCTGCCGCTTCTGCCGCTTCTGCCGCTTCCTCCGCCTCCGCCGCTACGCGCGTCCGTCGGGCGTCGCCAACGCGAGCAGCAGCGCCCCCGCCGAGCCCGAGTAGACCGAGTAGTCGAGCGGCGACTTGATGCCGAACGAAATCGCCATCGCGGTGGCGAAGACGAACAGCGTGGCCGACGCGCCGAACGCGGCCCACCGCACGCGGAACCCGACGAGCAGCGCGACGCCGCAGGCCGTCTCGGCCACGGTCGCGCCCCACGCGAGAGCCGGGATCGTGGCCGCGGGCATGAAGGCGCAGACCTGCGCGGTGTATCGCTCGAAATCGGCGAAGTTCTTCCAGCTGCTCCGCGCGCCCCAGAGGCCGAAGCGCGCGGCGACCGCCGAGAGGAAGGCGGTGGCGATCGCCACGCGTGCGTAGAGATGGGCCAGCCTCACGCGACCTGCGCCGTGTACGTGCCCGCGGGGAGCCGGCTCGCGATCGACAGGCGGTTCCACGCGTTGATCTGCGACACGACGAGCGCGAGCAGCGCGAGGTCGCTCGCGGAGAGCTCGCCCTTCACGGCCTCGTACACCGCGTCGCTCACGTGGCCGTCGCGCAGGTTGTTGACCGCCTCGGCCCAGGCCAGCGCGGCGCGCTCGCGCGCCGTGTAGCACGGGCTCTCCTCCCACGCGTCGAGGCCATAGAGGCGCTGCTCGGTCTCGCCGAGGGCGCGGAGGTCCTTCCAGTGCATGTCGATGCAGTAGGCGCAGCCGTTCACCTGCGAGATGCGCAGCTTGACGAGCTCGTACAGCGGTCGCTCGAGCGCTGAGGCGGCGATGTACTGCTCGACGGCATGCATGGCCTCGTAGAGGCCGGGGGTGACCTTGGCGTAGTTGAAGCGGGGCTTCACGGGGCGGTCCTCGTGGTGGTGGGCGGAACGGGAGTGGAGAGCGGGCCGTCGTGGTCGCACAGCAGCGTGGCGGTGAAGTGCGCGGAGTCGGTGGCGCTCGCGTTGGCCGACACCTGGTGGATGTCGGTGGGGGTCTCGTGGAAGGTCTCGCCGCGGCGGTAGACCGAGTCGGGGCCGCCGCGGACCTGCATGCGGACGCGGCCGTCGATCACGAACACGACGACGGCGCAGCCGTGCTTGTGCGCGGGCGACGACTCGCCCGGGCCGTAGCGGACGTCCACGACCTTGAGGGTGAGGTGCGCGCCGTCCATGGCGGGGAGCGCGCGGTCGAAGGCCATGCGGGTGCGCGCGACGGCCTGCTGGGTCGTGCGCGCGACGGCGGTGCCGGAGACCAGGAGCCCCGTGGCGGCGACCGCCGGCAGGACGAAGCGGGGGTGAGCGAACATGGAGGACCTCGGGCGTGGGGGACGGGCGAACGATGGGGCGCCAGCGGACTAGCGAGAAGGTCCATTTCTGACAATACTGGTGGACCATTATGCCCAGGCGCGCCGCCACCGTCCCCCTCGCCCTTCCCGTGCGCCGCCCGGGCGTGGCCGCGGGCCCGTGGCTCTACGCCGCGCTCCGCGACGCGATCCTGGGCGGGCAGCTGCGCCCCGGCGGCCGGCTCCCCGCCACGCGCGACCTCGCGGGCCAGGCCGGCGTCGCGCGCGGCACCGTGGTGCAGGTCTTCGAGCAGCTCGCCGCGGAGGGGTACACGGCGGGCGCCGTCGGGCGCGGCACCTTCGTGAGCGAGGTGCTGCCGGATGACCTGCTCCGTGCCGCGCCGGGGCCGGCCGCGCCGCACGCGAGCGAGGCGCGCGCGCGGCGGCTCTCGCGCTTCGCGCGGCGCGCGCGCGCCTTCCCGGGCAACAGCGAGCGGCCGATGCGGGCCTTCCGCGCGAACCAGCCGGCACTCGACCTCTTTCCCGTGGCGCTCTGGGCGCGGCTCGCGTCGCGGCGCCTCCGGCAGAGCACCGCGCGCCAGCTGCTCGGGTGCGGGCCCAACGGGCACAAGGCGCTGCAGCGCGCCGTGGCCGACTACCTGCGCGGCGCGCGCGGCGTGCGGTGCGTGCCGGCGCAGGTGGTGATCACGAGCGGCACGCAGGAGGCGCTCGACCTCGCGGCGCGGCTGTTCGTGGACGCGGGCGACCGCGTGGTGCTCGAGGAGCCCGGCTACACGGGGGCGCGGCTCGCGTTCGCGGCGCACGGCGCGCGGATTGCGGGGCAGCGCGTGGACGACGAAGGGATGCAGGTGCCGCGGCGCGCGGGCGCGCGCGCCAAGCTCGCGTACGTGACGCCGGCCCACCAGTTCCCGCTGGGGACGGCGATGTCGTTGCCGCGGCGGCTCGCGTTGCTCGAGTGGGCGCGCGCCGAGGGGGCGATGATCGTCGAGGACGACTACGACAGCGAGTACCGGTTCGCGGGGCGCCCGGTGCCCGCGCTGCAGGGCCTCGACCTGCACGGCGTCACCTGCTTCACCGGGAGCTTCAGCAAGGTGCTCTTCCCGTCGCTCCGGCTCGGCTACCTCGTGGTGCCCGGCGACCTCGTGGACGCGGCCGCGGCGATCAAGTCGGTGACGACGCGGCATCCGCCGGTGCTCGACCAGCTCGTGCTCGCCGACTTTCTCGAGGGCGGGCACTTCGCGCGGCACGTGCGGCGGATGCGCGAGGTGTACGCCGAGCGGTTGGGGGTGCTGCTCGGCGCGGCACGCGCGGAGCTCGCGGGATTGCTCGACGTGTCGCCGATCGAGGCGGGGCTCCAGACGAGCGGGTGGCTGCCGCCGGGCGTGGACGGGGCGCGCGCCTCGGAGGCCGCGGCGGCACACGACGTGGAGACGATGGCGCTCTCGCGGTTCGCGCGCGGGGCGATGCCGCGCGACGGCCTGCAGCTGGGGTTCGCGGCGGTGGATCCGGTGGAGATCCGGCGCGGGGTGACGGCACTGGCGCGCGCGCTCACGCCGCTCGTGGACGCGGTGCGGAAACGGTCGCGCTGAGGCGCGGCGGCGCCGGCGCGTGTGGCGCCGGGCCGATTCCGCGACGCGCTGCTACGCGGTCGCTTCCTTCTGGATGCCCGGGCGCCCGGGACCGGGCTGGCTGCGCGCCATCATCCACCAGGCGCCGCCGAGCGCGATGGCGATCGCGATTCCCTGCGCGAGCGTGAGCGGCCCGAGGAGGCGATCGTCCTTGGCGCGGAAGAACTCGACGATGAACCGCTCGGTGCCGGCGAGCACGCAGTAGAGGCCGAACAGCCAGCCTTCGGCGTGCTTGTGCTTGCGGAAGCGCCAGAGCACGAGGAAGAAGGCGAGGGCCAAGGCGACTTCGTAGAGCTGCGTGGGGTGGACCGCGAGCACCGTGTCGGCGGAGATGCCGGGCGGGATCGGCGTGCCGAAGGCGCGGTTCATCGTGATGGCGGTGGACGGCGGCGCGCCCTGCGGGAACATCACCGCGAGGGGCCCGCTCCACGGCGAGCCGTAGTCGTCGCCGACGGCCCAGCAGCCCGTGCGCCCGACGGCGTAGCCGGCCATGATGGCGATGCCGGTGGCGTCGGAGATGCGGATGAAGTCGGCCTTGCGCCACCGGATGGTGAGGTACGAGAGCAGCACGGAGCCGATGAAGCCGCCCCAGAAGACGAAGCCGCCGCGGCTGAAGAAGGCGCTCGCGTCGCCGGTGAGCAGGACGTAGTAGAGCTTGGCGCCGATCAGCGTGCCGATCACGCAGGCGAGCACGACGTCGGGCATGACCTCGGCCTCGTGCGCGTGGCCGCGGCGCGAGAGCTCGCTCACGCTCACGTGCTGCGCGACGACGAAGCCGGCGAGCACGGCGAGCCCGAAGCCGGTGAGGCGGAGGGGCCCGAGGGCGTAGTCGAGGGGGTGGTGCGTGATGGGGCCGAGGAGCATCGGCGGGAATCTAGGGGTGCGCCCCGCGCGGGAGTACCGCCGAGCCGATCGGTCGCGGCCGCCGCGAACCGCCACCCCCTCAGAACTTCACCATCATCGCCAGGTACGGCACCCCCGGCGCGACCATGTGCGACGGATCGTTCAGGAAGGCGACGTCGTAGGCCAGCTTCTCGCTGGAGAACCGCAGGCCGTACGAGATCATCGAGGACGTTCCGCCCGGGAAGAGGTAGTTCTCGCTCACGAACGAGACGCGGCGGGTCAAGCGCTGCTCCGTGCCGAGCATGACGGTCGTTTCCCGGTGCAGGGTGCCGCCCGAGAACGTGCGCCCGAACCCGAGCGTGACGCTGTGGTCGGCGCTGCCGTACGTGGTCGCGAAGTAGGCGATGCCGCCCACGTCCGACCCGCCCCAGGCACCGCCCATCGCGCCGACGGCCACGTTCCAGGTCTCGCCGCGCACGAGCCCGATCTTGGGGCTCAGGAGCCAGAGGCGGCTCGACGGAATGAGGAGGCTGCTCGCGCCGATCGTGAACCAATCCGTCACCCCGATCATCAGGCTGCCGAGCATCAGCTCGTGGACGCCGAAATAGCCCTCGCCGCCGCGCAGCGTGCGACCGGTCGGCCCGAAGAGCATGCGCGTCGCGCTCGGGTTCTCGAACCAGTAGTCCATCGTGCCGTCCTGCGTGATGTGCACGCGCGCCGGCACGACTTCGCTCACGTCGTGTCGCGCGAACGCCATCCGCCCCGCGATGGCGTCGAGCACCAGCGAGTCGTTGTCGGCCCGGACGAGGGTGCCGAACATCGTGGAGCCGTCGCGCAGCTTGAGTTGCACGACGTGGCCGGTCGTTTCGGTCTCGAGGGTCGACTGCCGTGCGGCGCGGTTCGGCTGCGCGCCGAGCGGACGGAGGCTCGGGATGCACGCGCACAGCAGGAGGGCGCACGTGCCGGCGATCAGGGGGCGGAGTGGGGTGGGGACGCGGGTCATCGTCGAGCTCCGGGTGGAGGGTGCCGCACGATCGCGCGGGCGGGAGCGGCCCTCCATCCGTCGGGTGACGTAGGCGCGGAGTGCCGGGTTCAGGGCACCGAGCGCGGCAGGCGGGCGCGCCACTGGAACTCGGGGACGCCGATCCAGGTCGACTGGTCGCGGCCCGCGATCGCGCCAATGATGGCGCCGACCGCCGCCCCTCCCCCCACCGCGGCCGACATCACGCCGTAGTCCGGTCGCGGGTGATGGGACTGGCAGAACCACAGGCACGGCTCGACCGGCTGGATCGCCGGTCGATTCGCATCCCAGATGACGTATCCGACCAGGCCGACCAGCACCCCGACCAGGGCGCCTCTGAATGCACCCTGCGCCCGACTCCGCGGTCGCACGCCGCCCGGCATGAGGACCCGCACGTCGGTCACGACGTCGCCCGTGAAGCGGGCGGTGACCGAGTCGGCCGTCGATGCCACGCCATCGAGCTCGACGCCGTGGCGGGCCAGCGCGATGCTCGTGCGCCCATCGGCGTCGCCGAGGCGCACGATCAGCGCTCCGGTGTCGGCGCGCACCACGCGTCCCTCGAACAGGTCCGCGTTCGTGCCCGTGCGCGTCACCATGAGCCGGATCGCGCGGGATCCGAGGAGCAGGTCCGGCGTGCTGTCGGCTTGGGCGAGCAGTCGCGCCGGCAGCGCCGTCATGGCGAGGCTGAGCGCGAACGACGCCGCGACAACCTGGAGGCTGAGGGCGAACTTGACTGACGGGACGAATGCGCGGAGCTTCGGCATGGCGACCTCCATCCGTTTCAGGATGGAGCACGATGGCGTCATCCGGCGTACCGGCCCATGCGTCGCGTGACGTAGGCGTCGCGCGACGCCGCTCGAGGAGGGCCGTCAGCGCGCCTGTGGTGCTCCGGCCGCGCCGGCGAGGTCAGCCCGCCGCGACGCCCGGCAGGGGGTGCGACGCGAACGCACCCAGCCCCGCGCCCGACCGCTCGCCGCGCGCGAGCCGCCACGCCCCAGCGCGCGCGATCATCCCCGCATTGTCGGTCGCGAGTCGCGCGCTCGGCGCGTGCACCGTGACGCCACGTCCCACGCGCGCCTGGATCGCGTTCACCAGCGCGCGGTTGCACGCCACGCCGCCGCCCAGCACGACGCGCGTCCGCCCGCACGCCTCGACCGCGCGTCCCACCTTCTCGGCCAACGTGCCGATCAGCGCGTCCTGGAATCCTCGCGCGATGAGCGCACGATCGCGCTCGATGTCGGTTGACCCGCGCACGGCGTTGAGCACCGCCGTCTTGAGCCCGCTGAACGAGACGTCGTAGTAGTCGGCGTCGCCGGGGCGCTGGCCGCCGTGCGTGATCGGCCTGGTGAAGCGGAACGCCTTCGGCACGTCGCCCGGGTGCGCGACGGTCGCGGCGAGCTTCTCGATGAACGGGCCACCGGGGTAGGGCAGGCCGAGCAGCTTGGCCACCTTGTCGAAGGCCTCGCCGGCGGCGTCGTCGCGCGTGGCGCCGAGCTGGCGGTAGTCGCCCCACGCGGGAACGTCGAGCAGCAGGGTGTGGCCGCCGCTCACGAGCAGCGCGGTGAACGGCGGCTCGGCGGTCGGGTCCTCGAGACTCGGCGCAAAGAGGTGGCCTTCCATGTGGTGCACGCCGAGCACGGGCTTGTCGAGCGTGGCCGCATAGGCCTTGGCCCAGCTGACGCCCACGAGCAGCGCGCCGACCAGGCCGGGCCCGCAGGTGACCGCGATCGCATCGATGCCGCCCGGCGTGAGGTGCGCGTCGGCCAACGCCTGCCGCACGGCGGGGACCAGCGACGTGAGGTGCGCGCGGCTCGCGATCTCGGGCACCACGCCGCCGAAGAGCCGGTGCACGTCCTGGCTCACGATCACCATGCTCCTCAGCGTCGCGTGCGCGCCGGTCGCGTCGCTCTCGACGACGGCGGCCGAGGTCTCGTCGCAGCTGGTCTCGATGCCGAGGACGATCATCGGGGGGCGCTCAGGCGTGCGGCCGCGCGAAGGGCGCAGGCGCGACGCGTCACGCGCTACGGCTTGGCCGGCGCCGCACCGTCGGGGTTGGTACCAGGGATCGGCGCCGTGCGCTGGAACGTGCCCCGCAGCGTGTCGGGCTTGCGCCCCGAGTCGCTGAATGCGGTCGTGTCGGGGAGCGGCACGCCCAGCAGCTTGGCAAAGAGCGCGCGATTGCCGCCCGACACCCAGTCCTCGGCACCGATCACCTTGCGGAGGATCTTGCCGTCGGGGCTGATGACGAAGCTCTCGGGCACGCCGGTGGTCTGGTAGATGCGCTGGATCTCGCCGTCGGGGTCGTGCACGATCTCGAAGGTGTAGCCGTTCTTCTTCGCGTACGCGGCCACGTCCTTCTCCTTGCCCGGCGCGTCGATGCTGACGGCCACCACCGTGAGTCCCTTGTCGCCGAAGAGGCGGTGCAGCTTCTCCATGCTCGGCATTTCCACCTTGCACGGCTCGCACCAGGTGGCCCACACGTTGAGCAGGACCGTCTTGCCCTTGTAGCTCCTGAGCGTGCGCGGCGTGTTCGCGGCGTCGAGCGCGTACGCCTTGAAGTCGGGCGCAGTGGAGCCGAGCTCGACCAACCCCAGGTCGCCGCGACTGCCGACGCTGAAGGCGAAGACGCCGGCGGCGATGGCGACGATGATGCCGCCCGCGAGCGCGAACTGTCCGCCGCGCGTCATGCGTGCACCCGGCAGAGCGCGCGCAGTGCGCCGATCTCGGCCTTCGGGTCAGCCGCGGAGAAGATCGCGTTGCCGGCCACGAAGGTGTCGGCCCCGGCCTCCCAGCAGGCGCGGATCGTGTCGCGCGCGATGCCGCCGTCCACCTCGAGCGCGGCCCTGGAACCGGTCTCATCGAGCAGCGCGCGCGTGCGACGGATCTTGTCCACCGAACTCTTGATGAACGCCTGGCCGCCGTAGCCCGGATTGACCGACATGATCAGGAGCAGGTCCAGGTCCGCCGCGACTTCGCGCAGCGACTCGACCGGCGTGCCGGGATTGATCACGACGCCGGCCGCGGCGCCGAGCTCCTTGATGCGGCCCACCTGCCGGTGAAGGTGCGGCGCCGCTTCCTGGTGGATCGTGAGCACGCTGGCGCCCGCCTTCACGAACGAGTCGAAGTACTTCTCGGGCTCGACGACCATCAGGTGCACGTCGAGCGGGAGCTTCGTGAGCTTCCTGCACGTCTCGATGACCTTGGCGCCAAACGTGAGGTTCGGGACGAACACGCCGTCCATCACGTCCACGTGCAGCCAGTCGGCGCCGCCCGACTCGCACAGGGCGAGCTGGTCGGCGAGGCGCGCGAAGTCCACGCTCAGGAGCGAGGGGGCGATGCGAACGGAGGGCGCGGTCACGGGCGAAGGCGCGGGAGCGGGGAATCGGAGCGGACGATCGTCGCGGTCACGGAATGCGACGGGCCACGGTCAGCGAGATGGCGGAGCCGCCGGCGACGAAATCCCCGGCGGATGGAATTTGCTGCAACACCGTCCCCGGCGCGCGGGTGGAGGCCGAATCCACCACCACCACCCCCAGCTCGAGCCCGAGCGCGGCGATGGCGGCCTTGGCGTCCTCGAGGCTCCGCCCGGAGAAGTCGGGGAGCCGCACCCCGGCCACGCCGCTCGCGATCACGAGCGAGACGCTGGCCGGCAGCACCACCGTCGTGCCCGCGGACGGCGTCGAGAAGATGACCTCGCCGCGCGGATTCGCCGCCGGTTGCTCGATCACGTCGCCCACGTCGAAGCCCGCGGCCTGCAGCGCCGCCGTGGCCCCCTCGACGCTCTTGCCCACGACCTCGGGCACGCTCGCGCGGCGCTGCCCCGCGCTCACGGCGAGCGTCACGCCGCTGCCGCGCATGACGCGCGTTCCGGCGGTGGGCGTCTGCTGGAGCACCGTCCCCTCGGGGGCCGTCGGGTGGAACTGCATGTCCGCCGGCCGCACGGTGAACCCCGCTGCCGTCAGCTCGGCCAGCGCCTGGTCGCGCTTGAGGCCGACCACGTTCGGCACCTTGGCCTCGCTCGTCGCGTCGTTGCCGCGCCCGATCCAGAGCCAGACGGCCAGAAAGGCGAGAACGAAGCCACCGGCGAGCGTGCCGAGCCACGGGAGCGCGCGCTTGAGGCGCTCGGCACCGAGGCTCACGCGCGCCGGCGCAGTCGCGCGGCGAAGGCACCGTCCACGCCGTGCCGGTGCGGCAGCACGCGGAGGCGGCCCGCGTCGAGGACCTCGGCCGGCACCGCGCCCTCGGGCGGCGGCTCGAGCGTCCACTGCGGATGCTCGGCCAGGAACGACTCGACCTGCGCGTCGTTCTCCTCGGGCTCCATCGAGCAGGTGGAATAGACGAGCAGCCCGCCCGGCGCCACGAGCATCGCGGCGCTGCGCACGAGGGCGCGCTGCGTGGCGGCCATCACGGCCAAGTCGGACACCTTGAGGCGCCATCGCGCGTCGGGGTGGCGACGGAAGGTGCCGGTGCCCGTGCACGGCACGTCGAGGAGCACGACGTCCACGGGACGGATGGCCGGGTCGCGCACGTCGGCGGCGAAGACGTGCACGTTGCGCGCGTCCACGCGGCGGATGTTCTCGGCGAGCCGCTTCACGCGATGCGTGCCGCGATCGGCGGCGAGCACCAGTCCCGCGGTGCGCGCGAGCTCGAGCGCCTTGCCGCCCGGCGCGGCGCACAGGTCGGCGACGGTCGCGCCCGGCGCGATGCTCGCGTACTGCGCGACGAGCGTGGCGGCGACGTCCTGCACGAAGAACAACCCCTGCCGGAAGGCGCCGAGCTCCGTGAGGGCGACGCCGGCCGGGAGGTCGAGCGATCCCTTGGCGAGTGGCGCGTCGGTGGTCGTGACCCCCGCCGCCTCGAGCGTCGCCTCGAGCTGCTCGGTGACGGTGCCGTACGGGCGGATCGTGGTCGGGCCCGGCGTGTTGTTGCTCGCGAGGAGGCGCTCGGTGTCGGCCGCGCCCCAGCGCGCGACCCACCGCGCCACGAGCCAGCGCGGGTGCCCGTGCGTGAGCGCGAGCGCGTCCACGGGATCGGTCGGCGTGGCGACGCCAAGCGCGTCGCGCTCGCGATCGACACGCCGCAGCACCGCGTTGGCGAGGCCGCCTGCCCCCTGGCCGTGCCGGATCTTCACGAGCTCGACCGACTGCGCGATGGCGGCATAGGGCGGCACCGAGTCCATGTGGAGCAGCTGGTCGGTGCCGAGGCGCAGCAGGTCGGCGACGTCTGCGTCGAGGCGCACGGTGCCGCCCTTGACGCGCGCGTCGAGAATGGCGTC
>JACQES010000002.1 GCA_016200495.1 Gemmatimonadota bacterium
CTCGAGTATGACCCGTCCGACTGGCCCGTGCTCATGGAGCCGCTCATCGACGGCCGCGCCGACGCGGTCTTCGGCTCGCGCTTCCTCGGCGGGCCGCATCGCGTGCTCTACTTCTGGCACTCCGTGGGGAACCGCGTGCTCACGCTGCTGAGCAACATGTTCACCAACCTGAACCTCACGGACATGGAGACCTGCTACAAGGCGATGCGCGGCGACCTCGCGCGCTCCCTCGTGCTCACGGCCGACCGCTTCGGCTTCGAGCCCGAGGTCACCGCGCGCCTCGCGCAGGCCGGCGCGCGTGTCTGGGAAGTGCCGATCTCCTACTCCGGCCGCACCTACGCCGAGGGCAAGAAGATCAGCTGGAAGGACGGCGTCGCCGCTTTCTGGCACATCGTCCGCTACAACCTGTTCCCGCCCGCCGCCCGCTAGGGACGCGCGCCCAGCCGTTCGAGCGCCGCGCGCGCCGAGCGCCAGCCGGGATCGACCGCCAGCGCCCGGCGGTACGCGGCGATCGCGTCGTCGCGGCGCCCGGCGGCCAGCAACGCCTCGCCCAGGCTGTCGTGCGCGTTGGCCGACGCCGGAAAGGCGGCCGCGTTCGCCGTGAAGATCACGACCGCGGGAGCGGTCCGCCCCACGCGCAGCATGTCATAGCCCGCGCGGTTCACCTCCGCCTGCACGTCGAGGTACCGGTTCCGCGTGTCCGCGCGCAACGCCGCGATCGCGGTGCGGAGCCCCGCCGAGTCGCCGCGGTCGGCCAGCGTCGCGAGCTGGGAAGCCAGCGGCGGGGCGGTCGCCGCCTCGCGCGCCGCGGCGAGCACCGGGTCGCGTCCCGCGCGGTAGTCTGCGCTCGTGGCCTCGACGTACACGTGCGGCGTGAACATCACCCGCGTGTCGAACGCCTCGTGTCCCTCCCACAGGAGCGACGACACCATCACCAGCAGTCCGCTGTGCGGCAGCGTCAGCGGCCGCGCGTCGCCGTACTGGTTGGGCGCGTTGCCCGTCGGTTCGCCCACGAAGGTCGCGTTCGTGTAGTGCGCGAGTTCGTTCACCAGGTTCTGCGCCGCCGAGAAGGTCTGGCGCCCGATCAGAACGAAGAGCCGGTCGCGGCGGTCGAGCCCCGGTCGCCGCACGATCTCCTTGACCACGAACCGGTTGAAGCCGTTGTTGCCGCCGCCGTTCGCGCGCAGGTCCAGCACCACGCGCGTGACGTTGGCCGAATCGCCGGCGGCGAACGCGCGGCGGAAGAACTCCTCGTTGAGCATCCCGTCGGCGAACACCTGCACGCCGCGGTGCTCGATGAAGAGCGTGCCGTCGTCCAGCACGCGATACCACCAGTTGCGCTCGGGTTCCGCCTGATGGAGCGGCGCCGGTTGTCCGGCCTCGCGCATGTCCACGGGGAGCGCCGCCTGCACGCCGCCGTGTGCAAGGAAGTCCGGGAGCGGCGCCCCCTCGAGCGTCACCGTGCGCGCCTGCCCGCGCACGTCGAGCGTGAGCGTCACGCGGCGCGGGTCGTCGCTCAGCCCCGCGGCATGCACCATCTCGGGCATCGCCAGCAGCCGTGCACCGCGGAGGCGCACCCACTGCGGGCCCTCGTGGCTCACGTACGGCGCGATCGCGGTCAGCGCCTCCGCGGCCGTCGCGCGCCCGATGCGCACCACGCGCGCGCCGGCCAGTTCCGCGTGCGCGCTGTCCGTCGCGCGGATGAACAGGCCATCGGCGAAGTCGTGGAACTCCACCGGCAGCCGGTGGAAGCGCAGGCGCGGCTGGAACTCCGGGGTGAGCGACGAGTGCCCGTCGCGCAGGAGCGCCACCAGGCGCATGAACTCGGCCGCGATCCGGTGCGGCGGCAGCGCCGGGATCCGCGCGTCGAGGGCGCGCGTGGCCGAGTCCCAGGTGGCACGCGTCAGGTGCGCGAACGCCTCGCGATGGCGCTTCGGCACTTCGGTCGCGAGCACCTGCAGGTCGGCGCGCCAGCGCGCTGCCTCCTGGGCGCTCACCGGGGCGGCACTCGCTTCAGCGCGTTCGGCGATGTCGGGCGCGGGCGCGGCGGGCTGTTGGGCCCGGCCCGGCGCGGCGAGCGCGCAGGCGGCGAGGCAGGTCAGGAGTCGGCGCATGATCGTTGGACACTCGTCGCGGCCGGAGCGTTCGCCGGGTGAGCGCTACCGCCGGCGCAGCCCCAGCACGCTCAGGAAGAAGCTCGCCAGCATCCCCTGGGCGCCGAGCACCATGAGGAGCATCGCCGGGATCACGAGGCGCATGGTTCGGCCCACGTCCATCGCCCCGTAGCCCGTGCGGGCCCACGACGTGACCGACGCCACCGCCAGCGCGAGGCCGGCCAGCAGCACCACGCCGCTCACCACGAGCCCCGTCTCGAGCGAGACGTACCGGTACAGGCGGTCCACCCGCGCGTCGCGCGGCACGAGCCCCGACTCGGACGCGAACGTCTTCGTGAACACGGCGAAGAAGAGGCTCTGCGCCCCGAGCAGCACCGCCGCCGCCGCGAACAGCATCGTGTGCACGTCGAATCCCACGCCGGCCACCACGCGCGGCCCGGGCAGCAGCCAGGCGATCACGGCCAGCCCCGCCACCGCGAGCACCGTACCCGGCAGCAGGAACAGGTAGCGCGGGCTGTAGAGGAGCAGGAAGCGCAGGTGCCGCCACCCGTCGCGCCACGAGCGAAGGTGGGGCGCCCGCGAGCGTCCGTCGGGACGGAGCGTCGTCGGCACCTCGCTCACGCGCAGCCCCGCCAGCACGCTTCGCACCACCATCTCGCTCGCGAACTCCATCCCGGTCGTGCGCAGGTCGAGGGCGAGGATCGCGTCGCGGCGGAACGCCCGCAGTCCGCAGTGGAAGTCGCGCACCGGCGCCCGGAAGAAGAGTCGCCCGATCGCGGTCAGCACCGGGTTCCCCAGGTACCGATGGAGCGGCGGCATCGCCCCCTGGGCGATCCCGCCCGCGAACCGGTTGCCCATCACGAGGTCGTCGCCGGCGCGCAGCCGTTCCACGAACGGCAGGAGCCCCAGGAAGTCGTACGAGTCGTCGGCGTCGCCCATCGCCACGAACCGGCCTCGCGCGGCCCCGATGCCGCCCATGAGCGCCGCGCCGTATCCTTTCTCCGTCACCGGAACGACGCGCGCGCCGGCGCGTTCAGCGAGAGCCTGGCTGCCGTCGGTGCTCCCGTTGTCGGCGACCAGCACCTCGCCCGCGATCCCGTGCCGCTCGAGGAAGGCGCGCGCCTTGCCCACGCAGGTCGCGACCGTCTCCGCCTCGTTGAGGCACGGCATCACGATCGACAGCTCCATCGCGCCGTCGGCGCGCTCACCCCCGCTTCCCGCCATGCCCGAACTTAACCGCGTCGCCCCCGACTTCTCCCTCCCCGCCGACGATGGCACCACCGTCCGGCTCAAGGCGCTGCGCGGCCAGCCGGTGGTGCTCTACTTCTACCCGAAGGACGACACCACCAGCTGCACGCAGGAGGCCTGCGAATTCCGCGACCTCTTCCCGCGCTTCAAGCGCTCCAAGGCCATCGTGCTCGGCGTCTCGCCCGACCCGGTCAAGTCGCACCTCAAGTTCAAGGCCAAGTACGAACTCCCCTTCACGCTGCTCGCGGACACCGAACATGCGGTCTGCGAGCTGTACGGCGTCTGGAAGGAGAAGAGCATGTACGGCCGCAAGTACATGGGCGTCGAGCGGTCCACCTTCCTCATCGACGCCAAGGGCAAGCTGCGGCAGGCGTGGATCAAGGTCGTCTCGAAGGGGCACGCCGAAGCCGTCTTCGAGGCGGTGCAGGCGCTCGGCTGAACAAGAAACGGGCGAGCGGCGACAACGTCGCGGCTCGCCCGTCACCTGCACCCGGACCGCCAGCCCGCGGCGGCTAGTGCCCCTTGAAGTCGAGGTCGATCGGCTTGGGCGGCGTCGGGAACGCGGTCTTGGGTCCCAGGCTCTTGAGCTTCCGTTCGCCCGCGGCCTTGATCGCCTGCCCCTCGCGGAACACCCAGCCACCGCTCGCGAGCGCGAGCAGCCCGAGCACGGCGAACGCGATCGGCCAGCCGAAATCCTTCCACGTCATCGTCTCGGCCAGCCGCGCGCGGAACGGTTCCTTGGGGTCGAGCACCACCTGGTGCGCCGAGCCGTACTCGACCTTCGCGCTGTCGGCCTCGGCCTTCGCGCGGTCCGCGTACCACGCGCCGGCGCTCACGAGCACCGCGCTCCCCGTGGCCGAGCGCTCGAGCGCCATGAGCGCATCCACCGAGTACTGCGTCTTGCCGGCGCGCTCGACGTCCACCACGCTCACGCCCACGCTCGTGGCATCCGCACGCTGCCACGCGTTGCGCTGCTCGAGCTCGGGACGCGCCACCCACCACCCCGCGCCCCAGAGCGCGAGCCCCGTGGCGCCGAGGGCGAGCGCGCCGACGCGCACGCGGCGCACCTGCTTGCGCAGCTTCGCGTTGGACTTCTTCGCGACCACCGCTTCCTGCCGTCGCTTCTCCGCCGCCTCGGTCGCGCGGGC
Source organism: Gemmatimonadota bacterium (assembly GCA_016200495.1). Classification (GTDB taxonomy): domain Bacteria; phylum Gemmatimonadota; class Gemmatimonadetes; order Gemmatimonadales; family Gemmatimonadaceae; genus JACPPC01. Next base: position 4,511 of record JACQES010000002.1, read on the forward strand.
AATCCAGTCCACGTCGGGCAACGGTCCGCCCTCGGGGAGCGGCTCCGGCGCGACGCTCGCGGCGCGGATTTCATCGAACGTCTCGCTCGTGCGCACGATCGCGAAGACGATCAGCACGAGCCCCGCCAGCACGCCGGCGCCGGGCGCGATGAAGCGCGACACCGCGTCGCGCGCATCCATGTCCACTTCGCTCGGGTCGGTCGGGTTGTAGCGCACCGTCCGCGTCGCGCCCACCGGCCACTCCTGCAGCCGCGCCAGCGCCTCGCCCGGTGTCGACGTCACCACCGTGTCATGCGCGCTCGACACGTACTTGATCCCCTGCTCGGCGTACGCGAAGTCCACCTCGCCGCGATATCCCTTGGGGTCGCCGATCACGCGCCGCGCCTTGATGGCTGCCGAGACCTCCGGCCACTCGGAGAGGCGCTTGGCACTCCCCCACACGGTCCAGCCGGCGAAGCCGAGCGCCCCCAATCCGGCGACGTAGAGGGCGATCGTCAGACCGCCAAGATGACTCAGACCAGGCTTCGCGCTCACCCTAGAAGTCTCCCTGCCAAGTCGGCATATTCACGAGCAAAGCTGGCTGACGACACATCATTCCGCGAGTCCAATGAGCGCAGCGACCGAGACCCTGCTCAAGACCCCGTTCCACGCCCAGCACATCGGCCTCGGCGCCAAGATGGTGCCCTTCGCCGGCTACGAAATGCCGGTGCA
>JACQES010000403.1 GCA_016200495.1 Gemmatimonadota bacterium
CACATCGTCACCATCCCGTAGCCACCGCCCATCCGCCCCAGCTGATGCACGAGCTGCGTGGTGAGCTTGGCCCCGGTCGCGCCGAGCGGATGCCCTAGGGCGATCGCGCCGCCGTTCACGTTCACGCGGCTCATGTCCATCTCGAGCGTCCGGGCCACCGCCAGCGCCTGCGCGGCGAACGCTTCGTTGAACTCGATCACCTTCATGTCATTCAGCGTGAGCCCCGCGCGCTTGAGCGCCTTGGGCACCGCCTTGATCGGCCCCACCCCCATCACGTCGGGCTCCACCCCCGCCACCGCGAACGTCACGAACCGCGCGAGCGGCGTGAGCCCCATCGCCTTGGCGCGCTCGGCGCTCATCACGAGCACCGCGGCGGCGCCATCGGAGAACGGCGACGCATTGCCGGCCGTCACCGTGCCCTTGGCCTTGAACGCGGGCGGCAGCTTGGCGAGCCGCTCGGGGCTCGAGTCGGGGCGCACGAGTTCGTCCACGGCGAAGGACCGCGTTCTGACCACCTTCTTCGTGCCCTCCCAGGTCACGCTTTCGACCTCGATGGGCACGATCTCCGCGTTGAACACGCCGCTCTGCAGCGCGGCGGCCGCCTTCCGGTGGCTCTCGGCGCTGAACGCGTCCTGATCCTCGCGCGTCACCTTCCAGCGCTCGGCCACGCGCTCGGCGGTGAACCCCATGCCGATGTACGTCTCGGTCAGCTCGGGGTGCATGCGCGGGTGGTAGCCGCTCATCGGCACGAGGCTCATCATCTCGCACCCGCCGGCCAGCACCACGTCCGCGGTGTCGGCGATGATCGCCTGCGCGGCGAGCGCGACAGTCTGCAGTCCGCTCGAGCAGAACCGGTTCACGGTCTGTGCCGGCACGTCCACGGGGAACCCCGCGCGCAGCACCGCCGTGCGCGAGAAGTTGAGGCCCTGCGATCCCTCGGGGTACGCACACCCCCACACCACGTCGTCCAGCTCGGCCGGGTTCACCCCGGCCCGCTCGACCGCCGCCTTCATCACGGCGGCGGACAGGTCCACCGGCGCGGTGTTGGCCAGCGATCCGTCCTTCTTGCCACGTCCCACGGCGGAGCGCACGGCGCTCACGATCACGGCTTCACGGGTGCTCATCGTTAGTTCCTCAGGGGCTTGCCGGTCTCGAGCATGTGCTTGATGCGCGCCTGCGTCTCCTTGGTGCCGAGCAGGCTCAAGGTCCCTTCGCGCTCAAGATCGAGGATGTCCCACTCCGTCACGTCGCGCGCCGGGCCGTCGCCGCCGCTCAGCACGTAGGCGATCTTCTGCCCGATGTGCACGTCGTGGTCGCTGGCCATGCCGCCTTCCTTGAAGGCCCACAGCGCGTACTTGAGGTTGCCGTACGCTTCCGCCCCCAGCGCGCGGATCACGCGCGGCGGCGGCGCCACGTAGTCGGCCGCCAGGTCGAGCACGCGCTGCTTCGCGTCGGCGATCAGCAGGTCGCGGTTCATGCTGATCCGGTCGCCTTGCCGCAGGAAGCCGAACTTCTGCGCCTCGTGGGCGCTCGTGCTCGTCTGTGCCAGCGTGATCAGCTTGAACGCGCGCACCAGCGCCTCGAACGGGTCGGCGTTGTCGTACTTCGCGATCTCCTCGCTGAACCGGAACAGCAGCTCCTTCGTGCCGCCGCCGCTCGGCAGGATCCCGACGCCGACCTCCACGAGCCCCATGTAGAGCTCGGCGTGCGCCTGCACCCGGTCGCAGTGCATGCTGAACTCGCATCCGCCGCCCAGCGTGAGGCCGTGCGGCGCCGCCACGACGGGGAAGGGGCTCTCGCGGAGCCGCATCGCCGTCTGCTGGAACACGAGCGCGCCCGCCTCGACGTCCTTCCACTTCCCCTCGAGGATCAGCTGCCCCACGCCGGCGAGGTTGGCCCCCGCCGTGAAGGTGCGCTTGTCGTCGTTGCCGAGCACGAGGCCGGTGTAGCCACGCTCGACGCGATCCAGCGCCGAGTGGATGGCGCGCAGCACCCCCTCGCCCAACGTGTTCATCTTGCTCCGGAACTCGAGGCAGAGCACGCCGTCGCCCAGGTCCACCAGCGCGGCATCCTGCGTCGCCTCGATCGTCTTGCCGGTGCGCTTGAGCGAGTCGAGCACCATGGCCCCCGGAATCGCCGGGTAGGCCTGGTAGCTGCCGTCGTTCGACAGGAAGCCCTCGCTCGCCCCGGCCGGCTTGTAGAACGAGCCGATCGCCTGCGTGAGGAGCCGCGGTTCGGGCAGCTTCCGTTCGGTGCACATGAACCGCAGCCAGTCGGCGCCGACGAAGTCCATGCAGCGGTAGGGCCCCACGTCCCAGCCGTAGCCCCACTCGAGCGCGCGGTCCACCGCGACCATGTCGTACGCGAGCTCGGGCGTCTTGGCGAGCGTATAGAGGCTCGTCTCGGCCAGGTGCGCGCGCAGGAACTCGAAGTGCGGCCCCTGGAGCTCCTTGAGCTTCGCGAACCGCTCCGGCAGTGGGAGCTTCATGAGCATCGCGAGCTCGGGCGTCTCGACCTTCTGCTGCGGTCCGTACTCGCCGGTCTTCCAGTTGTACGTCTCGACGGTGGGCTTGCCCCCCTTGCCCGGCGTCTTCTTGTAGAAGCCGCCGCCGGCCTTGTCGCCCAGCCGGCCCGCCTTCACGAGCCCTGTCACCCACTCGGGAATGCTGAAGTCCTCGCCCGTCGCGGCGCCGAGCCCCGCGGCCACGTGCGTGAGGATGTCGAGTCCCGAGAGGTCGCCCGTGCGGAAGGTCGCCGTCTTCGGGCGCCCGAGCAGCGGGCCCGTGAGCGCGTCCACCTCGTCGATGGTGAGGCCGTGCTGCTCCATCAACCGGAGCGCGCGCACCATGCCGAACATTCCCAGCCGGTTGGCGATGAACCCCGGCGCGTCCTTGCAGAGCACCACGCCCTTGCCAAACACGCGCTCCGCCAGCACGCGTGTCCAGCGCAGCACTTCCGGGCTCGTGTCGGGGGTGGGGATGATCTCCAGCAGGTGCATGTAGCGCACCGGATTGAAGAAGTGCGTGCCGACGAAGCGCGACTTGAACGACGCCGAGCGCCCGTGGGTGAGCACCTTCATCGGGATGCCGCTCGTGTTCGACGCGATGATCGCCGTGGGCTTGGCGAGCGTCTCGAGCTTGGCGAACAGCGCCTGCTTGGGCGCCGGCTGCTCGATGATCGCCTCGACGATGAAGTCGCAGTCGGCGAGGAGCCCCAGGTCGTCCTCGGTGTTGCCCGTCTTCACCAGCGCGGCGCGCGCGGCGTCCATGAACGCCGCCGGCTTGGCCTTCACCGCCTTCGCCAGTCCGTCGCGCGCGGGCTTGCCGCGATCGTCGGTGCCGGGAATGTCGAGGAGGACCACGGGCATGCCGGCGCTCGCGGCGAGGGCGGCGATCCCGCTGCCCATCGCCCCGGCGCCGACCACGCCAATCTTCGTTATCCGCATGTGCGGGACCCTGCGTGTGTGGAGGGTGTCGTGCCGCCGCGGCTCGAGGCCCCCGTGTGGGCGCTCGGCACTGATGCGGTCGGCCCGGGGAATGTCGCTCGCGGGGGCGCCGAGGCGCAAACAGGCGGTCCCCCGACGCCGGCCTTACCTTCCCCGCGTGACTGACTCCAACGCTCCGCTCCCCCCCCGCACCGCGTGGGCCATGGTGGCGATCCTCACGATCGCCAATGCCTCGGCGTTCGTGGACCGCTTCGTCCTCGCCTTTCTTGTGACCCCCATCAAGGCGGACCTGGGGCTGTCCGACGAACAAGTGGGCGCCCTCCTCGGCCTCCCGTTCGCGCTCTTCTTCGCCGTCGCGGCGATCCCGATCGGCTGGGTGGCCGACCGGAGGAGCCGTCGCCTGGTGGTGAGCCTCTCGGTGGCGGCGTGGAGCGCGTTCACGATGGGATGCGGGCTCGTGCGCACCTACGCGTCGCTGTTCGCGATGCGCATCGGCGTCGCGATCGGCGAGGCCGGGCTCACCCCGCCCGCGCTGTCGATGATGGGCGACGCCTTCCCGCCGGCCCGCCTCGCGACCGCGATGTCCGTGTTCTCGCTCGGCATCTTTCTCGGCGCCGGGCTCGCGAACATCGTCGGCGGGTGGGTGGTGTCGCTGGTGGGCGGGCGCGCCGAGTGGGTGCTGCCGGTGGTGGGGGCCGTGAAGCCGTGGCAGGCGATCTTCGTCGTGGTGGGGCTGCCGGGCCTCGTCATCGCGACGATCGCGTGGTTCCTGCCGGAGCCGCCGCGCCGTGCCGCCGCGGGCGACGCGGGGCAGGGGGTGACGTCCGTGGGCGCCTCGCGCGTCACGCTCCTCGCCTTCCTGCGCGAGCACTGGTTCGTGCTCTCCGCCTTCTCGCTCGCGGTCTCGTTCTTCGCGACCGTGAACAACGGCATCGCGGGCTGGCTCCCCACCTTCTTCCAGCGCGTGCACGGCTGGACGCCGCAGCAGGCAGGACTCGTGGCCGGGAGCTTCACCGCCACGATCGGCGTGGCGGGGGCAATCTTCGCGGGGCGATGGGCCGACCGGCTGCGCGCGCGCGGTCACGGCGACGCGGACCTGATCGTGTTCCTCGTGGGGTCGGTGGCGATGGGGCTCACGGGCGTGCTCTTCCCGCTCATGCCCACCGGCACCGGCTCGGCCGTGGTGCTGGCCTTCGTGAATTTCCCGGCAGCGTTTCCGTTCGGCATCACCTTCGCCGCCACGGCGCTCGTGACGCCGCCGCACCTGCGGGCGCAGGTCGCGGCGCTCTTCCTGCTCATCACCAACCTGGTTGGGCTCGCGCTGGGCCCCTGGGTGGTCGGGCTCCTGACCGACCGCGTCTTCCACGATGAGCGGGCGATCGGCCACTCCCTCGCCTGGCTGGCGGGCGCGGGCCACCTGCTGGCGAGCGGGTGCATGTGGGCGGCCCGGCGTCGCTTCCGCGCGGCGATCCAGTTATCTTGGAACTGAGATAACGATCCGGGTGTAAATCCCGGACTCAGGCGCGACGCGGCGCCTTTTCCTCGCACGACTCCCCACCGTCTGCCCTCCCGGCACGGAGACTTTCCGACATGCTGCGCCAGCTGGCCGCCCTCCTCGTCCTGCCCACCGTCCTCGCCGCCCAGGCGAAGCCGCACGGCATCGACAAGGCCCACAGCGAGATCAACTTCATCGCCGACGCGCGCTTCTTCGCCGCGCACGGCTACTTCGGCAACTGGGACGCCGACGTGCTGCTCGACCGGGCCGACATGACCAAGTCGGTCGTCAACATCACCATCGACGTCAAGAGCATCACCACGCGCAACGACATGCGCGACCGGCACCTCAAGACCCCCGACTTCTTCGCCGCGGACTCGTTCCCGAACATCACGTTCACGTCCAAGAAGATCACGCCGGCCGGCGAGCACGCCTGGGTGATCACGGGCGACCTCACGATCCGCAGCACGAAGAAGGAGATCGAGGTCCCCGTCCGCGAGGTCTTCTACGACGAGGGAAAGCCCGGCGAGAAGGGCCCGGCCGCGCTCGGCCGCGGCCGCTACCAGGGCGAGTTCAGCGTGCTGCGCAAGGAGTACGGGCTGCTCTACGACTCGCGCATCAATCCCGTGGAGAACAAGATCGTCATCCAGTGGGAGATGGCGCTGGTGGAGAAGAAGGCGCCGTAGTGCCGGGCGGCGCGATCGCCTGACCCGGGGGCCTGCCGCTCGAACGCGAGCGTCAGGCCCTTGGCCTGTTCGGGGCCGACGGCGCCTCGATGCGCTTGCCGTCGAGCTCGGTGACGCCGGCCGAGACGACGAACGCCATCACGTCGGCCGGGTCGGCGGTGATCGGCTCGACCGCCGTCCGCTCGACGATGAGCGTGATCCCGGCGAAGGCGTACGCCTGCGGGATGTACACCGCCACGTGTCCTGGCAGCGACAGCCGCTCGAGCGAATCCTGCGTGATGAATCCGAGGGCGCGCGCGCCGCCCGGTGCGAGCGTGATGAGCGCGGGGCGGTTGAACCGCCGCTGTTCCCCCACGAAGGCGTTGAGCAGGTCCTTCGTGGAGGTGTAGACGAGGCGCACC
>JACQES010000404.1 GCA_016200495.1 Gemmatimonadota bacterium
GCGCGCGGTCGTCGAGGGAGACGTGCCGTCGAGCGCCGGCGGCGTGTACACGGTGAACGCCCTCGTGGCGAACGCCGACCGTGCGCTGCTCTCGGGTGGGGCGGCGACGCTGGCGATTCCGTCGGGCAGGCACGCGGTGCTCGTGGTGCCCGCGGCCGCGGTGGTGACCGACGGTGACCTGGCGGGCGTGCGCGTGGCGGGCCGCGCGGGGGCCGACCTGCGCTGGATCAAGGTGGGCCGGCGCACGGGCGGCGTGGTCGAGGTGCTCTCGGGGCTCAGGGCGGGCGAGCGGGTGCTGGTGCCGCGGGATGGTGGCGCATGACGCGCGGCCTCGCGGGACGGATCGCGGCCGCGTTCCTCACGTCGCGGCTGACGCCGCTCGTCGCGCTGGCGTCGCTCGCGGCCGGGACGCTCGGGCTGCTCGCCACGCCGCGCGAGGAGGAGCCGCAGATCTCGGTGCCGATGATCGACGTGATGGCGCAGCTGCCGGGGGCGCCGCCGTCGGAAGTGGAACAGCGGCTGGTGCGCCCGATCGAGCGGCGGATGCAGGAGCTCGCGGGGGTCGAGCACGTGTACAGCACGGCGATGGACGGCGCGGCGCTCGTGACCGTGCGGTTCAAGGTGGGGGAGAACCAGGAGGCGAGCATCACCAAGGTGCAGGCCAAGCTGGCGTCGGCTATGGACGAGGCGCCGCCGGGGGCGCTGCCGCCGCTGGTACAGCCGCACGCGATCGACGACGTGCCGGTGCTCGCGCTCACGCTGCACGCGCCGGGGATGGACCCGAACCTGCTGCGGCAGGTGGCGGTGCGGCTCGAGGACGAGGTGCGCTCGGTGGCGGAGGTGTCGACGACGCGCGTGATCGGCGGGGCGCCGCGCCAGCTGCGCGTGACGCTCGACCCCGCGCGCCTCGCGGCGGCGGGGGTGAGCCCGGCGGAGGTCTTTCAGGCGCTGCGCGGCGCGAACGTACGCGTGCAGGCGGGGGAGTTCGCGCGCGGCGACACGGTGGTGCGGGTCGAGGCGGGGGCGCCGCTCGCGACCGCGGCGGACGTGGGCGCGGTGATCGTGGCCGTCCGCGGCACGGCGGTGGCGATCCGCGACGTGGCGACGGTGCGCGACGGCTTCGCCGAGGCGACGACGTACGTGACGCACGCGGCGAGGCGCGGGGGCTCGGAGAGCGCGGTGACGATCAGCGTCGCCAAGCGACCGGGGGCCAACGCGACGGCGGTGACGGCGGCGGTGCTCGCGCGCGTGGAGGCGGCGCAGGGGCGCGTGGTGCCGGGGAACGTGACCGTGTCGGTGACGCGCGACTACGGCGAGACGGCGGGGGAGAAGGCGCGCGAGCTGATCGTGCACCTGCTCATCGCGACGCTCTCGGTGACGGCGCTGGTGGGGGTGTTTCTCGGGTGGCGCGAGGCGGTGGTGGTGCTGGTGGCGGTGCCGGTGACGCTCGCGCTGACGCTGTTCACGTACTACGCGATGGGGTACACGCTCAACCGGATCACGCTGTTCGCGCTGATCTTCTCGATCGGGATCCTGGTGGACGACGCGATCGTGGTGGTGGAGAACATGTTCCGCCACTTGCGCATGGGCGACCGGCCGGCCGACGTGGCGGCGATCGAGGCGGTGGACGAAGTGGGGAACCCCACGATCCTCGCGACGTTCACGGTCGTCGCGGCGATCCTGCCGATGGCCTTCGTGTCGGGGATGATGGGGCCGTACATGCGGCCGATCCCGGTGGGGGCGAGCGTGGCGATGCTCGCGTCGCTCGGCGTGGCGTTCATCGTGACGCCGTGGCTCGCGTACAGGCTGTTGCGCGGTCACGTGCCGGCGGGGCCGTCGCACGACCGGGCGCACGAGGAGGAGGAAGGCGGGCGGATGGGGCGGCTGTACGGGCGGATCATGCGCCCGCTGCTGGACTCGCCGCGCCGGCGCACGCAGCTCTACGCCGGCGTGCTGGTGCTCCTCGCCGGCTCGGTGGCGCTGGTGCTGGTGAAGGCGGTGCAGGTGAAGATGCTCCCCTTCGACAACAAGTCGGAGTTCCAGGTGGTGCTCGACCTGCCCGAGGGGACGACGCTGGAGACGAGCGCGGCGGTGGCGGCGGAGGTGGCCGCCTACCTGCGCACGGTGCCCGAGGTGCGGAGCACGGAGACGTACGCGGGGACGGCGGCGCCGGTGAACTTCAACGGGCTCGTGCGGCACTACTTCCTGCGCAGCGGCGCCAACGTGGCCGACGTGCAGGTGAACCTCGCGCCCAAGGGGGAGCGGTCGCGGCAGAGCCACGCGATCGCGGTGGCGGTGCGTCCCGCGATCGACTCGATCGCGCGGCGGCACGGCGCGTCGGCCAAGGTGGCGGAGATCCCGCCGGGCCCGCCGGTGCTCTCGACGCTCGTGGCGGAGATCTACGCCCCCGACGACAGCGTGCGGCTCGAGGCGGCGCGCGCGGTGAAGCGCGTGTTCGACGCAGCGCCGGGGGTGGTGGACGTGGACTGGACCGTGGTCGCGCCGCAGGCGACGGACGCGTACCAGGTGGACCGCGTGCGCGCGGCCGCCGCGGGTGCGGGGGTCGAGCAGGTGGCGCAGACGCTCGTGCTGGCGCTCTCGGGACCGCCGGCGGTGGTGGCGGCGTCGTCGGGGGCGCGCGAACCGCTGACGGTGGCGGCGCGGCTCGGCGTGGACCGCCGCTCGTCGCGCGAGGCGCTGCTCGCGATCCCGGTGGCGACGGCGACGGGCCCGCAGCCGCTCGGCGCGTTCGTGCGCGTGGTGTCGCGGCCGCGCGAGGACGTGCGGATGCGGCGCAACCAGCGGCCGGTAATCTACGTGACGGGGGACGTGGCGGGGCGCGTCGAGGCGCCGGTGTACGCGATCCTCGAGATGAACCGCGTGCTCGACACCCTGCGCGTGCGGGGCGCGCGCATCGCGCGGTACAACGCGGTGCAGCCCGCGCGGACCGACGAGCTTGCGCTCAAGTGGGACGGCGAGTGGCAGGTGACGATCGAGGTGTTCCGCGACCTCGGGATCGCGTTCGCGGTGGTGCTGGTGCTGATCTACGTGCTGGTGGTGGGGTGGTTCGAATCGTTCACGGTGCCGCTGGTGATCATGGCGCCGATTCCGCTCACGCTGATCGGCATCCTGCCGGCGCACGCGCTCTCGGGGGCGTTCTTCACGGCGACGTCGATGATCGGGATGATCGCGCTGGCCGGGATCATCGTGCGGAACTCGATCCTGCTCGTGGACTTCATCCAGCTGGCCGAGGCGCGCGGGCGGTCGCTGCGCGACGCGGTGCTGGAGGCGGGCGCGGTGCGGTTCCGCCCGATCGCGCTCACCGCGGCGGCGGTGGTGGTGGGCGGGCTGGTGATGGTGCTGGACCCGATCTTCCAGGGCCTCGCCGTCGCGCTGATGAGCGGCGCGGTGGTGGCGACCCTGCTCACGATGGTGGTGGTGCCGCTCCTCTACTGGGAGCTGGCCCGTCGCGAGGCGCCCGCGGCCGATCCGGACGCGCCCGGCGCCGATCCCCTCCTTCCCCTGGTGGTGGACCATGTGTCCTGATGCCGTCATCCGCCGGTTCGCCGGCGCCTTCGTGCTCGCGTCGGTCGCGCTCGGGACGTGGGTGCACCCGGCGTGGTTCGCCTTCACCGCCTTCGTCGGGTTCAACCTCGTGCAGTCGAGCCTCACGGGGTTCTGCCCGCTGGAACGGATCCTCGGGCGCCTCGGGTGGTTCCACTGCACCCCCGCGCACCGCTAGGCCGGTGGCGCTCCATGCCTGTACCGATACATTCCGATACACGCATCCACTGCCCGGAGGCCGCGCTGATGCCCCCTGCCCGCATGACCCCCGCACTGCTCGCGATCGTGGCCGACCGGTTCAAGGCGTTCGCCGAGCCGGCGCGCCTCCAGGTGCTGTACGCGCTGCGATCGGGGGAGCTGTCGGTGAGCGAGCTGGTGGAGGCGACGGGCCTCGGCCAGGCCAACCTGTCGAAGCACCTGCAGGTGCTGCACGCCGCGGGGGTCGTCTCGCGGCGGAAGGACGGGCTGTTCAGCTACTACGCGCTCGCCGATGGCGACGTGCTCAAGCTGTGCGACCTGGTGTGCGGGCGGCTCGACCGCGAGACGAAGCAGCGGCAGAAGGCGCTGGCGCGGTAGCGGCGCCTACGACCCCATCGTCGCGCTGAAGAGGTAGTTCCGCGGCACCTTGCAGCCGTTGATCTCGGCGGGGCGGAACTTCCACTTCGCGATCGCGTTCACGGCCTGGTTGTTGAACCACTTGTGCGTGGACACGAGGATCTTGAAGGTCTTCATGTCCGCCTTGCCGAGCGTGTCGACGAGGACCGTCGCCTTGAACTCGGCCTTGCCCTTGGCGAGCAGGTCCTGCGGATACGGGGGCCGGAACGGGCGCGGGTCCATCTTGATCGGCTCGGGCACCTTGGTGACGGGCGTCGAGTCCGGCTTCGCGAGGAACTCGGCCACGATGCCGGGGCAGCCGTCGGTGATGGTGCCCGAGGCGACGACGGGGGCCGGCACGGGCTCCGGCGGCGGCGGGGCCGAGGCGCAGGCGGCGGCGACAAGGCTGACGAGCGTCGTGACGAGGGCGTGGGAGCGGCGCATGCGGACGGGGCGGGTCCGGCGGCGCGCGAGGCGCGCGCGACCGGAGGAAGTGAGGGCGGGCGGGACTAGGGCGTGACCGCGGCGATGACGCGCTTGACCACGCCGTCGAGCTGGTTGTTGCTGATCCACCGTACCACGATCACGAGGTCGTGTTCCGGATCGACGACGATGGCGTTGGTGCCGTTGCCGAGGTGCACGAAGGCGGTGCGCGGCGCCGACGGGAGCAGCTTGCCGTCGACGTTGAGGAACCAGTTCATGATGCCGTAGCCGGCGTTCGGCTTGCTCGGCGTGGTGGCGTACTCGACCCAGGACGCGGGGAGCACCTCACGGTCGCCCCACTTGCCCTTGCGCAGCGAGAGGAGACCGAAGCGCGCCATGTCCCACGCGGAGATGTAGAGGCCGCCGCCCCAGTGGCCGCCGCCGCTCACCGACTGCACGGCCTTGCCGTCGAGCAGGACCCACGAGTTGCGGTAGCCGTACCAGCGCCAGGTGGGCGAGGCGCCGATCGGGTCCATGATCAGCTCCTTCGCGACGTCGGGGAGCGGGCGGCGCCAGACCATGAGGGCGGCGAGTGCCAGCGCATTGACGCGCACGTCGTTGTACTTGTACACCGTGCCCGGTGCGTTGCGCGCGCGCGTGCGCCACGTGTCGGCGGCGCCCTCGGGGCGATCGGCCCAGTCGGGCTTGTCCCAGAGCGTGCCTTCCCAGTCGGAATTCTGCTGGAGCAGGTGGTTCCAGGTGATGGTGCGGTTGTGCGGCGACGAGAAGAGGTCGAGGAAGGCGCCGCCGGTGCCGCTGCCCGGGGCCGGAGCCGCGTTCAGCGCGTACACCGGGCCGATGTAGGGGCGCACGGTGTCGTTGACCGAGCGGATGAGTCCCTTGGCAACGGCGAGGCCGACGACGGACGACAGCAGCGACTTGGTGACGGAGTGCGTCATCTCGACCGCGGTGGGGTCGCCCCACGTGGCGGCGACGTAGCCGTGACGGATGACGACGCCGGACATCGGCCCGCGCGTGGCGAATGGGCCCAGTGGCTCGCCATAGGGCTCGCGCGAGAAGCCGATGGAGTTGGACTCGAACTGGTCGCGCGGCGCCTTCGTCTCGTTGGCGATGGCGAAGGCGACGGCGGAATCGAGCCGGGCCTGATCGAGGCCGAGCTGCGCGGCGGGACGCGACTCCCAGCTGCCGGCGAGGGGGACGTAGGCGGCGGGGGTGGCGGCGCGGCGCGGTTGCGCCGAGGCGCTCGCGAGCGCGACCGCCGAGCACGCGAGCACGATCGTCGCGCGCCGCATCGCTGCGACGCTCACGCCGCGCTCGGGCAGAGGTCCGCGAGCGTGCAGGCCGCGCACCGTGGTTTCTTCGCGTCGCAGGTGCGCCGGCCGTGCCAGATGAGGAGGTGCGACAGCATCGTCCATGAATCCCTCGGGAAGAGCGGCATCAGCGCCTGCTCGATCTTGATGGGGTCGGTCTCGGCGGTGAGGCCCAGCCGCGCGGCGAGGCGCGCGACGTGCGTGTCCACGACGACGCCCACGTTGATGTTGAACGCGTTGCCGAGCAGGACGTTGGCGGTCTTGCGGCCGACGCCGGCGAGCTTCACGAGCGCGTCCATGTCGGCGGGGACCTGGCCGCCGAGCTGGTCCACGAGGTCACCGGCCATCGCGATCAGGTTCTTCGCCTTGGCGCGGAAGAAGCCGGTGGACTTGATGATCGCCTCGACGTCCTCCTGCTTCGCGACGGCGAGCGCGGCGGCATCGGGATACTTCGCGAAGAGCGCCGGCGTCGTCATGTTGACGCGCTTGTCGGTGCACTGCGCGGAAAGGATCGTCGCGGCGAGCAGCTCGAACGGCGTGCGGAAGTCGAGCTCGCAGTGCGCGTCGGGGTATTCGGCGACCAGGCGCCGGTAGATCTCGGCGGCGTGCGCGGGGAGCTGGTCCTTGGCGATGCGCTTCGGCTTGCGCGTCGCAGCGGTGCCGCGCGTTGCACCACGCGCGGCGACCTTCGTGATGGGCCCGGCCTTCGCACCACGCGATGACGAGGGCGCGCCGCTGGGGCGGCCACCCTTCGCGGACGCCGCCTTCGGCTTCGTCCCCTTCATGCCGAAGTTCGACGCGCCCTTGGCCGCCGCCTTGCCCGGGCGCACGCGCGCGAGCGGCTGGCGCGGGCCACCCTTGCCGCCGCCCTTACCGGCCACTGGCGACGGCGCTCGTGGACGCGGGGGTGCGGCGCGGCGTCGCGCGGCGGGCACGGACGACGCCGAGGAACTGCTCGAGCGGGAGCGCGTTGAGGACGTCGCTCGCGGCGAGCCACCCCTTGCGCGCCATGCTGACGCCGAGCTCGGCGTTGTCGAGGCCGGCGACGGCGTGCGCGTCGGGGCCGATCTCGATGCGCGCGCCATGGCGCTTGGCGGCGCGCAGCGTGCGCCAGTCCAGGTCCAGGCGGTGCGGGTCGGCGTTCAGTTCCATCGCGACGCCGACGGCTCCGGCCTTCTCGAGCACGGCGTCCATGTTGATCGCGAAGGGCTCGCGCGTGAGGAGC
>JACQES010000051.1 GCA_016200495.1 Gemmatimonadota bacterium
CGAGGCGATGCGCGCGCTGGCGCGGAACCCCCGCGACGCACGGGCGATCGCGACGCTGTCGAGCGACAAGGCGTACAACTCGCAGCTGCGCACGACCTGCGTGGCGACGATGCTCGAGGGCGGGCATGCCCCCAACGCGCTGCCGCAGCGCGCGCGGGCCAACGTGAACTGCCGCATGCTCCCCACCGACCCGCCCGATTCGGTGCGCGCGACCCTCGTGCGCGTGATCGGCAATCCCAAGGTGGCGGTGACGCCGCAGATGGAGGCGCGCAGCTCACCGCCGTCGATCATCCCGGCGCCCCTCATGGCGGAGCTCGAGGCGGTGACGAAGGAGATGTGGCCCGGCGTGCCGGTGATCCCGACGATGAGCACGGGGGCGACCGACGGCGCGTACCTGCGCAACGTCGGGATGCCGGTGTACGGCGTGAGCGGGTTCTTCTACAAGGAGACCTTCGCGCACGGGATGAACGAGCGGATCCCGCAGAAGGGGTGGTACGACGGGCTCGAGTTCACGTACCGGATCGTGAAGCGGCTGACGTCGAAGGCGCCGGTGAGCTGAGCGCGGCGCGCGCTACGGCGTCGCCTCGCGCAGCTGCCGTGCGAGGCGCCCGGGCACGCCGTCGGTGAGGGGCGCCGGGGCGAGGCCGAGCCGCTCGGTGATGTAGCAGGCCACGTCCACGTTCTGCACGATGCCCGTGCGGCGCGGACCCGCCGCCGAGGGGCGCCAGCTCACGAACACCGCACGCATCTCGGGATTGGACGGCGCCCAGCCGTGCGTGGCGCCCGAGCGTCGCGGCGCGAACTGCGCCGTGCCGACCTGCCACGGCAGGTCCATCACCAGCACGAGATCGCCGATGCGCGGGCTCTCGCGGTAGTGCAGCTCGGCGGGCACGTCGGCGCGGAGGTACGCGCGTCCGTGCGCCATGCGGCGGTTGATCGAATCGCGGAGCACGACGGCGCGGTCGCGGCCGCCGGCGACGAACAGCACCGCGCCCGGCCCGCTGTCGGGAATGCGCACCCCCGCGAGGTCGATCACCGTGTCGAGTTCGACGTACTGCGCGCGCTCGGACCAGGCCATGCCGTGATCGGCGACGATGAGCAGCTCGACGCCGCCGGGCCCCGCGTCGAGGCGCTCGAGCCCGTCGAGCAGGCGGCCGAGCGCGGCGTCCACCATGCGCACCGCGGCGCCCGTCTGCGCGGCGTCGGGGCCGTAGCGGTGCCCCGTGTCGTCGGTGGTGCTGAAGTACATCGTGACGAGGTGCGGGCGCGCCTCCGCCGGCAGGTCGAGCCAGGCGAGCACCGTGTCCACGCGCTCGCCGATCGGCACCTTGCCGTCGTACGCCTTGGTGCGCGAGGGGCGGATGCCACCGATGGCGGCCTCGGAGCCGGGCCAGAAGTACGACGCGGCCACCATCCCCTGCCGCTCGGCCGTCACCCACACGGGCTCGCCCAGGTACCAGGAGCCGTCGCGTACGGCGCTCGAGTCGGCCATGCCGTAGCCCGCGTTGCGCTCGGGATCCCAGTAGCGGTTGGCGACGAGGCCGTGGTGCTCGGTGTAGAGCCCGGTGACCAGCGTGTAGTGGTTGGGAAAGGTCTTGGACGGATACGCGGGCACGAGCCCCTCGGCGCGGACGCCATGGGCGAGCAGGCGCGCGAAGTTGGGCGCGGGGAAGCGGTCGAGGTAGTCGGACCGGAAGCCGTCGATGGAGAGCATGACGATGACCGGCGCGTTCGCGTGGCGCGGCGCGTTGTGGCCCGCGGAGCCGCGTGGGGCGTCCTGGGATCGCGCGAGGCTGGCCGCGGCGGCGAGGGCGAGGCAGGCGAGGCGCATGGCGTCAGGCCGAGCCGGCGAGAGCGAGGCAGGCGAGGCGCATGGCGTCAGGCCGAGCCGATGAGGGCGAGACAGTCCGTGCGCATCACCTCAAGCGTGGTCGGCAGGGTCAAGCGCGCGCTCGTAGCAGAACGTGTCGGGAATCTGGTCGGGCTTGTAGCGCGGAATGCGGTGGAAGCCGAACCCCTCGTACATCCGCTGCGCCGCCAGGAGCTCGGGCGCCGTGTCGAGGCGCATGGTGGTGAAGCCGAGGGCCACGGCCTCGCGCATGAGCGCCTGCGTGAGCTCGGCGCCCACGTGGTGACCGCGCGCGGCGGGGCGCACGTAGACGCGCTTGAGCTCGCAGATGGCGGGCGGGTCGAGCGCGATCACGCCGCCGCACCCCACGGGCTCGTCATCGAGGAAGGCGACGAGGAAGCACCCCGTAGGCGGCAGGAACGGCACGGGCAGCCGCGCGACGTCCTGCGCCACGGTCATCCAGCGCCCGTCGATGTGCGGCATGGCGCCGTATTCGGCCATGAGGGTGCGCGCGTGCGCGAGGAGCGCCGCCTCGCTCCCAGCGGACAGGCGCTCGAGGCGCAGCGCGGGGGCCACGCTCACGCCACGGCGAACAGCACGTAGTCGGTGTTGCCGGGCACGACGCCGAGCGCGCGCAGGAGGAGCGCGACCTGCCCGCGATGGTGGATGCCGTGCAGCGCCCCCTGCGCCATGAGGTCGCCCAGGGCGCCCCGCTGCGTGGGGCCGCCGAGCGAGAACTCGATGACGCGGGCGGTGTCGGCGTCGGTGAGCGGCGCGAGGAAGGCGCGCACCTGCGCCTCGGACGTCGTCCACCGCTCGACGAGCGCGGAGACGGTGGGGAACTGGTGCGGCTCGAACTTGGGTCCGCGCGCCGGACCGCCGCATCGTTCCAGCCAGCCCGCTTCGGCGCTCAGCATGTGCACGAGCGTGTTGCGCACGGAGCCGTAGCTGCCCGAGACGTCCCGGGTGAACTGGTCGGAAGTGAGCTGGGCGACGACCGCGAGCTGCGCGCGATTGGCCCAGTAGTGGTAGTCGTAGAGGCGGCGGAGGTCGTCGGCGTGCATGGCGCGTCGCGTAGGGGGACGGTGACGGCGTAAGGTGGCCACAGTGAGCAATCGTGGGCAACAACGGTGCGAAATGGAGCAAATGTTTGTGACCTTGTGGGGTACGATCCGGGCGCCGCACCCCTGACGTGCGGCGGCCGAGACCCCCGCCAGCGGGGTAACTTTCCCGGGCTCCACGCGACCGCTTCCCACTCCACGAGTTCCGTCATGCGCATGCTCGTTCTCGGCGCGGGCCTCCAGGGCTCCGCCTGTGCCTTCGACCTCCTGCAGCGTCCCGAGGTCAGCGAAGTCGTCCTGGCCGACAAGGCCCTCGATCACCTGCCGCCCTTCCTGGCTCCGTACCTGGGGGGCCGGCTCAAGACGCTGGCGCTCGACGTGCGCGACCAGGCGGCCGTGCTCGCCGCGATGCGCGGCGCGGCGGCGGTGATGTCGGCGATTCCGTACTACTTCAACCTCGACCTCGCGCGGGCGGCGGTCGAAGCGGGGGTCCACTTCAGCGACCTCGGGGGGAACACCGAGATCGTCTTCCAGCAGAAGAAGCTCCACGAGGAAGCCAAGCGGAAGGGGCTCTCGATCATGCCGGACTGCGGCGTGGCGCCGGGGATGGTGAACATCCTCGCGCAGCAGGGGATCGAGGCGATGGAGACGGTGGACGCGGTGCGGATCTTCGTGGGCGGGCTGCCGCAGCATCCGGAGCCGCCGCTCAACTACCAGATCGTGTACTCGCTCGAGGGGGTGCTCGACTACTACACGACACTCTCGTGGGTGCTGCGCGGCGGCAAGCGCACGCAGGTGACGGCGCTCTCCGAGCGCGTGTCGGTGGACTTCCCGGCGCCGGTGGGCACGCTCGAGGCGTTCCACACCGCGGGCGGGCTCTCGACGATGGCGTTCCGCTACGAGGGGAAGATCCCGGTGATGGAGTACAAGACGCTCCGCTACCCCGGGCACGCGGCCATCATGGAAGCGATGCGCACGCTGGGGCTGCTCGACCTCGAGGCGGTGACCACCAAGGACGGCACGCAGGTGGCGCCGCGCGACGTGTTCGTGGCCACCGTGGGGCCGCGCCTCACCAAGCCGAACTCGCCCGACCTCGTGGCGCTCCGCGTGGTGGTGGAAGGGAAGAAGAACGGCGTGAAGGCCGCGTGGGCGCGCGAGCTGATCGACCGGCACGACGCCACGCACGGGGTCAGCGCGATGATGCGCTGCACCGGCTACTCGCTGGCGATCACGGGCTTGTTCCAGGCGACGAAGCAGGTGACCGCGCACGGCGTGACGACGCCCGACGAGGCGATGCCCGCCGAGGCGTACGTGGCGGCGCTGGCCGAGCGCGGCGTGAAGATCCAGGAGCTCGCGGGCGCGACGGTGTAGCGACCGCTCGACCGGCCGGCCTGTGATGGGCGCGCCGGCCCCACCCCCTCAAGACGGGAACCCCCACGCATGATGCCCTGCGTCCGTCGTTCGATGCCCTGGTCGCCCGCGGCGGCCCTCCTCATCGCGCTGCTTGCGGGTGCGCCCGCGAGCGGCCACGCCCAGGCGCCGCGCCGGCCGCTGCAGCCGAGCGACGTGTACCGCCTCAAGGGAGTGAGCGACCCGCAGGTCTCGCCTGACGGCGAGTGGGTGGCGTACGTGGTGTCCACGGTGGACTCGGCGTCGAACAAGTCGGACACCGACGTCTGGATGGTGTCGTGGGACGGCACGCGCCGGATCCGCATGACGGCGACGAACGAGAACGAGTCGCGGCCGCGCTGGAGCCCGGACGGCAAGCAGCTCGCGTTCACCTCGGCGCGGCAGGGGGCCAAGGGAGCGCAGGTGTGGCTACTCGACCGGGCCGGCGGCGAGGCGGTCAAGCTCACGAGCATCAAGGGCGGGATCGGCGAATACGCGTGGAGCCCGGACGGGAAGAAGTTCGTGTTCGGGCTGCTCGACCCCGATCCCGACGAGGCGGACACGACGAAGAAGGCGCCACCCAAGCCGATCGTGGTGGACCGGCTGCGCTTCAAGCGCGACATCGAGGGGTACTTGGGCCACCGCCGGAATCACCTCTACCTGTACGACATCGCGTCCGGCGCGCTCGACACGCTGACGCGCGGCGACTTCGACGACGAGCGGCCGTCGTGGTCGCCGGACGGGACCCAGATCCTGTTCCAGTCGAACCGGCGGCCCGACGCGGACCGCCTCGACCAGACGGACCTGTTCGTGATCGAGGCGCGCGCCGGGGCCACGCCGCGCCAGCTGACCACGTTCGACGGGCGCGACAACATCGGCGGGCGGCTGTCGTGGAGCCCCGACGCGCGCTCGATCGCGTTCATGGTCGGGACCGACGTGGGGTCGCTCGCGTACGACCAGTACCGGCTCGCGGTGGTGCCGGTGGAGGGCGGCGCGCCGCGCGTGCTCACCGCCGCGCTCGATCGCGGCGTGTCGCAGCCCTCGTGGACCGAGGACGGTCGCGCGATCCAGCTGCTCGTGACCGACGACCGCGAGCAGTACGTGGCGCGCGTGGACGCGCAGACGGGCGCGGTCACGCGCGTGACGCGCGAGCGCAACGAGGTGACGCAGCTCGCGCCGGGGCCGCGCGGCCGCTGGGCGGTGCTCGCCACCGATCCCGCGACGCCGTCGGAGGTGTACGCCCTCGAGAACGGCGCGCTGCGGCGGCTCACGCACCACAATGACGCGTTCATCGCGACGATCGAGCTGGGGAACGTCGAGGGGCTCACGAGCAAGGGGAAGGACGGCGCGGAGACGCACTCGATGCTGATCCGTCCGCCGGGCAAGGCGCTGGCGCGGGGGCTGCCGACGATCCTGTGGATCCACGGGGGCCCGAAGGCGCAGGACGGGTTCGGGTTCGACTTCACGCGGCAGGTGCTCGCGGCGCGCGGGTTCGCGGTGGTGGGGGTGAACTACCGCGGGTCGGACGGCCGCGGGCACGCCTGGCAGCGCGCGATCTACGCCGACTGGGGCAACAAGGAAGTCGTGGACATCCTCGGCGTGGCCGACGAGGTGGTGAAGATGGGCGTGGCCGACCCGGCGCGGCTCGGGATCGGCGGGTGGAGCTACGGCGGCATCCTGACCGACTACGTGACGGCCACGGATCCGCGGTTCAAGGCGGCGTCGAGCGGCGCGGGGAGCGCGCTCCAGCTCTCGATGTGGGGCACCGATCAGTACATCGTGCAGTACGAGAACGAGCTGGGGAGCCCGTGGAAGAACCCGCAGCTGTGGATGAAGCTCAGCTACCCGTTCTTCAAGGCGGACAAGATCAAGACGCCGACGCTGTACATGTCCGGTGACCGCGACTTCAACGTGCCGACGTCGGGGACCGAACAGATGTACCAGGCGCTCAAGGTCAACGGGGTCGAGGCGGAGATGGTGATCTACCCGAACCAGTTCCACGGGCTGACGATGCCGAACTTCCTCGTGGACCGGCTGGACCGGTACCAGCGGTGGTTCGGCGCGCACCTGCAGGCCCCGGCGGTCCAGCCGTAGCGCGGCTGACATGGAGCGCGAGACGATGCACGACGCGCACGCCTAGCGAAGGGTCTTGGCGAGCCAGTCGGCCATGGCGCCCAGCACCTCGGGCCGCACGTGCGCGTTCCTGAGCGACGCGCAGCCGGCAGGATCGCCGGACGGATCGTCGAGGAAGAGATGGTTGGTGGCCGCGAAGGTCCGTACGGTCACCGTCGTGTTGCCTCCGGCCCGAAAGGCCGCGGCCAGCGTGTCGGCCTGTTCGGGCGTGACCTGCGCATCGGTGAGTCCCTGCAGCACCAGCATCGGCTGCCGCACCGTCTTCGCGAGCGCCACCGGGTCGTGCGTGAGCCAGAAGCCGAGCCAGGCGTTGGCCTTTCCGGCGGAATCGAGTCGTGATGGCACGCTGGCCAAGATCGGATCGCGCTGCGCCCGCGTGAGCCCAGGCGTCGCGTCCACCGACTGCCGGTTCTGGAACAACGAGACCCGCAGGCCCGTGTACGCCGGGCCTGCGAGCAGCACGATTGCCTTGATGCCGGGATCGGTTGACGCCACCATCGGGGCGATCACGCCCCCCTCGCTGTGGCCGGCCAGCGCGATGCGCGCGCCGTCGAGATCGGTGCGTGCGCGAAGCCAGACGACGATCGCGCGCACATCGTCAGCGAAGCCAGCCGTCGTCATCGTGGACGCCGTCTCGAGGCCACCCGAACCGCCCACGCCGCGATCGTCGAAGCGCAAGACGGCGATGCCGCGCCGGCCGAGCGTATCGGCGATCTCGCGGAAGATCGCGTAGCCCGGCAGGATGGCCAGGCGCGAATCGCGCTCCTGCGGCCCGCTGCCGCTGATGGTGATCACCACCGGCATCTTCGACACGCCGTGCGGCCTGGTGAGCGTCGCCGCGAGGTCGTAACCGCGTCCCGTCGGAATGCGCACGTGTTCCGCGGCATAGGGAGCACCAGCGGGAGCATCGTAGCCGGGCATCGGTGCGGACATCGCGGGGAGCGCCACCGCACCGCTTGCGCGCACCACCCGCAGGTTCCGCGAGGTCGTGATGCGCGACGGCATGCCGTCCGCCGCATCGAACACGGCCCGCACCTCGTTGCCGGCCACCACCACGCGCAGGGTGTCGCCCGCCTGCGCCACGGCCGCGGTGATCGTTTGCGCGCCCTGCATGAGGAACAGCGCCATGGACGACTGGCTCCGCATCGCCGTGAGGCGAGCGAGCAGGACTTCCTGCAACACCGAGGCATCGAGCAGCGGCAGGGCACCGGCTATGGTGGGAAAGGCGCGCGTCGTGGCGACGGATCCCGCGCGCATCTCGGCCATGGCGCTGTCGCCGACGAGGCGCAGGCGCACGCGCTGCGTCGGTGCGGCACCGGCGGGCGCGTCCGCGGCAAACATCGTCAGGGACAGGGTGCCGAGTTCGTGGCCCGCGCCCTCCTGCCGCCATTCGATGCGCGGCTGACTCCGGTAGCGCAGCACGCCGGCGACGCCATTGGACGCTTGGGCTATCGTCTCGGTGGCGATCGTGTCCTTGCCCATGATGTACAGATAGGCCACCGCCGGTGGCGCCACCTGCGCGTGGCAATCGCTCGGCCGCATCAGGCAAGCGGAGGTGGCGCCGATCATCGCGATGACGATGCGCGGCAACGCCCAACCCGGTCGCCTCGAACGAAGCAACGCGCTGCGAAACATGGAGCGGGGTGCGCGAGGCGCGCTCAGCGCGACGTGAACAGGAGCATGGCGCCGGGAACGAGGAACAGGAGGAAGGTGGGGTCGGGCCTGATCAGGACGAGCCCCGCGGCTCCGAACAGCAGGTACGCGATCGCGACCACGCGAACGGGCATCAACAGCGCCGCCTCTCCCCGGACCGCCCTGAGAACGCACAGCACCGCGAGGGCACCCAGCGTCACCATGGCGACGCCGGCGAAATGCCACGGCACGGCCAGCCCGGCGACGGCCGGGGCGTCCGCGTTGCGTAGCGCCGCCTGCACTGCTGGCCACCCCAAGACGGAGTGCGCGAGGCCGCTGGCGACCATCACTCCGCCGGCCGTGAAGCCGACGAGGGATCGCAGCCGGGACATCATGGGTACGTGGTCTTCTGTCGACATGTGCGGCTCCACTGGATGGTTCAGCAGGCGACGACGTACCCGATGGGCAGGGCGGACGGCGGCGTCAATGTGAGGCGGGGATCGAGGACCGGACTCCGGTGGATCAGAGCGCCTGGCCGAAGCCGAGCACGTGGCCGTCTGGGTCGCGGATCGCAAACTCGAGCATGTTGTAGTACGATTGCACCACGGGGCCATACACGGTCCTGGCTCCACGCTGCGCGAGGGCTGCGTGCAGTCCGGTGGCGTCATCGACCCAGAAGAAGGCGTCCCACGTGCCCCCCTGCGCCTCAACGGGCACGATGCGCCCGGGATCAGCAACGCGACGAAGCATCACCGCGCAGCCGTCACGCGCGACGATGGCAAATTCCGGCGGAGCCCCTGCCTCGTATGTCACCACGAATCCGAGGGTCTCGCGGTAGAAGCGCACCGTGGCCGCGACATCAGCGACGGGAAGGTAGGGTGCAACGCGCAGGGCTATCGGCATCGGCGGTGGGGGTGCGGCGGGGGGACGGTCGTGCATCGTGCCCGGGAGATGACCGGCGGGAGGCAGCGACGCGTGCTTCGCATGGCTCCTCGCGTCTGACGGGTGCACCTGAAGGGGCTACCCTTCGCTCACGGCGACGACGGCGCCGTCCGGGTCGGCGTAGTGCGCGATGCGCCGGCCGAAGACCAGCTCGGGTGCCCGCAGGCATCGTGCACCGCCCGCCGTCAGGCGCGCGTGCAGCGCCGTGAGGTCGGCCACGCGAAAGCCGGGCACGCACCTGCCGGCGCGCATGGGGGCGTCGCTCGCTCGCCCGCGTTCGGCGGCTGCGGCCAGGTGCAGCGCGAGGCGCGCGCCTTCCGTCGCGAACTCCGACCACTCGGCAGACTCGAACGCAACGGGCAGGCCCAGCGCGTCCCGATAGAAGGCGACGGAGCGCGCCATCTCCGTCACGTAGATGATCGCGTAGGTGAGCTGCACCGTGGGCTCCACAGGTTGGTTACCCGATGTCGGGGTCGCCGCGCGAGATCCGGACCACGTATCGCCCCTGCTCTCGCTCGCCGACGCGCCACTGCAGCACCGAGGCGGCCGCCCAGGCCGGACTGGTCGGCCGGAGGAGCAGGGTGTCGGCATCCCACGCGGCCGCATCTCCGACGAGGACCTCCTCGACGGCGTCGAGATGGGCGGCGAAGCGACCCACGTGGCGGGCATCGAACGCGCCCGACCAGGGCACCGGCGGCGAGAACGCGAGACGGAAGGTGTGCCCGATGCAGTGATGCGCCACCTCACGCAGGCCACGGGCGCCGTCGTACTCGACGGCGGCCGCCTGCGCGAATCCGGGCAGGCGACCCCGCAACCGGGCGGTGCCGTCCCACGTGAATCGATCGGATCCGCCGCGGACCAGCGCGTCCGCCTCCTCCCGGACCTCCCAGTGACCGCACAGGATCGATGCCACGAGGATGTCGAAGCTGTACGCGGCGACGAACGGTTCGGTGCCCGTGCCAGTCACGCCGACCGTGCGCCCGCCAACGGAGAGTCGCGAGTCTGCGGTGCGAACGCCGAGTCGCCGGAAGAAGAGGAGGAGGAACCGCGAGGCCTCGTGACCGCGCTGGTCGGTCAGCCCCGCAGCCTCGAGGTGATCGTGCGGATCGACGCGAAGACGCCAATCAACCGCGTCGCCGTTCCCGTCGGCGAACGCGAGATCGAGGCCCCGCGGGGCGCCGAACGCTCCCGACGCCACGTAGTGCATCTCGCGGAAGTGTGCACCCGCGCCGCCCCACGTCGCGGCGAGGTCGGCGCGGTTGACGTAGTGCACCTGACGTTTCGGTGTCGTGCGCTCCGTGAAGAAGGCCCAGACCAGCGGCCGGCCGGCCGCACCGGGCGATTCGATGCTCATCACCTCGAACGACTCGTGGTCGGGGTGGCCGGGCGTCCATGCGAACCAGTGGTGGTCCCAGTGGTGAAACACGGTACGCCCGAAGAGCAGGGGGAGCGATGTCGAGGTCACGGGGCCCCCGCCGCCATGCGGTCGATCGCGTCACGGACGATGTCGGGCTGATCGATGGTGACGAACAGGTGCGAGCCCCGGGCGACGCTGAGGCGAATGCGCGGGTTCGCCTCGGTCGCGCCGTTCCACGCGTCAAGGAAGAACGGCGTGGCGTAGGACTGGGTCGAGTCGGCGAGCACCGTCGCATTGAAATCCGGCAGCAGCGCCGTGACGGGCCTCGTGAGGCGGGAATACTCGGTGCGAAGGTCGGAGGCGAGATATTCGCAGAGGTAGCGCACCATCACGGGGAGCGGCACGTCGGCGGATCGGCGCCACAGCGCCGCGGCCGTCGCGGCGTCCCGCGAGTATTGCGCGGCGGCGTAGTTGCGCGCGTTCCATGTCGCACGCGTCACGGTCCGGAACCAGCGCGGCGCGAGGTACGCGTCGACGCCGCGCACGCGTTCGTCCATCGTCGCCGGGGTCCGGCCCGTGGTGTCGCGCCTGGAGGGCGTGTATCGCACGGGTTCTCCTCCGACGATGACCACGCCACCGACCAGGTCGGGATGGTCCAGGGCGAGCCGGAGCGCCAGCTGGGTTCCGACGAGGAAGTGGCCGACGACCACCGGATGCCGGAGTCCTTCGGCACGAATCGTCCGGGCGATTCCTTCCTCCGCGGCGCGCGTCCAGGTCTGCTCCGCGTAGCTCGTGCCCGTCGGTGGCATCGGCGGCGCGGCCGTGCGACCGAAGCCCGGCACGGTGAGGGCGACCATCCGGTACCGGTGCGCGTTCGCCTTCATGAACCCGGCGAACACGTCGGCGGAGAAGCCCCAGCCGGGAATCAGCACGACGTCCACCGGACCGTCACCGACGCGGACGATGTCGTCGATCGTGCCTGGTGCCGCCGTCCGGTAGTCCGCGGCGTGACGCAGGTTGTCGAGCGTCGAGTCCTGCAGCGGGGCGGCCGGTGCCTGGGCGCGTGCGCGGGGTGCCGTCGGCGGCAGCACGAGCAGTGCGGCGGCGAGCGCCGCGTGCGCCGCTGCGATCGGGAGGTCGTGGAGCATGTGCAATGCGTAGCGCCTCGTGTGCGTCGCGGCAATCGTCGCAGGGCGCGGAGTGGGGCACGCGGGTGCCCCGGCCGGTGCGGGGCACCGCGCTGCCCCACTGGCGCCGCCGCGTCGTTGTGGCGCCACGACCGGGCGCCTATCATCGGGCGACCTTCACTGCGGGCAGGCACGCATGACCGGCGCCATCGATCCGGACATTCTCGAGCACAGCGGCGACATGCGGGCGTTTCTCCGGGAGACGCTCGCGGCTCGATGCGCGCGGAACCCGCGCTATTCGCTGCGCGCGTTCGCGCGACAGCTGGGGACCGATCATTCGACGCTCTCGCAGATCCTGCGCGGCCGCCGCCCGCTGGCGGTGCGCACGATCGCGCGCTTCAGCGAGAAGCTGCGCCTGCCCGACTCGGCCCGGGACCGGTTCATTGTGGCGGAGCGCACGCAGCGTCGCCACGCGGCGTCCGCTCCGGCGCGCCTCGAACGGCTGGGACGCGAGCTCTCCACGCTGCTGTCGGATTGGCGGCACTTCGCGATCCTCGAACTCACCCGGCTCGACGCGTTCACGCCGGACAGCCGCTGGATCGCGCGCGTGCTGGGCTCCACCGTCGACGACACCAACGTTGCCGTCCAGCGCCTGCTGCGCTTCGGATTGCTGCAGATGACGAGCGCCAGCAGCTGGACGGCGATCTCGCCCGTCGTGCCGGTGAGCCTCGACGGCTTCCTCGAAGCCGTCGCCGCTCGCCTGCCCGCGTTGCACGCCGTCGACGGTCGCCCGCAGCCGGCGCGGGGCGATGTCCGCCCTGGCGACCGCGCCGAGACGACGATCGCGGTCGACTCGCGGCGCGTCGACCAGGCGATCGAGCTGATGGACCGGTGTCGCACGGACGTCATCCGGCTCCTCACGACCGGTGACCGCAAGGACGATGTCTACCGGCTCTCGATCAGCCTGGTGCCGGTCACCACCACGAAACCCTAGCTGGAGCATCCATGGGAAACCCCGTTGCACACTGGCAGATCCTCGCCAAGAAGCCCGACGAGGCCGCGGCCTTCTATCAGGCCCTGTTCGGCTGGAGCGTCCACACCGCCAACCGGCTCGGCTATCGCGAAGTCGACACGAACGCCGACGGCGGCATCGATGGCGGGATCTGGCCGTCTCCCCCGGAGGGCAACGCGATGGTGACGCTCTACGTCGAGGTGGACGACGTCGCGCGGTACGTGAAGAAGGCCACCACCCTCGGCGCCAAGGTCGTCATGCCGCCGCAGCAGCTGCCCGACGGGGACGAGATGGCGGTCATCCTGGATGTCGAGGGGATCCCGTTCGGCATCATGCGGCGCCGCGCGTCGCGACGGGGGACCGCATGATGCACGGTGGCGTGTTCGCGACGCTCGTCGCGCTGGCGGTCGCGGCGGGCAGCGAGGCGTCAGCGGCGCAGGCGGCCCGGGCGCCGGAGTCGGCGCGCGTCCCGGACGAGCAGATCCGCGTCGAGCAGGTGTCCGGTGGCACGATACTCATCCGTGACGTGACCGGAAGCTACGCGCAGCATCCGCGCCTCTTCGCGGAGATGATGGCGGTGCGCGATCGACTCTTCACCTCCGTGTGCGCGTGCTTCGGCATCTACCCGCTCGATCCCGATGCCGTGGAACGGCCCGCTGACCTGCGCTGGCAGATCGGGGTGCGCGTGTCGGCCGCGCAGGGCCGGCAGTCCCTCGCTCGCCCGCCCAAGCCGTACCGCCTGGTCGCGCTCGGGCCGACGGAGGCCGCCGTGCTCGAGACCGACGTGCAGCACGCGGGGACCGACGGACTCGCGATGTACCGGTGGATGGCGGAGCATGGTTACGTGCAGACGGCGCCGACGCGCCTCGAGTACCTGTCCCATGACGGCAGCCCCATGTTGCTGCCGGCCAGGATCATCGTGCCCGTCCGGAAGCGGCCGTCCGGACTGGTGCTCCCCGCGCGGCGATGAGGCTGACGATGAGGGGGCATCGCGCCGCATCCGGGACCGCGGATCGCGACGCGCACGGAGGTCGCGGCTCCCATGCATGACGCGCGACGCGTGCTGGCGATGGCGGGCGTGAGGTGGGGCGCGATGCTGGGCGTCGGCGTCTGCGCCTGGACCATGGTCGTGCACCTGTTGGGGTGGTATTCGACCGACATCGCCGCCGGCAAGAAGGCGGACCAGACGGCGCTGGTGCTGCCCGTCGTGGCGCTCTTCCTGGCCATCCGCGAGACGCGCCGCCGTCAGGGCGGACGGCTGACGATCCCGCAGGGAATCGCCACGGGGCTGGTGGCCGGTCTCGCGTCGCTGCCGATCGCGGCCCCATTCCTGTGGGCCTATCATCACTGGATCAATCCGCACTGGAACGACTACCTCATCGCCTACGAGCGCGCGCGACTCGCGGCGAACGGTGCGGCCCCGTCCGCCATCGCCCAGCACGTCGAGGCCCTGCGACGACTTGGCGAGGATGGCGCGCAGGTGCGCGGCGCGCTGACCGGGACGCTGCTGCTGTCGCTGGGGCTCTCGACGTTGTTCGCCGTGCTGCTCCGCCGTCGCGGTGGCGCCGATGCGTAGGCGCGACGGCGCGCATGCGCCCGACCGCACCGTCCTCGAGGAGAACATGCGGCGGACCTTCCGCTACATCATGACCGGAGGCGCATTCCTCGGCTATCGCCTGAAGTTCGACGCGGACGGCGACGGCAGGATCAGTCGCGCCGAATTCGAGGCCGACCCTACCGGCTACCGCCGGCGGGGGTTGCAGGCGACCCCGTTCTCGGCCTTCGACCACGACGGGGACGGCTTCTTCACGGAGGACGAGATGTCGTTCCTGACGCGACCGTACCTCGACGCCATCGATCGCGAGAACTTCGCGCTGCTGGACCGATGGGCGGCAACCGCCGCCGCCGTTTCGACGCCCGCCGGCTGGTTCGCGGATCACTTCGCCCATCAGGAGCTGTGGAGCTACCTGGCCACGCTCACCGTCCCGGTGGGCGTCTTCCAGGGCGGCATGGACGCGATGGTCTCGATCGACGCCCTGCGCCGGCTCCAACAGCGCGCTCGCGCCGCGGGCCGGACCAACATCGCGTTTCGATACTACCCCCGGCTCGACCACACCCTCGACATCGGGCTGTACTTCGTGCGTAGCCAGTTGCCGCAGGGACACGCGGACATCTTCGCCTACATCGACTCCATTGCCGTTGGTGTCGAGCGCGCCGGTGAGCGGTCGACGACGGGGAGGGTTCCCAGATGATCCGCCACGCGTCGTTCGTGGTCGCCCTGCTCGCGGGGCTGGCCGGACCGTGCGCGCCGCCCTCCCGCACTGCGGACGCGTCGGTGGCCGATGTCGCGCGGGACAGCACGGCCATCGAGGCCCTTCATCGCGCCGATGAACGCGCCGTCGTCGCGGGGGACACCACGACGCTGATGCACCTCTGGACGGACGATGTGGTCGCCCTGCTGCCGAGCGGCGCGGTGATGCAGGGACGAACCGCGAACG
The DNA here is from genome assembly GCA_016200495.1 of Gemmatimonadota bacterium. GTDB lineage: Bacteria > Gemmatimonadota > Gemmatimonadetes > Gemmatimonadales > Gemmatimonadaceae > JACPPC01. Next base: position 15,001 of record JACQES010000051.1, read on the forward strand.
CGGCGGTGCTGCGACGGGACGTCGAGGGACTTCGGGTGCTGACCTACGAGCTCAAGGCCAGCGAGATCAAGGTGCTGGGCGCCCATGCCTACGAGTGGGGACGCTGGGCCGGCACCTTTCGTGCGGGGAACGCACCCGTGGCCCGCGCCAGCGGTTCGTTCTTCCGTGTGCTTCGGCGCTCCGACGCCGGAACCTGGCTGATCGCCCGGACGATGTTCGCGTATGACAGTGCGGCGCCGCAGTCCGTGGACCGGGGGCCAGCACGGTGACGGAGGGTCGAGGAAGGCGCCGACGGCTGATCGTGGTGCTCCCCGCCCGGCGCCCCGGGGACCAGGCCCCCCGCGCGCGCGACGGCGCGCGGCCGGAAGCGGCGCGCACCTCTCGCACCGCCCGCACGACACCCCGTAACCCGAGACAGCGAGTCCAGATGAAGCAACCGACGTCCCAACCGCTCACCGAGGGCGCGCAGGTGCGCGTCGTCGGCGGCACGCACGCCGGCAAGGCCGGCTCGGTGCACGACATCAAGACCGGCAAGACCGGCCACGTGTCGGTCACCGTGCGACAAGCGAACGGCGTGCGGTTCAAGACGCTTGCACGGAATGTCACGCCCGTGAAGCGGGTCGATTGACGGGCGTGCGAACGGTCGTTGTGCCTCCACGACCGATCGTGACGGCGAGCCGGATCCAGCGCCCCACGCTGGCCCGGTGGGGCGACCGGGCCGACGCCGTGCCGACGGCGGAGACCGAACAGATGTAGTGGGCGCGCAACGTGAACGGCGTCGAGGCGGGTCTGGCCATCCAACCCGCGCCGTTTCACGGGCTCAGGTAGCCGGACGTCCTCGTCTGCCGGCGGGATCGGTACCCGGGCGGAATCGGCGCGCACCAGCGAGGGCAGTCGTCCAGCCGTAGCGCGGCGCCGCCCCCCGGGGCAACATCCCGGGGCGCGTCGGTGTCTCACGGGGAAACGCTCGCGCGCGCCCGTGCGTATGCGAAGGGCACGTGAACGGCGCCCCAGTCGCCCCCTCCGAGGTGCCGCACCCGCCCGTGGACGCGCTCGCCGAGTTCCTGTTCAAGTACCGTCCGGCCGCGTTCGCGCGCGGCGCGCTGGGGGCCGATCCAGTCGTGCCGGTGCTGCTCGTGGTCGCGCTCGCGAGCGCGGTGGCCGGGCTCGGCCTGTGGGCGCTGGCGCGACAGGCGTCGCACGAGGCGCCGCGCATCCGCGGCACGCTGGGCGGGCTCCGCGTGGCGGCCATCGCGCTCCTCGCCTGGTGCCTGTGCCGGCCGGTGCTGGTGGTGGCGGAGTCGGTGGCGCAGCGCAACGTGGTCGCGGTGCTCGTGGACGACTCGCGCAGCATGCGCATCGCCGATGTCGGCGGTCAGACGCGCGCGCAGGCCGCGCTCCGGCTCGCGGGGGGCGCGGACAGCGCGCTCCTGCGGGCGCTGGGCGACCGCTACCAGGTGCGCGTATATCGCACGAGCGCGCCGGGGCGCGTGACGGAGCCGGCCGCGCTTCCATTCGATGGTGCGCGCACGCGGCTCCTGGGCGCGGTGACGCGCGTGGAGGACGAACTCGCAGGGGCGCCGCTCGCGGGGGTGGTGGTGCTGACCGACGGCGCGGACAACGGCGCGCGCGACGCCGGCGCGAGCGGGATGACGGAGCAGCTCTCGACGCTGCGCGCGCGCGGCGTGCCGGTGTACCCGGTGGGACTCGGGAGCGCCCGGTTCGCCAAGGACATCGAGGTGGCGCAGCTCGAGGTGCCGCGCGCGGCGTTGCGCAACGCGACCGTGCTGGTGGACGTGCTCGTGTCACACCGCGGCTTCGGCGGCGCGACGCTGCCGGTGATCGCCGAGGACGGCGGGCGGATCGTGGCGCAGGGCACGGTGACGCTGGCGCGCGAGGGCGAGGCGGCGTCGGTGCGGCTGCGCGTGCCGGTGACCGAGGCGGGGGCGCGCGTGCTGCGCGTGCGGGTGCCGCCGCAGCCCGGCGAGCTGGTGACGGAGAACAACGAGCGCCGCGTGCTGATCACCGTGCGCGACCGCAAGGAGAAGGTGCTGTTCGTGGACGGCGAGCCGCGCCCCGAGATCAAGTTCGCGCGGCGTGCGGTGAGCGGCGACCAGCAGCTGCAGCTGGTGACGCTGCTCCGGTCGGCCAAGGACAAGTACCTGCGCCTGGGCGTGGACGACTCGCTCGAGCTGGTGAACGGGTTCCCGACGACTCGCGCGCAGCTGTTCGCGTACCGCGCGATCGTGCTCGGGTCGATCGAGGCGAACTTCTTCACCGCCGACCAGCTGCGCATGCTGGCCGACTTCGTGAGCGAGCGCGGCGGCGGGCTGCTCGCGCTCGGCGGGCGCGCGAGCTTCGGCGAGGGTGGGTGGGCGGGAACGCCGCTCGCCGACGTGCTGCCGGTGGAGCTCGGCGTGATGGCGCGCGGCGACTCGCTCCACGCGGTGGAGATCAAGGCGGGGCTCACGCCGGCCGGACTCCGGCACCCGGCACTGCAGGTGATGCCGACCGACTCGACGGTGGCCGAGCGGTGGCGGACGCTGCCGCCGCTCACGACCGTGAATGCGCTGCCGCGCGCCAAGAGCGGCGCCACGGTGCTGCTCGAGGGAACGCTGGGCGACCGGACGGTGCGGCCGTTGCTCGCGATGCAGCGCTACGGCAAGGGGCGCGTGCTCGCGCTGGGCGCGCAGGACGACTGGCTCTGGCAGATGCACGCGGAGATGGCGGTGGAGGACTCGACGCACGAGCGGCTCTGGCGGCAGATGCTGCGGTGGCTGGTGAGCGAGGTGCCGGACCGGGCGGAGCTGGCGCCGATCGGGGAGGCGGCGCGCGGCGAGGCGGTGTCGCTGCGGGCGCTGGTGCGCGACTCGGTGTTTCTCGGGCGCAACGGCGCGTCGGTGAGCGCCACGGTGACGGCGCCGGGCGGCAAGGCGCAGGAGGTGGCGTTCGACTGGGCGGTGGACCGCGACGGAGAGTACGCCGCGTCGTTCGTGCCCGACTCGGACGGGGTGCACGAGGTGCGCGTGCGCGCCGTGAGCGGTCGCGACACGACGCTGGCCGCGAGCGCGTACGTGCTGGTGGCAGACCCGACGGACGAGTATTTCGGGGCGGAGCGGCGCGACGCGCTGCTCGCACAGTTGGCGAACGAGACGGGCGGCCACGGGTATGACGCCGACCACGCGACCGACGTGGCGCGCGACCTCGTGTACAGTCCGAGCGGGGCCACGCAGGTGCGCCGACTGGACCTGTGGGACATGCCGGTGGTGTTCGTGGTGCTGACGATGCTCCTGGGCGGGGAATGGTGGCTGCGGCGACGGCGGGGGTTGGCGTGAGGGTCTCGACCCTGGCGGTGATCGTCGCGGCGGCCCTCGCGGCGCCGGCGGTGCCCGCGCGTGCGCAGGGCGCGACGCACCTCGTGATCATCACCGGCGTGAGCGGCGAGCCGCGCATCGCCGAGGCGTGGCAGGGGCAGGCGCTGGCACTCTGGACCGCGGCCACGACGCGCTTCGGCATTCCGGCGGCGCAGGTGACCGTCCTGGCCGAAGACAGCACCAAGGATCGCGTGCACGTGGCCGGGCGCTCGACGCGTGCGACGATCGAGCGGGTGCTGGGCGCGCTGGCGGCGAAGCTCACGGCGGATGACCGGCTCGTGGTGGTGCTGTTCGCGCACGGCAGTTCCTTGGGCGACGGCGTGAAGGTGAACCTGCCGGGCCCCGACATGTCGGCCGACGATTTCAAGAAACTGCTCGCGCCGGCGACGGCGCCGATGGTCGCGTTCATCCACACGGGGAGCGCGAGCGCCGACTTCGCGCCGGCGCTCATGGGGCCCCGGCGCATCGTGATCACGGCGACAAAGACGGCGCGCGAGCAGAACGAGACCCTCTTTCCCGGCTACTTCGTGCAGGCGCTCACCACCGACGTGGCCGACACCGACAAGGACGGCCGCACGTCGCTGCTCGAGGCGTTCGCGTACGCGACGCACGAGGTCGAGCGCGTGTTCTCGCAGGGGAACCGCCTGCCGACGGAGCATCCGCAGCTGGCCGACGGGTCGGACGGCGGGCGCGCGCGCTCGTTCTACCTCACGCAGGCGGGGGGCGGGTCGGTGGCCGCCAATCCGGTGGCGGCGACGCTGCTGCGCGAGCGAGCGGAGGTGCAGGCGCGCGTGGACGCGCTGCGCGCGAAGAAGACGGACATGAGCGAGGACGCGTACCAGCGCGCGCTCGAGCCGTTGATGATCGAGCTGGCGGAGAAGTCGCGCGCGCTGCGGGCGCTGGGCGCCGGAGGAAAGCCGTGAGCGTCCGCGAGCCGCGCGCTGCGCGCCGCGATGCCCCGCGCGCTCGCGGGCAACGCGCGCGCGGCCTGATGCCGCGGTGCATGACCCGGCTGCTGGCCCGCGCGGTGACGGTGGCGTGGCTGCCGAGCGCGCTCCTGGCCCAGGGCGCCGGGCGCGCGGCAACTCCCATGGTGCCCGCGGCGAAGATCGCGGCGGCCGCGAACACGCCGGCCGGCGCCTACGCGCGCGGCGCGTACGACGACGCCGTGAAGTTCGCCGACGCGGCGCTCGCGGCCGATTCGAACGCGACCGACGCGGCCAACGTGCTGGTGCGGGCGCTCGCCGACCAGGGACGCTTCGACGACGCCCTCGCGCGCGGCGCGCGGTTCCGCGCGCAGCCCGCCGTCGCGCTCGCGATCGCCGGCGTGCTCGAGGGGCTGGGCCAACTCGGCGAGGCCGACGCCGCGCTGGCGACGGCGGAGCGTGGCCCCGACTCGCTCCGCGCCACGGTCGAGCGCGCTCGGCTCCAGCGCGAGCGCGGGGCCACCGACAGCGCCACGCTCCGGCTGCGCCGGGTCGCATCGGCGAGCATCGCGAGCGCGCGCACCGCGACCGACCTCGGCGCGATCGCCGCCGCCAACCGGATGCTCGGCCGCGACGACCCATCGCGCCTCCGCGACGCGCTGCGCCTCTACGACCAGGCGATCGCGCGCGATCCCGCGCGGCACGACCTGCGCGCCGAGCTCGCGACGATGCTGCTCGAGAAGTTCAACTTCCCCGATGCGCGCTCGGCGCTCGACGCGGCGCTCGCGATCAACCCGCGCGAGCCGCGCGTGCTGCTCGCGACGGTGCGGCTCGACAATGCCGAGGGGCAGCGGCCGCGCGGCGACCCGCTCGGACGGCTCCTGGCGCTCGATCCCGCGCATCCGGCGGGGCGCGCGCTCGCGGCGCGGCGTCTGCTCGACGCCGAGCGCTACGCCGATGCGGAAGCCGAGGCGCGGCGCGGCCTCGTGCGCGACTCGACGGCCCCGGCACCGTGGGTGGCGATCGCGGCCTCGCGCTACCTCGCGGGCGACAGCGCGAACTACCGTGCCGCGCTCGAGCGGGCGCACCGGCGGCTCGCGCGATCGGCGCAGGCCGAGGTCGAGATCGCGGAGCTGGCGGCGCGCGTAAGGCTGTACCGGAACGCGGTGCTGTCGGGCCGCGCGGGACTCGCGCGCGACCCGCGCGACGCGCGCGCGCTCGCGATCGTGGGCGTGAACGAGCTGCGGCTCGGGCACGTGGATTCGTCGCGCGCGGCGCTCACGCGCGCCTTCGCGCTCGACCCGTTCGACCCGTGGGTCAAGAACACGCTCGACCTGCTCGACACGTTCGCGGGGTACGCCACGGTGCGCACCCCGCACTTCGCGCTCGTGATGGAGCAGGGGGACGCGGAGGTGCTCGCGCTCTACGCCGAGCCGTTGGCCGAGGAGGCGTACGCGACGCTCTCGGCCCGCTACGGCTGGACGCCGCCGGCGCCGGTGCGGATGGAGTTCTTCCGCAGTCACGCCGACTTCTCGGTGCGCGCGGTGGGGCTCGCGGGACTGGGCGCGCTCGGCGTCGCCTTCGGCAACGTCGTGGCGCTCGACGCGCCGCCGGCGCGGGCGCGCGGCGAGTTCAACTGGGAGGCGGTGCTCTGGCACGAGTTCGCCCACGTGATCACGCTGGGCATGACCGACAACCGGGTGCCGCGCTGGGTGTCGGAGGGGCTGTCGGTGTACGAGGAGCGGCGCGCGCGCCCGGCATGGGGCGGCGGGATCACGCCGACGCTGGTGGCCGCGTACAAGGTCGGCCGCCTGCGCCCGCCGAGCGTCCTCAACGACGGGTTCGTGCACCCGCGCTACGACGAGGAAGTGGTGCTGTCGTACGCGCTGTCGGCGTTCGTGTTCGAGATGCTGGAGGAGCGGAAGGGGATCGCGGGGCTGCGCGCGCTGCTGGCCGGGTACCGCGACGGCGGGAGCACGCCGCAGCTGATGCTGCGCACCTTCGCGCTCGCGCCGGCCGAGCTCGACTCGACGTTCGACCGGTGGTTCCGCGCCAAGTTCGCGCGCGAGTTCCAGGCGGTGGAGCTGCGCACGACGGTGAACGGGCGCGGCGACACCGCGGTCGAGGCGTCGGGCTCGCTGCGGAGCGCGCTCGCCGAGGCGGCGCGGGCGCAGCGCGACCAGCAGTGGGACGCCGCGATCGCGGCGGCCAACCGCGCGATCGCGCTCTTCCCGGCGTTCGCCGAGCAGGGGAGCGGCTACCACTACCTCGTCGCCGCGTACACGGCACGCAAGGACAACGCCGCAGCGCGCCAGGCGCTCGGCAAGATCGCGACGCTCAACGAGGCCGCGGTGGACGAGAACGTCGTGCTCGGCGGGTTGCTCGCGCAGGCGGGCGACACGCTCGGCGCGCTCGGCGCCTGGAGCCGCGCGGCGGCGCTCCAGCCGTTCGACGCGCCGCTGCAGGCGCAGCTGGCCGACTTGGCGCGCGCGGCGCGCAACCGGCCGGCCGAGATCCGCGCGCGCCGCGCCGTGGTGGCGCTCAATCCGGCCGACCGCGCGGGGGCGCACTACCAGCTGGCGCGCGCGTACGCGTCGGCGGGCGACACGACGCTCGCGCGTCGCGAGGTGCTGCGCGCCCTCGACCTCGCCCCCAGTTTCGAGCAGGCGCAGGAGCTGCTGCTCTCCCTCCAACCGACCCGGAAGGCCCCATGACGCGACGCCGCTGGACGATGTTCGCGCTCGTGCTCCTCGTGCCGGCCCTGGCTGTCGGCGCGCAGCGCTTCTCGCGCACCGCCCCCGGGGAGCACCCGAACCCGAACGCCGAGTACGACGGGCGCTTCACCTTCATCCGGGTGAAGTTCACGCCGCTCAACACGGGGTGGGACCTCAAGTGGGACCATGACTATCCCGTGGCGGAGACGCACCTGCTCAAGATCATGGAGGAGGTGTCGACCGTGCGGTCGCACCTGCCGGAGACGAGCATCTACGGCTTCAGCGACGCGGAGCTGTTCAAGTACCCGGTGGCGTACGTGTCGGAGCCGGGCTTCTGGACGATGAACGAGGCGGAGCTCGCCGGCATCCGCGCGTACGTGAACAAGGGCGGCTTCATCATCTTCGACGACTTCTCGTCGCGGCACTGGATCAACTTCGAGGACAAGTGGCGGCGGGCGTTTCCCAACCTGGCGCTCGTGAAGCTCGACATCACGCACCCGATCTTCGACGCGTTCTACCGGATCAAGACGCTCGACATGACGCATCCGTACTTCGGGCTCACGTCGGAGTTCTGGGGCGCGTACGAGGACAACGACCCGTCGAAGCGCCTGGTGATGATCGCCAACTACAACAACGACATCGGTGACTACATGGAGTGGTCCGACTCCAACCTGCTGCCCGTGCCGCTCACCAACGAGGCGTACAAGCTCGCGGTGAACTACGTCGTGTACGCCCTCACCCACTGACCGATGCCGACCCAGCCCCCCGCCACCGCCCTCGAGGCGGCCGACGACCTCGCCCTCGCCGACCGCCTGCGCGACGCGCGGGCCGGCGTGCTCACCGAGCTCCGCAAGGTCATCGTCGGGCAGGACGACGTGGTCGAGCAGGCGCTCACCGCGCTCTTCGCCGGCGGCCACTGCCTGATCGTCGGCGTGCCCGGCCTCGCCAAGACGCTCCTCGTGCACACGCTCGCGCAGGTGCTCGACCTGAACTTCGCGCGCGTGCAGTTCACGCCCGACCTGATGCCGTCGGACATCACCGGCACCGACATCATCCAGGAGGACGCCGACACGGGACGCCGCCGGATGGCGTTCGTGCGCGGGCCCGTGTTCACGAACATCCTGCTCGCCGACGAGGTCAACCGCACGCCGCCCAAGACGCAGGCGGCGCTCCTCGAGGCGATGCAGGAGAAGCGCGTGACGGTGCAGGGACGCACCTACGTGCTCGAGCCGCCGTTCTTCGTCTTCGCGACGCAGAACCCGATCGAGCTCGAGGGCACGTACCCGCTCCCCGAGGCGCAGCTCGACCGGTTCATGTTCCAGGTCGTGATCAGATACCTCTCGGAGGACGACGAGCTGTCGGTCGTGCAGCAGACCACCGCCGTGCAGGAGCACGACCTCAAGCGCGCGATGAGCGCGGCCGAGATCGTGGCTTTCCAGCGGCTGGTGCGGCGCGTGCCGGTGGCGGAGGCGGTGGCGCGCTACGCCGTGCACCTCGTGCGGGCGACGCGCCCCGACTCGCCGCTCGCCCCCGATGCGGTCAAGCAGTGGGTGACGTACGGCGCGTCGGTGCGCGCGGCGCAGTACCTCGTGCTGGGCGGCAAGGCGCGCGCCCTGATGCACGGCCGCTACCACGTGAGCTTCGACGACATCGCCGCGCTCGCCGCCCCGATCCTCCGCCACCGGATCCTGCTCAACTTCCACGCGCAGGCGGAGAAGGTCACGACCGACACGGTGGTGGAGAAGCTGCTCGCCGCCGTGGCGCGGCCCAGGGCGAACCTCGCGTGACGGCGCCCGCCATTCCCGATCCCGCGGTGCTCGCGCGCATCGGCGACCTCGAACTGGTCGCCCGCTGGGTCGTGGAAGGGTTCCTCTCCGGGCTGCACTCGGCGCGCCACCTGCCGCACCTGCTCCACGTGCTCGCGCGCGCCATCGCGGCGGGGAAGGGCAATCTGGCGGGCGCGGTGGCGCAGGTGGCCGCGCGCCAGCGGCGACGCGGCTTCTTCATGCTCGTCTCCGACCTCTACGAGCCTGCCACCGACGTCGTGAACGCCATCGCGCCGCTCACCGGCGCGGGGCACGACGTGATCGTCGTGCAGGTGCTCGACCCGGCCGAGCGCACCTTCCCGTTCGAGGACGCGACCACCTTCCGCGACCTCGAGAGCGGCGCCCGCATGCCGGTGACGCCGGGCAAGGTGCGCACCGCGTACCGCGCCCGCATGGGCGCGCACCTCGAGGCCATGCGCGCGCGCCTCACCGCCCACCGCGCCGACTACCTGCTCGCCGACACGAGCGAGCCGCTCGACCGCGTGCTGTTCGACTACCTGCTCCGGCGCGAGTTCCTGCGCACCGCGAACTGATGCCCGCGCTCCTCGCCCCGCTCTTCCTGCTGGGAGTGGCCGCGGTCGCGTGGCCGCTCATCGCGCACCTGGCCGAGCGCGAGCGACCGGACGCGGTCGGGTTTCCGTCGCTCGCGTTCCTCGAGCGCACGCCGGCGCCGCTCACGTCGCGGCGGCAACTGCGCGATCCGCTCCTCTTCGCGCTCAGGGCGCTGGCGATCGCGGCGCTCGCCTTCGCGTTCGCGCGCCCCGTGATCGCGCCGCGCGGCGCGGCCGCGCTCGCCGCCACGCAGCGCCGCGACGTGGTCGTGCTGCTCGACCGCTCCTTCAGCATGCGCGTGGGAGACCGGTGGGCGCGCGCCCGCGCCGCCGTCGAGAAGGAAATCGGCGCGCTCACCCTCGGCGACCGGATCACCCTCGTCGCCTTCGACCGGCAGGCGCACGCGGTGACGCTCACGACCGGCGACGCCGCGGCGCTCAAGGCCGGGCTCGACTCGCTCGCGCCGACGGACGCGCCGACGCGCCTCGCCCCCGCCATCGCGCTCGCGCAGCAGCGCCTCGCCGCGAGCGACGCGCCGAGGAAGGCGGTGGTCGTGATCAGCGACTTCCACCGCAGCATGTGGGACCTCGCCGCCGACGCGCGCCTCGCCCCGGGCACCGCGCTCACGACCGTGGACGTCGGGTCGGGCGGCCCGATCGTCAACCATGGCGTGCGCGCGGTCGAGGTCAAGCGCGATCGCGCGGGCAACGGCGAGCGCATCGTGGTGGGGGCGCGGCTTGCGAACGCCGGGCCGGCCATCACCGGCGTCCGCGTGCGCCTCGACGTCGCGGGTCGGCAGGTCGAGGAGAAGCGCGTGGACCTGCCGAAGGACGGCGGCGCGACGATCGCGTTCGCGCCGGTCGTGGTCCCACCCGACCCGGTGCAGGCGCGCGTGAGCCTCGACGCCGATGCGCTGGCCGGCGACGACGCGTATCACGTCGTGCTCACGCGCGCGCCGGTGGTGCCGGTGCTGCTCGTCGCCGCGCGCGAATCGCCCTTCCTCCCGCGCGCACTCGCCGTCGGCGACGATCCCGCGTTCGAGGTCATCACGCGCGCCCCCGACGCGGTCGGGCCCGCCGACCTCGCCAAGGTGCGCGTCGTGATCCTGGCCGACGGCGCGCTGCCGCGCGCGCTCGCGCCCCGCCTCCTCGCGTTCGTCGAGCAGGGCGGCGGCCTCATCACCGCGCTCGGCGAGCGCGCCATGCCCGGCACCTGGCCGTCCGCGGCGCGTGCCTTGCTGCCGGGATCACTGCGCGCCACCACCGAGCGCATCGCGCAGGGCGGCGCCGTGCTCGGCGGCGTGGATCGCCAGCACCCGGCGCTGTCGGTGTTCGCCGGCGCGCACGCGGGCGACCTGGGCGCGCCGCGCTTCTACCGCTACCGCCCGATCGACACGACGGCCGGTATCCTCGCGCGCTTCGACGACGGCGGCGTCGCGCTCACGGAGCACCAGGTCGTCGGCGGGCACGTGATCACCTTCGCGTCCACCTTCGACGGGCTCTGGAACGACCTGCCGCGGCAACCGGTCTTCGTGCCGCTCATGCACCAACTCGTGCGCTTCGCCGCGCGTTACCGCGCCGTGCCGCGCGCGTACGCGGTGGGCAGCGCGCTGCTCCCGGCCGAGCTCGCCGGCGTGCCGCGCGACGCGGCCGCGCGCTGGAGCGTGATCGCGCCCGGCGGCGAGCGGTGGAGCGTCGGCGGTGCGGCGCTGAGCCCCACGCTCGACCTCGTGCATGCCGGCATCCACGAACTGCGCCCGGGCGGCAACCCGGCCGCGCGCCCGGTGCTCGTGGCCGCGAACATCGATCCCGGGGAACTCGACTTCACCCCGTTCGATCCCGCGCGACTCGTGAACGCGCTCCTGCCGCCGGGCGCCGCCCCGGTGGCCGCATCGACCGCCACCGCACAGGCGGCGGAGCTCGCGACCCTCGCCGAGCGCGAGGCCAGGCAGTCCACGTGGTGGTACCTGCTGGCCGCCGTCGCCCTCCTGCTCGCAGCCGAAACGTGGTTGGCATGGCGCACGCGCGCCGTGCGCGCTACGGTGGAGTAGAGTCATGACCGCCCCACGCGCCGCCCTCGATCCGCTCGCTCCCGCCCTCGCCCTCGCTCGGCGCCGTTGGCGCCTGCGCCACCTCGCGGCGGGCGCGGCCATCACGGTGGGTGCCGCGGCGCTCGTCGTGCTGCTCGCGTCGTGGGCGCTCGAGTCGCTGCACTTCACGGCCGAGGCTGTCACCACGGCGCGCGTGATTCTCGCGGTGGTCACGCTGGTCGTGGCGGGGCGCTTCGTCGCGTGGCCGCTGCTGCGCCGCCTCTCCGACGAGCGGCTTGCGCTCTACCTCGAGGAAAAGGTCCCCGCCCTCGAGGGCGCGGTGCTCACCGCGGTCGCCATGCGCGCGCCCGCGGCGGCGCAGGCGCATTCGCCGCTGCTCGCGCGCGGGCTCGAGACCGACGCGGTGCGCCGCCTCGCGCGCCAGGCGGAGGTGCCCGCACTCGAGCGCCCGGGCACGCAGCGCGCGCTGATGCTGCTCGCGGCCGTCACCGGGGTCGCCGCGCTGCTGTTCACCACGGGCCCCGCGTGGGTGCGCACGGGCGCGTCGCTTCTGCTTGCGCCCTGGCGCCACGACCTCGCGGCCCCCGTGTACGCGATCGGCCTCGAGCCGCGCACCGTCACGGTGGCGCGCGGCGCCGACGTGCAGCTCAACGCGCAGCTCGCGGGCTTCCAGAGCGAACTCGTGGAACTCGTCGTGCGGCGCGGCGCGCGGGCCGAGTGGGAGCGGGTGCCCATGGGCGCCGGCACGGCCGCGGGGAGCTACAGCGCGCGGCTCTTCGACATGAACGAGGACGCCGACTTCTTCGTCGAGGCCTCCGGCGTGCGCTCGGCCACCGGCCACGTATCGGTGCGCGACCTCCCGGGTGTCGCGCGCGTCGGCGTCGAACTGCGCTTCCCCGCGTACATGAACCTGCCCGCGGAGGTCACCGACGACGGCGGCGACATCGCCGCTCCCGAGGGCACCACCGCGATCCTCCGCGTCCACGCGACGCGCGCGGTCAAGGGCGGCGTGCTCCGCTTCGACGGCGGCGCCGTGGTGCCGCTCGCGCGCGCCGACGACTCCACGCTCACCGCGCGGCTCGTGGTGCAGCACGACGGCTTCTACCGCGTCGAGCTCGAGGCCGAGGACGGCACGCGGGTGCCCGGCACCGTCGAGTACGTCGTGGACGCGCTTGACGACGCGCCGCCCGTGGTGCGCATCCGGAAGCCGGGGCGCGACCTCCGCCCCACCAACGTGGACGAGATCCTCGTCGAGGCCGAGGCGACCGACGACTACGGCGTGAGCGCGCTCGAACTCGTCTATCGCGTGAACGGCGGGCCCGAGAAGACGATCGCCCTGGGCGGCGACGGCAAGCCCGTGGCGCACGCGCGCGACCTGGTCGCGTCGCACACGCTCTTCCTCGAGGAGATGGCGCTCACCGCCGGCGACGTGGTGAGCTACTACGCGCGCGCGCGCGACAACGACGCGATCCACGGCCCCAAGGTCGGCGCGAGCGACATCCAGTTCCTCACGATCCGGCCGTTCAACCGCGAGTACAAGCAGAACCAGCAGGGCGGCGGCGGGGGCGGCGGCGACGACGTGAACCCCGGCACCCTCGTGCAGCGGCAGCGCGACATCGTGGCCGGCACCTTCAAGGTCGAGCGCGATCGCGCCCGCACCGCGGCCGCGACGCTCCGCACCGACGTGAGTACGCTCCACCTCGCGCAGGGGCGCCTGCGCGAGGACCTGAGCGACGTGCTCACGCGCGTGAGCCGGCCCGCCGTGCAGGCCGCCGACTCGGGGTTCCGCGTGCTCGCCGAGGTGCTCCCCAAGGCCCGCGACGAGATGAAGGCCGCCGAGGAGCTCCTCGTGCAGGGCAAGACCAGCGACGCGCTCGCCCCCGAACAGCGCGCCCTCCAGTGGCTCGAGAAGGCCGAGGCGGCCTTCCGCGAAGTGCAGATCAGCATGCAGCAGCAGTCACAGGGCGGGGGCGGCAACGCGGCGGCGAAGGCCTCCGACCTGGCCGACCTCCTCGAGCTCGAGACCGACAAGCTCCGCAACCAGTACCAGGAGGTCGAGCGCAGTCGCGAGCAGCAGGGCGCCAAGGCCATGGACGAGCTGGCCGAGCGACTCAAGCGCCTCGCCGCGCGCCAGCAGCAGGAACTCTCGCGCCAGCGCGAGCGCGCGCAGCGCGGCAACGGCGGTGGCGGCGCGGGCGGCGGCAACCAGCGCCAGCTGGCCGACGAGACGGAGAAGGCCGCGCGCGAGCTCGAGCGCCTCGCGCGCGAGCAGCAGTCGACCGAGATGGCCGAGACGGCACGCCAGCTGCGCGACGCGGCCGAACAGATGCGCCGCTCCGCTGCGGGCGGTCCGGGTGCCGCCCAGGCCGCCGCCGACCGCCTCGCGAACGCGCAGAAGGCGCTCGCCGACAAGCGCGACGCGCAGGCGAGCGACCAGCTGGGCGAGGCCGCGAAGCGCGCCGCCTCGCTCGCGCAGGAGGAGCGCGACGTGGCCGACGACGTCGCCAGGCTCGGGCCGCCGAGCGCCGAGCGCGCCGAGCGCCAGCGCCGCATCGACGAGCGGAAGCAGGGGATGACCGACCGCGTCGAGGGGCTCGCCAAGGACCTCGATCGCCTCGCGCGCGAGAACCGGCGCACGCAGCCGGGTGCCGCGCGCGCGGCCGAAGGCGCCGCGAGCGCCATCCGCGACGCGCGCATCGCCGACAAGATCCGCTTCTCGCGCCAGGCGCTGCGCACCGCGAGCCCCGAGTACGCGAAGAACATCGAGGCGATGATCCAGGGCGACCTCGACTCGCTTGCGCAGCGCGTCGCCAACGCGTCGCGTTCGGCGGCGGCGGGGCGCGACACGTCGCAGCGTGCGTCGCGCGCACTCGCGCAGGCGCGCGACCTGGTGCGCGGGATGTCGTCGCTCGAGGAGCGGCTCCGCGACCGGCAGGAGCGCGGACAGGGCGGCGCGGCGGGGCAGCAAGGTCAGGGGAGCGCGCAGGGGCAGGGCCAGCAAGGGCAGGGCAACGCGCAGGGGCAGGCCGGCCAGGGCAGCGCGCAGGGGCAGAGGAGTCAGGGCGCCGGGCAGGGCCAGCAAGGGCAGGGCGGTGGACAAGGCCAACAGGGCCAAGGCCAGCAAGGCCAGGGCGCGCAGGGCCAAGGCCAGGGCCAGGGCGGTGGCCAGGGCCGCGGCCAGCAGCAGGGCCAGCAACAGGCCCAGGGCGGAGGCGGCCAGGGCGGCCGCGGCAGCAACACCCCCGGCGGCTCGGGCCAAGGCGGACCCAGCGGCATGGGCGGCGGCCAGGCCAACGTCACCGCCGAGGAAATGCGCCAGCTCGCACGCGAGCTCCGGGCCGATCGTGACGCCGCGCAGGAACTCCGGCGTTCGGCCGCCGCCGCTGGCGCGAACACGGCCGAACTCGACAAGCTGATCCAGCGCATGGCGCAGCTCGACGCCGGCAAGATCCTCGGCGATCCGGCCGCGCTCGAGCAGATGCGGACGGCGGTCGTGGAGGACCTCAAGGCGTGGGAGTTCGCCCTGCGGCGGCAGCTCGGTGCCACCGAAACCGCCGGTCCCGCCCTCGGCGGCAGCGACAACGTGCCGCCCGCCTACCGCGAACTCGTGAGCGAGTACTTCAAGTCGCTGGCGAAGAAGCCCTGAGCCGATCGTGCGCGCGCTGCGGCGCATCGCCAGGCGCGCGCCGGCTGCCGTCGAAGCCCTGACCACTCCGCGTGACAGCCCTGTCCTCGGGGGGCGACACCAAGCGCGCGACGTTCGCCTTCCCCTCCGGGCACGGTTACGCTTGAATCAAGGAGGAACCCGCGCCAGGCACACGCTCGACGGCACGGGGTAGGAGGTGGTGCACGCGTTAACGATGCCGTGCGCGCGTGCGTCGAACGAAGCACAGGAAGGGTGCCCTCATGCGCTCGCATCACACCCTCGTACGACTCGCCCTCGTCGTTGCTGCCGGTGCCTCGGTCGCGACGACGCTGCGCGCGCAATCGCGCTACGGCGGCCCCGGCTACCTCTTTGGCGAACCGTTCGCGAACGTCACCGTGCGCGTCGGATACGCGCAGTCGCAGGCCAGCAGCGACATCTTCGGCTACTCGACCAGCCTGTTCACGCTTTCGAAGAAGGACTTCGCGGCGGCCGAGTTCGGCGTGGATCTCGCGTTCCCGGCCGGCGACCACCTCGAGTGGGTCTTCTCGCTCGACGCGGCGCAGCGCACGGCCAACTCCGAATATCGCGACTGGACCGGCAGCGACGGTCTTCCGATCGCGCAGAAGACGACGCTCACCCGCGTGCCGCTGCTCGCGGGCGCACGCTGGTGGCTGCGACCGCAGGGGCGCCGCATCGGGTCGCTCGCGTGGGTGCCGTCGCGCTGGGCGCCGTTCGTGTCGCTGCAGGGCGGCCTCATGTACCATGAGTTCAAGCAGGAAGGCGATTTCGTGAACTTCAGCGCCGGCAACAGCGTCTTCGCCGGTAACTTGTCGTCGTCCGGGTGGGCCCCCACGGCCGCAGCCGCGGCGGGACTCTCGGTCAATCTCAGCCCGAACCTCGCGCTGCTCACCCAGGCGCGGTACGTGTACGCCCGCAAGTCGCTCAGCAGCGACTTCCAGGGCTTCCAGCCCATCGATCTCTCCGGCCTGTCCATCACGGCCGGCCTGACCTTCCGGCTCCGTTAGGAGACGCCATGCGCCGCCTCATCGCTTCCTTCCTCCTCCTGGCCGTGGCCGCCGTGCCGCGCGCCGGGGCGCAGTCCGGCGCGTGGCCCGCCTACGCGGGCTGCTGGTCGCCGGGCGATCCGGGTAGCGTGGCCGCGTCCACCGCGGCGGCCGCGACGGGCCTCGTGCGCTGCATCCTTCCCGGCGCGAGCGCCGACCGCGCCACCATCCTCACCGTGCAGGGCGCGAAGGTGCTCGACCGGCAGGAGGTCATCGCCGACGGGGCCGAACACGTGGTGGATCGCGACGGCTGCCAGGGCACCGAGCGCGCGACGTGGACGGGTGGCGGCGCGCGCCTGATCGTGCGGGGCGCGCTGCGCTGCGCCAGCGGTCCGAGCGGCACGACGACGTCCATCTTCGACATCGTCTCGCCCGGGGGCTGGGTGCAGGTGGCCGGCGTCCGGAGCGGCGCGAGCACCGAGGCGCGTCCCCAGTGGTATCGCCGCGCCGGCACCGATTCGACCTGGCCCGCCGAGGTGCGCGACGTGGTCGCGCGCAACGGCATCGCCGGCGACCTCGCGCGCGTGTCGGCCTCGGCCGATCCCGACCTCACGGAGCTCGCGCGCATCGCGACCACGACCGATGAGTCGGTCGTGCGCGCGTGGCTCGTGTCCCGCGCCGAGGCTGGACGCCGCGGCATGCCCATGAACGGCGAAACGCTGGTGAAGCTGGCCGACGCCGGCGTGAGCGGCACCATCACCGACGCGCTCGTGGCCCTCGCCAACCCGGACGAGTTCGAGTTCCGGAGCGGCACCGACCAGCCGGGGGTCATTCCGGCGGGCGGCGTGCCGAACATGCCGCGCCGCATGGGCTACTCCTGGGCCAACGATCCGTCGTGCATGAGCCCGTGGAGTCCGTCGGCGTGGATGTACTACAGCCCGTCGTACGGCGGCTACTTCCCGATGGACGCGTGGGGCGGGTGCGCCGGGCGCTACGCGTTCGGCTACGCGCCGTTTGGTCGCGGCTGGTCGCTCGGGCTCGCGTACGGCTACCCGTACGGCTCGCCGTACCTCGGCTACGGTGGCGGCTGGTTCTGGACGCCGGTGAGCGCCTTCAACCCGGTGCCGCGCGTGGACACGCGCACCACGCTGAGCCGCACCGGCGGCTACGTGCCGCGCGGGAACGGGCAGGACGGTGGCCGCACCGCAACGCCGCATCCGGTGAGCACGTCGGGCACCGGCAGCTCCACGACCACTTCGAGCGGCACGACGTCGTCGGGCGGCGGGCGCACGGCGGTCAAGAAGCCGTAGCGCGGTCGCATCGGTGCCGCCCCTCGGCACCCGCCGTGCGGGCTGGGCGGGCGTCTGGCGCGACCGCTCGTTCGCGCGCATGATCCCGGCATGAAAGCGTCCACACTCTACCGGATCGCGGCGGTGCTGCTCGTGCTCTTCGCGCTCGGCCACACCCTGGGCTATCGCGAGACCGATCCTGCGTGGGGCCTCGACGCGACGCTCGCGTCCATGCGGTCCATCCACTTCGAGATCCAGGGCGTCACGCGCACCTACTGGGACTTCTTCACGGCCCCGGGCTTCACCGTCGGCGTCTTCTACCTCTTCTCGGCCGTGCTGGCGTGGCAACTCGGTGGGCTGGGCGCCGCGACCCTCGCGCAGCTGCGCACGACGGCGTGGGCGTTCGCGCTCACGTTCGCCGCGGTGACGGTGCTGTCGGCGCTCTACCTGTTCGCCATCCCCATCGTGTTGTCCGCCGCCACGACCATCTGCCTCGCGGCCGCGGCGTGGGTGTCGGCCGCCCCCCGGGACGCCTGAGGGGCGCACGCCGGCGCCGGGCGTAATGGACGCGCGCGCGAACCGCTAAGGAGCAGTGACGGGAGCACGACTCCCGGGCGTCGCGCCTCATTGGCGCGGCGCAGGCGCTGCGCCCGTCGCCCGCCGCCACCGCCGACCCGATCGACGCGATCTTCGCCGGCAACAAGGCGGCGCTCCGTCCCATCTATGACGCCCTCGTGCGCACGGTGCGCGGCTTCGGGTCCGACATCACCCTCGACCCCAAGAAGGGCTACGTGAGCGTGCGGCGCGCCAAGCAGATCGCCACCTTCCACGCCTCGACGGCCACGCGGCTCGACGTCGGACTCAAGCTGCGCACCACCCCGGCCACGGCGCGGCTGGAGGCCGCCGGATCGTGGAACGGCATGGTCACCCACCGCGTGCGCCTCGCCGACGTGGCCGGCGTCGATCGCGAGCTGGTCGCGTGGCTGCGCGCCGCGTACGACGAGGGCTGAGGTGCGGCCAGCGGCGCCCCTTGTTGCCCGTCCCGTGAACGGGCAGGTTAGGCGCGTGTCCCTCTTTCCGTCGACGCGCCTCTCGCTGGTGCACGCGCTGGCCAGCGACGATGCGCACGTCCGCGCGATCGCCTTCGAGCGCGTGGTGCGCATCTACCGCACCCCGGTGATCGAGGTGGTGCGCCGCCAGTGGCAGCTCGAGCCCGCCGACGCCGAGGACCTCGCCCACGACTTCTTCCTCGTGGCGCTCGACCGCGACTGGATGCAGCGCTTCGATCCCGCGCGCGGCCGCTTCCGCACCTTCCTGCGCGCGTGCGTGCGGGACTTCGCGAACGCGGAGCATCGCCGCGCGCACGCGCTCAAGCGCGGCGGCTTCGCGCGCGCCGTGCCCGTCGAGGACGCGGACCTCGCCGCCGCAGATGCCGACGCCGATTCCACGTTCGATCACGAGTGGGCGCGCAGCGTGCTCGATGCCGCGCTCGACGCGCTCGAGGCGGAGTGCCGCGCGGCGGGGCGTGAGCGCGCGTACCAGGTCTTCCGCGCGTACGACGTGGAAGGCGCCGACCTGCGCGAGCCGCCGACCTACGCCGCGCTGGCCGAGGCCTTCGGGCTGCCCGTGACGCAGGTGGCCAACCACCTGCACTGGACGCGCCAGCGCTTCCGGCACGCCGTGCTCGAGACGCTGCGGTCGCTCACCGCGAGCGACGCCGAATTCCGGGGCGAGGTACGCGCCCTGCTGGGGCACGACCTGCCATGAGCCCGCTCTCCAACAAGGCAATGCTGCGCCTGCGCGAGACGCTCGACTTCCCCGAGCTCGGTCCGCGCTACGACGTGCGCGAGCTGGTCGGCCGCGGTGGCATGGGCAGCGTCTTCCGCGTGTTCGACGACGTCCTCGCGCGCGAGGTGGCGGTCAAGGTGCTGTCCATCGAGGCCGAGTCGTCGGTCGCGGCGGGGATGCTCACCGCCGAGGCGCGCGCGCTCGCGGCGCTCGACCATGCGGGGATCGTCGCCGTGCACGACGCCGGCACCCTCGACGACGGCCGCCCGTACTACGTGATGCGCTTCGTGCGCGGCGCGCGCCTCGGCGTGTGGGCGCGGACCGCGACGCTGCGCGACCTCCTGCGCGCCTTCACCCAGGTGTGCGACGCCGTCGCGTCCGCGCACGCGCGCGGCGTCATCCATCGCGACCTCACGCCGTCGAACATCATGGTGGGCGAGTACGGCGAGGTGGTGGTGCTCGACTGGGGCCTCGCCGTCCGCGCATCGGAACCCGGCGGTCGCGTTCCCGCCGGCACCCCGGGCTTCCAGGCGCCGGAGCAGGTCGTGGGGGAGCCCAGCGCCATCGATGCGCGCACCGACGTCTTCGGGCTCGGCGCCGTGCTCGTCGCGCTGCTGGCCGGGCAGTCCGTCCCGGTGCCGCGACCGGTGCGCGCCATCACCGCCCGCGCCACCGCGATGGACCCCGCGGCGCGCTACCAGTCCGTCGTGGCGCTGGCGGACGACGTGCGCCGCTGGATGGACGCCGAGCCGGTATCCGCGTACCGGGAGCCCGTGTTCGAGCGCATCGGCCGGTTGTACCAGCGGCACCAGGTCGTGGTCCTGCTGCTCGTGGCGTACGTCGGCGTGCGTCTCCTGATGTTCTGGCTCCAGCGACGATAATGACGGCCCCTCGCGATAGCTAACAGGGTTGGGCACGACGTTCGTGACCGCCTTCCTGCCTCCCCCAACGCTGGAGTCCCGGTGAACAAGCCGCTGCTCGGCCTGCTGGCCGGTGCCACCCTCGGCGCCCTCGATGGCCTCAGTGCCCTCATCTCCGCGCCCGCCGTGGCGCCCGAAATCATGGGCATCGTCCTCGGCTCCATGGCCAAGGGGCTGGTGGCGGGCCTCCTCAGCGGCCTCTTCTCCCGCAAGGTTGACAACGTGCCGCTTGGCGTGCTCGTGGGGCTCGCGCTCGGCGCGCTGTTCGCGCTGCCGTTCGCCCTGGGCAGGGACGCGCTCACCGGCCAGGTGTACTTCTGGGAGATCCTGATTCCCGGCTCCATGGTGGGGCTGATCGTGGGCTTCCTGACCCAGCGCTACGGCACGCGTCCGTCGCGCGTGGGCAGCGGTGCGCGCGGCTGAACCGGCGCGGGAGCAGCGGGCTCCCGCGCCCTCACACGCTGGACTCGACGATGGAACTCACGTGAAGCCTCCGACGAAGCACCAGCTGACCGACGGCGCGCACGTGCGCGTCATCGAAGGCACGCACGCCGGCAAGGCTGGTACCGTGCACGACATCAAGACGGGCAAGACTGGCCACGTCTCGATCACCGTGCGCCAGGCCAACGGCGTGCGCTTCAAGACGCTCGCACGCAACGTCGAGCCCGTGACGGGAACCAGGTGATCTCGGATCACCTGCGAGCGTAGGGCGATGCCCGCGTCGCTCCTCGTCGCCTCGATGCTCGCCCTCGCCTCCGGCACGTCGCGAGCGCGTGCGGCGCCGTGCGACGCGATCATGCGACAGGCCGACATCGGCGAGGTGGTGGCGGCCCTCGACCGGGCCGCGGCCGTCGAGCCGGTGTGGGGCGCGTACACGATCGCCAACCACCCCGTGGTGCTGCTGTCCCAGACGGCCGACAGCACGGGGCCCCGTTGCGCCGCCATCTGGCGATACCGGCAGCCGCTCGCGATGCACGACGTGCCCGCGCCGGTGCGCCTCGCCACCCCGCTCTACGGCATGTGGAATGGCGACGCCGTGGGACCGAAGCCGGCCGCCGGCGCCGAGGCGATCACGCGGACCTTCTCCGTCCTCCCCGAAGGGCTGGTGCGCGCCCTGCGTCAGGCGGGCGACGCGCGCGCGGTGATCCTGCGAGCGCCCCTGCGATTGTCGGAGCTGGGCGCGCTGGGCAAGGCGCTCGCCGCGATGGGCGTCGTCCCCGCGAACATGCTGACGCAGCTCGCCATCCACGAGGGTTACCACCTGCACGTGCAGATGCCGAGCTGGCTCGACCAGCGGCGACGCTACGCGTGGCCGGCGTGGGACGTGCAGCCGGACCGCCCGACCCTCGTCGCGCGCTGCTACGGCGCGCGCGACAGCGCCGGGACGAGCGTGACGGAGGAGTTGCGCGCCCTGCTCGCTGCCTGGGACGCGGTGCGCCCGGGCCCGGCCGCCACCGACGTCGAGGCGTCGCGCTCGGCGCTGCGCCGCTACGTCGCGCTGCGGCGAGCGCGCTACGCCGCACGCGACTCCGTGCGCGTGCCGACGCCAGCCGGATCGCTCTCGTGCGAAGCAGCCGAGACGGTGATGGAGCTCGAGGAGGGGGTGCCGCAGTGGATCGCGTACGAGACCGCGATCCGCGCGGGCCTCATGCGTCCCGCCGATGCGGGCCGTGCCTCGAATGACGCCTTCTACGTCTCCACGCCATTCCAGCTGTGGATCATGGGGCGCCTCGGCGCGCCCGACGAACTGCACCGCCTGGGCGAGCGGCTGCTCCATCTCCCACGGACCGACGCGCCGGAGGCGTCGATCTTCCGGGCCTTCGAAGCGCTCGTGCAGGCGAGCCGATAGCCACGTGAACCGAGCCTGCACCTCCGGGGTATTCGCGGCATGAGCGAGGATCGACGCACCATCCTGCGGGTCGGCGTCACGTGGGGTGTGGCGCTTGGCGCCGCCGTGTGCGTCTGGACGATGGCGGTCCACCTGCTGGGGTGGTATACCACCAACCTTGGCGCCGGCAAGCAGGCCGACGTGGCGGCGCTGGTGCTGCCGGTGGTCATCCTCTTCCTTGCCATTCGCGACGCACGCCGCCGACTGGGCGGCAACCTGTCCGTGCTGCAGGGCGTCGCGACGGGCGTCGTCGCCGGCCTCGCGTCGACGCCCATCGCCACCGGTTTCCTGTGGTACTATCACCACGGGATCAACCCGCGCTGGACCGAGTACCTGGTTGCCTACGAGCGCGCGCGGCTCGTCGCGGCCGGCGCGTCGCCGTCGGACGTCGCGAAGCAGCTCGATGCGCTGCGACGCCTCAGCGAGGACGGCGCGCAGCTGCGCGGCGCCCTCACCGGCACATTCGTGCTCTCGCTCCTGCTCTCGACGATCTTCGCCGTCGTGCTCCGGCGCCGACGCCCGTAGGCTCCGCTACTGCAGCGCCGCCGCCGCCTGGAAGCGGAGCACGCGACGGTTCGAGTAGTCCGTGATCCAGAGCTTCCCCGTCGAGCTCTGCACCGTGACGCCGTACGGCTGGCCGACGTTGGTCGACAGCGCCGACGTGGTGGAGATGTCGGTGAACGAGCTCTTGCCCAGGACTACGTCGGCATTGGCGCCGTTCGCCTTGCTCGCCGCGTTGTAGAACACCATCACGCGGTTGAACACGCCGTCCGCGACGTAGAGCGTCCCCTTGCCGTCCACCGTCATCGCGTATGGGCCGTAGATGTTGGCCTGCGTGCCCACGCTCGCGGTGATCGTGCCCGTCACCAGGTCGGGCTGCCCCAGCACCTTGTCCGCCGCGGCGCCGTTGGCCTTGGCCGCGGCGTTGAGGAAGATCAGCACGCGGTGGTTCGAGTTCTCCCCAACGTACAGGTTCCCCGCGCCGTCCACCGCCACGCTGGCGGGGTTGTTCATCGTGCTCGCCGTGGTGCCGGTCGTGTTCGTGGTGAACGACGCCTGCCCGAGCACGCCGTCGGCGGCCGCGAAATTCGCCTTGGCCGCGGCGTTGTCGTAGCGCAGCACGCGGTGGTTCGACTGGTCCACCACCCACAGGTGGCCCGTCGCGTCGGTCGCGACGCTCCGCACCGCGAAGTAGCGCTGCGACGTCGTGCCGAAGCCGACGTTGCTGATCAGGTCGGCCTGGCCGAGCACGCCGTCGGCACTCGCGCCATTCGCCTTGGTCGCGGCTGCGTTCCAGCGCATCACGCGCGTGTTCCCGGCATCGGTCACGTACAGGTTGCCCGACGCGTCCACCGCGAGCCCCTCCGACGAGCCGATTCCCTCGGGGCGCGCGGTGCTTCCCGCGAACCCGGCGTTGTAGACGCCCGACGTGAAATTGAGCTGCCCCAGCACGCCGTCGGCACTCGCGGCGGTCGCCTTGGAGTTCGCGTTGTCGAAGCGGAGCACGCGGTACGCGCCCTTGTCCTCCACGTACAGCGTGCCACTCGGCGTGACGCTCAGCGCGCCTGGCCCGACGAACGTGGACTGCGTGATGCCGCCGGTGCCCGTGTTGGAGACCGACGGCGCACCCAGCACGGCTTCGGCGGCCTGGCCGGTGGTCCAGGCGGGGGTGACGCTTCCGCCGCCGCCCGGGGTCACGGGATCGCTGCCGCCGCCGCACGCGCCGAGCGCCGCGAGCATCAGCACGGCGAACCGTGCACCGGAGCGCGCGGCATCGCGCACGACCGGTCGATGAATGCGTTCAACGTGCCCGAGCTCATGGAACGACATGTGGACCTCCAGGTGGGGTGACAGCTCGTCCAATCCAACAGCGGCCCGGAAGGTCCGGCAAGAGGGCCGCTCGGCGCGATGTAGGGGTTTGAGGAGTCAAGCGCCATCCGGCGCTGACTGCCCCAGGACAGCGCACCCGGCTGTCTCGCGTGTGGCGCCGCTCGGTCGGGCATCGCCATGCGCGCGCGACGCTGCGCATGCGATGCGACAGGTGCGCGCGGCGAACCTCCCGCGCGCCCTACTCCCGCGTGAACGCCGCCAGCGTCGCGCCGACGCGGTCGATGCGCTCGCGCGCCCGCCACTTGTCGTGGCCGTTGTACACCATCGCGAACGCGAGCAGCTCGCCGTTCTTCGCCGTCACGTAGCCCGCGAGCGACACCACGTCGTTCGTCGTCCCGGTCTTGGCATGCAGGTTGCCCTGCGCCGGCGTGCGGCGCATCCGGTGGCGCAGCGTCTCGCTCTCGCCGGCCACGGGCAGCGACGCGTGGTACTCCGCCGACCACGGCGCGCGGTGTCCGTACGCGAGGAGCTTGACCAGCGAGCGGGCCGTCACGCGGTCGAGGATCGAGAGCCCGCTCCCGTCGCTCGCGTTCACCGCGCCCGAGTCCACCCCCACCTTGCCGCTCAAGAACCGCTCGAGTGCGTTGTTGGCCGTGACCGCGTTGCCGACCCCCGCGCGCGCGGGGCCGCGGGCCGAACTCCGGAAGAGGAGCTCCGCGAACAGGTTGATGGACTCGCCGTTCATCGCCGCGACGATCTCCTTGAGCGGCGGCGAGGCGAGCACCGCGAGCCTGGGCGCCACCGGCGACGCGCGCCCCGCGCGCACCTTGCCCGCCACGTTCACCCCCAGCGCCTCGAGTTGTGCGTGCAGCGCCCCGGCGGCGAAGAGCGCCGGATCCTCCACCACGAGCGACCACCGCCGCTCGCTCGCCGCCGCGCCGATCGAGCCCTTCACCTTGATGCTGCCGTCGGGCCGCCGCCACGCCGAAATCCGGCCGCCGCGCCCCGGCACCACCCGCACCTCGCTCTCGATCGGCAGCCCCGCCGTCGGCGGATCGGTCGTGACCGAGGCGCCCTTGGCGCCGGGCTTCACCACGATCCAGATCAGGTTCTCGTTGAGCGAGAGCGCGGAGACGCGCGCGGCGTATGCGGCGCCCAGGTACCGCTTGCGCCACCCCTCGGGAATCTTGCTGTCGTCGAACGCCGAGCCGTCGGCGATCACGTCACCCGTGACGCGCTTGACGCCGGCCGCGGCGATGTCGCGCGCGAGCCGCGCCATCGGGTCGCCGGGGGCGCCGCCCAGCAGGCGCGGCGACAGGCTCGGGTCGCCGTCACCGCGCAGCACGAGGTTGCCGCGCAGCGTGCCATCGGGTGCGAGCACGCCGTCGCGCAGCACCTCGGTGGCGAACCGGTGCTGCGGTCCGAGCACCTCGAGCGCGAGCGCGCTCGTGAACAGCTTCATCGTCGACGCGGGCATGACCGGCGTGCCGGCCGCGTGCGCGAACAGCGTGTCGCCGCGCGAGAGCGAGACGACCATCGCGCTGAATGTCCCGGTGACCGGCCCGGGAATCGTCGTCGCGAGCATGTCGGTGAGCGCGGCGGCGCCGACGGGATTGGCCCACGCGCCCCTGGACGGGATGGGCGCCGGCCCGCGCGCCTTCCGGCCGCGGCGCGTCTTAGGGCCCGGCTTCGCCTTCGGTCGGGCGCCGGCCTTCGTCGCGGAAGCGCTCGGCGTCCCCTTGGTCGCGGCGGCGCCAGGCTCCGGCGCCTTCGCGGCTCCGGTCGCCTTCGGCTGCGGCGTCGGCGCCGCCGGCAGCGGGTCCCGCGGTGATTCCTGCGCGAGCGCGCGCACCGGGGGCGATGCGGCCAGGCATCCGAGGATGAGGAGCGCCGCGAGCGGGCGGATCAGACTTTCAGGTACCACCGCTTGCGATGAAGAATGGAGAGGATGCCGAGCCACGTGAGGACGAACGTGGCCGCGAAGAGCAACGACGCATCCTTGGGCGGCAGGAGCGGCGCGAACCAGGTCTCGAAGATGACGCGCTGCACCGGCACGACCTTGCCCTGCCACGTCGAGGTGAAGATGGTGTAGAGGCAGCGCGCCATGAGCCCCGAGCCCACGAACGCCACGATCGGGTTCATCCCGAACGGAATGAACGGGCGCGCACACGCCGTGACGTCGAGCTCCTCGATGAGCCACATGCACGTCGCGAGCGACATCGCGGCCATCCCCGACATGAACACCACGTACGACGGCGTCCACAGGTTCTTGTTGATCGGCAGCGACCAGTGCCAGCAGAGCCCGACCACCGCCGTGATCGCCCCGGCGCC
This sequence comes from Gemmatimonadota bacterium, assembly GCA_016200495.1. GTDB lineage: Bacteria > Gemmatimonadota > Gemmatimonadetes > Gemmatimonadales > Gemmatimonadaceae > JACPPC01. Next base: position 41,139 of record JACQES010000051.1, read on the forward strand.
GAAGAGCCCCGCCACCCGCTCGATCAGCGGCCGCTCGCGGCTCGCGATCCACCGCCCCGCGAGCACCCCCGTGATCACGCTCGCCACCGCGCCCAGCGTCGACAGGATCCCCTCGGGGTCGTACGTCTTCGTGCCCGCGAAGATGTGGTTGAGCCCCAGCACGCGCTGGTCGATCCACGCCTGGAGCGTCAGCGCTCCGACGTCGATCTCCCCCGTGATCCCCGTCCCGGGCGTCGGCACGAGCGTGAGGATCGCCCAGTAACCGAAGAGGAGCGCCACCAGCAGCCCCACCGTGCGCTTGAGCGGCGCCTGCAGCGTCAGCAGCGCCGCGATCAGGTAGCTCCACCCGATGCGCTGCAGCACCCCCATGATGCGGAGGTGCTCGACGCGCCATGCGATCCGGTCCCAAGCGCTCGGGCTCGGGTTGCCGGGAATCGCGTTCCACTGGAAGAACGGGAAGGCGCTCAGCGCCGTGCCGATCAGCACGATCAGGAGCCCGCGCCGGATCACCTGCCGGCGTAGCGCCGCGAGGTCGTCGCCGCGCGCCGCGCGCTCCGTGAGCGACAGGTGCGTCGTGATCCCGACGATGAACAGGAAGAACGGGAAGATCAGGTCGGTCGGCGTCCACCCGTGCCACGGCGCATGCTCGAACGGCTCGTGGATCGCTCCCCACGAGCCCGGGTTGTTCACGAGCAGCATCCCCGCCACCGTCATCCCGCGGAACACGTCCAGCGAGAGGAGCCGCTCCCGTGGCCGCGGCTTGGGCGCGGCCGCCACGACCGGTTCGCCCGCATCGCGCGCGGGAGCCGGACTCGGGGGGGCGAGGGTCGTGGCCATGTCTCCTATACGTACTCCGGGGCCCGGGGGCTGTCGAGGGAGCCGCCGGTTCCGTCAGTCCGCAGCGTGCCCGCACCGCGCCCACGGTGGCCCGCGTCCCCCGCCGGCCGTGCTAACTTTCCCGCGCGTCCGAATCGACCGCAACGCCCCAGCCGACCCATGACGACCACCGCCGCTCCCGCCGCGCCCGCGCGCGCCCCCTGGTCCCCCACGCGCGGGGCCGTCTCCAGCTTCATCAAGCACCACTACCGCCACTTCAACGCCGCCGCGCTCGTGGACGCCACCGAGGCGTACATGGCGCACCTCGACGGGGGCGGCAAGATGTTCGTCACCCTCGCCGGCGCCATGAGCACCGCCGAGCTCGGCCTCTCGCTCGCCGAGATGATCCGGCAGGACAAGATCCACGGCATCTCGTGCACCGGTGCCAACCTCGAGGAGGACGTCTTCAACCTCGTCGCGCACGACTACTACGTGCGCGTGCCGCACTACCGCGACCTGACCCCGGCCGACGAGCAGGCGCTCCTCGAGAAGCACATGAACCGCGTCACCGACACCTGCATCCCCGAGATGGAGGCGATGCGCCGCATCGAGGCGGTCGTGCTCGAGGAATGGCAGAAGGCCGACGCGGCCGGTGAGCGCCTCTTCCCGCACGAGTTCATGTACCGCATCCTGCTGGGCGGCAAGCTCAAGGGCTCCTACCAGATCGACCCGAAGAACTCGTGGCTCCTCGCGGCGGCCGAGAAGAACCTGCCGATCTTCGTCCCCGGCTGGGAGGACGCGACGCTCGCCAACATGTACGCCGGCCACTGCATGGAGGGGCACGTCAAGAACGTGCACACCGTGAAGACGGGCATCGAGTACATGATGAAGCTCGCCGACTGGTACACGGACCTCACCGCCAGGCACTCGCTCGGCTTCTACCAGATCGGCGGCGGCATCGCCGGCGACTTCCCGATCTGCGTCGTCCCCATGCTGCACCAGGACCTGCAGCGCGACCACGTGCCGCTCTGGGGCTACTTCTGCCAGATCTCCGACTCGACCACGAGCTACGGCTCGTACTCGGGCGCGGTGCCGAACGAGAAGATCACCTGGGGCAAGCTCGGCATCGACACCCCGAAGTTCATCATCGAGTCCGACGCGAGCATCGTCGCGCCGCTGATGTTCGCGATGATCCTGGGCTGGTAGCTGGACCAGCCCGAGGCTGCAGGTTCGGGTCCGGCCGGGGCGCATCCGGCCCATGCGGCCGGGTGGCATGGTGGGAAGGGCCGCGGGATCGGGGCGGACGAAGGTTGTCCACGAGCGTCAAAACGCTGGGCCCGGCGGCGGTGTCCAACCGGCGGCACCCGGTCTCCCCCGATCCCACCCCCACCTTGAACCGCCTCTCCCGCTCGCTCGCGCTCGTCGTCACGCTGGTCCTCGCCGCGCGCGCGACCGCGCAGCCGGCCGCCACGTCGTCCGCGCGCGCACCGCAAGCCGGCGCGCCAGCCGCCGACACGCCGCCGGGACTGCAGCTCCTCCCGGTCGCCGACGCGCAGGCGGACCTCGATGCCCTGCGCGCGGCCGTCTTCGAGTCGCACGGCGCGCCGTTCCGGTTCGTGCCGAAGGCCGAGCTCGAGCGCCGCTGGAACGCGTATCGCGCCGCGATCACCGCGCCGGTGACCCAGTTCCAGCTGCTGGCCGCCGCGACGCGCATGATGACCGACCTCGGCGACGGCCATGCGCGCGTCGGTCCCGACACCGCGAGCGCGCGCCGCATCGCGCTCCTGCCGCTCTTCCCGCTGCGCGTGCGCATCGAGGACGGCAACCGGATGTTCGTCGTGCGCAACGAGACCCCCGACGACACCGTCGCGCGCCCCGGGAGCGAAGTGCTGAGCATCAACGGCCGGGCGGTGCGCGAGATCATCGCGCAGCTGGGCCCGCTCGCCCCGATCGACGGGCAGATCGTGACCGGTCGCGCCGCGCGCATCAGCCGGTCGTTCCCCAACATGTACCACTATTTCATCGACCAGCGCGGCGAGTTCGACCTCGCCCTGCGCGACCTCGCGGGGCATGACCGGCGCGTGCGCCTCGCCGGCGTGAGCGACGCCGTGCGCGAGAAGGTCAACAATCCGGTCAACGCCGACTACGCCGCCCGGGCCGCCGCGCTCGACGGCGCGCCGGTGAACATCAGCATCCGCTTCCCCGACGACGGGATGGTGGCCGTGCTGCGCGTCCACGGCTTTGGCGGCGAGCGGTTCGTCAACGAACTCGACTCGGTCTTCGCGATCGCGCGATCGCGCGGCACGCTCGCGATGGTGCTCGACCTGCGCGGCAACGGCGGCGGCGTGGACATGGATGGCGCCAACCTGGTCGGGCGGTTCGCGCGCGGGCCGTTCCGCTACTTCGACCACATTCACATCAGCACGCTGCGGCCGAGCTACACGACCTTCCCGCCGGCGACCTACGCGGGTCTCGACACGGGCACCGTGCCCGATCCGGCCGGTGGCTACATCGTGCGGCCGGTGCTGCACCCCGGCGTGGCCGAGCAGCCGCCCGCCGCGGAGCCGTTCGTGGGGCCGCTCGTCGTGCTCGAGGACGGCTTCACCTTCTCCACCGCCGCCGACGTCACGGCCACGCTGCGCGGGCTGGGCCGCGCCACCTTCGTCGGCGAGGAGAGTGGCGGCGCGTACGAGGGCAACACCTCGGGGATGAGCGCGCTCCTGTACCTGCCGCGCTCCGGCATTCGCGTCGCGATGCAGATGTACGGCTACGTGAACGCGGCGCCGCCGCCCCGCCTCAGGGCGCGCGGCACGCTCGCCGACGTCGAGGTGCCGATCCATGTCGCCGATATCGCACGGGGACAGGACCCGGGCATGGTGCGCGCGCTTGCCATCGCGCGGGAGCGCGCGGGGATCCGGTAGGCGGCCGCCACGGGCCCGGTGAGTTCCAGGCTCGTTTGACGACGGCAAGGCGCCCAAGTCGGTCAGGCGCAAACCAAGCGGCGCGGGATCAACCCGTCAGGGTTCCCCGCAGGGCGCGCGGCCGTCGCTGGTGCGTAACCTCTTTTCCGAAAACGCGTTAGGTGCCGCCGCCTTCGAAGCTGGGCGTCGGCGCGGTCGGGCATTAAGGTGCCGTCGACCTGCCCGGAGGGGTGGGGCGCGGAAAACCGGTGCGCCGTACCGTGAGCGTCTTGAGGACACGCCCGGGGTGACTGCGGGCGGCCGATTCCCCCCTGTCGGATCCCCCAGCTCGCGGCACCAAGCCGCACAGGAGGCATTGCATGAACGCCAAGGGCTCGTGGACGCGCGAGGGCGTCATCGCCGGCATCATCGGTGCCGCGGTGGTCGCGATCTGGTTCCTCATCGTCGACCTTGTCGCCGGCCACCCGTTCTACACGCCGGCGCTGCTCGGCAACGCGCTCTTCTCGTTCTTCGGCCCGACGACAGGCGAGAGCACCACGCTCCACGTCGCGGGCTACACCGTCTTCCACGTCCTCGCCTTCATGGGCATCGGCTTCGTCGCCTCGGCGCTCATCAACGCGTCGCGCAAGGCGCCGGCGATGCTGGCCGGGCTGCTCATCCTCTTCGTCGCCTTCCAGGTCATCTTCTACGGCGTGACCGAGGTGCTGGCGATGAACGCGCTGCTGGGCGGGCTCGCGTGGTGGTCGATCGGCGTGGCGAACCTGCTGGCCGCGTTCAGCATGGGGCGCTACCTGTACCGTGAACACCCCGAGCTCAAGGTGACGCTCGAGCATGCGCTCGCGGGGGCCGAGGCCTGAGTCGCTTCCGAGCGGTGCACCACAGCGGTTCACCACAGCGGTTCGCCGGAGCGGTTCACCACGGCGGTTCACCACAGCCGTTCACCACGGCGGTTCACCACAGAGGCACGGGGGCACGGAGAACCGCGAGCACTGCAACGACTGCAACGACTGCAACGACTGCGGGCTCGATGCGAAGCGCGAAGGAATCGTGAGAGCGTAGCTCGAAAAGACAGGGGCCCGTTCGCCGAGTCGTGGCGAACGGGCCCCTTCATTCATGTCCTTCTCGCCGTCCTTCGTGCCTCTGTGCCTCTGTGGTAGAAGATCAGGGACGGAGGCTCAGAGACAGAGGCTCAGAGACAGAGGCCCAGAGACAGAGGCCCAGAGACAGAGGCGCCGGCCAGCCGCTCAGCCCGCTCCCAGCCCCAGCCGGATCGCGAGCTTGCCGAACAGGAACATCAACCCGAACAGCGTCCCGATCGCGATCAGGAGCGGCCCGGTGAAGAGGGCCCGGAACAGCTTGTGGTCGTACTTGAGGTGCATGTAGAACATGACGACGATCGCGAACTTGACCGCGCTCATGATCAGGAGCGACGGCACGAACAGCTTGCTCGCGACGAACGACGGGATGTAGTAGATCCAGACCTCCACCACCGTGATCGCGGTCAGGACGACCGCCACCTTCCAGTACGTGGACCACTGCGGGTGAAAGTGGTCGTCGGCGTGGGCGCCGTGCGCGTCGGCCGCGTGGGCGACTTCGTTGGCCATGAGGGGCGTCCTACTGGATGAGGTAGATGAGCGTGAAGATCGCGATCCAGACCACGTCGACGAAGTGCCAGTACAGGGCCGCGATGTCCACGTTGAGCGCGTCGGCGGGCTTGAGCCCGCGCTTGTAGTCGATCCCGAGCAGCGCCAGCAGCCAGAGCACGCCCACCGTCACGTGCGCGCCGTGGAAGCCGGTCAGGGTGAAGAAGCTCGACCCGAACAGGTTCGTGCGGATCGTCAGCCCCTCGTGCACGAACGAGGTGAACTCGTACGCCTGGAAGCCGAGGAAGGTCGTGCCGAGGATCGCCGTCATCCAGAGCCACGTCTTCGACGAGCGGAGGATCCGGTCCCACGCGCCCGACGGCATCGGCAGGTCGGCGTTCTCGACCGCCGCGAGGGCGAGCACCATCGCCAGCGACGACATCAGCAGCACGAACGTCGACGCCGACGTGACGGGGATGTTGAGGATCGGCTTGAACGTCTCGGCCGGCGCGCACTGCCCCAGCTCGGCCGCCGACTTGGCGATCGTGTTGGTCGCGCGGCACCACCACTCGTGCGGGTACGGCCCGGCGAGCGACTTCCCCTTGTAGATCAGGTAGGTCGAGATGAGCGAGACGAAGAGCATGCACTCCGAGCCGATGAAGGCCCAGACGGCGATCTTGCGGTGGTTGAGCCCGGTGGACGTCGGCGGGTGCGCGTGAGGCGCGTCGCCGGCGTGGTGCGGGTCGGTCTTTGCGACAGAAGCCACGGGAACTCCGGTGGGGTCTGGGTGGGGAGGGCTACTCGAGCGGGCTCGTCAGCCAGCTGACGAGCGTGAACGCGAGGCCGAGGAAGGAGCCGATGCCGATCGTCATCGCGAGCGGGAGGTTCCCGGCGTGGATGAAGAGCACCGAGCAGAGCATCGTGCTCATGAGCAGCGCGGCGATGAGCGGCCGGATCGTCGGGAAGGGCATCGGGATCCCGAGCTCCTTCGCCGTCTTGAGCCGCCCGCCCACCGTCGTCTCGGCCTCCGACTTCACCAGCTCGTCCGCCTTCTGGTCCCACAGCGGGTAGCGCGAGGTGATGGTCGGGATGTGCGCGAAGTTGTAGTCCGGCACGGGCGACGGCAGCGCCCACTCGAGCGTCGGCGCGCCCCACGGGTTGTTCCCCGCGACCGGGCCCGAGCGCCAGCTCTTGATGAAGTTGTAGAGGAAGACCAGCATGCCCACGCCCTGCAGGATCACGCCGGCGGTGGACAGCTTGTTGAAGAGCTCCCAGCCCTGGCCCGCGTCGTACGTGTAGATGCGGCGCGGCATGCCGTAGAGCCCGGCGAAGTGCATCGGGAAGAACGTCAGGTTCATCGCGATGAAGAAGGTCCAGAAATGGATCTTCCCCAGCGTCTCGTCGAGCATCCGCCCGGTCATCTTCGGGAAGTAGTAGTAGATGCCCGCCATGATGCCGAACACCGCGCCCCCGAAGAGCACGTAGTGGAAGTGCGCGACGACGAAGTACGAGTCGGTCTGCTGCAGGTCGGCCGGGGCCGACGAGTGCATGATCCCCGAGATGCCCCCGATCGTGAACAGGCCGACGAGCGCGATGCCGAACAGCATGGACGTCGTGAAGCGGATGTTGCCGCCCCACATCGTCGAGATCCAGTTGAGGATCTTCACCCCCGTCGGGATCGCGATCAGCATCGTCGTCAGCGAGAAGACCGAGTCCGCCACCGGCCCCATGCCGACCGAGAACATGTGGTGGGCCCACACGCCGAAGCCGAGGAAGCCGATCAGCATGCCCGAGTACACCATCACGGGGTAGCCGAACAGCGGCTTCTTGGAGAAGGTCGGGAGGACCTCGCTCACCAGGCCGAACGCCGGCAGGATGAGGATGTAGACCTCGGGGTGGCCGAAGATCCAGAACAGGTGCTGCCAGAGGAGCGGGTCGGCGCCCGCCGCGATCGTGTAGAAGTTCGTGCCGAAGAACCGGTCGAACATCAGGAAGACCAGCGCCACCGTGATCGCCGGGAAGGCGAGGATCACGAGGAACTGCACCACGAACGACATCCAGGTGAAGATCGGCATGCGCATCAGGTGCATGCCGGGCGCCCGCATGTTGATGATCGTCGTGATGAAGTTGAACGCGGCCGCAAGCGACGCGACGCCGAGGATCTGCAGCCCCAGCACCCAGTAGTCGATGTTGTAGCCGGTCGCGTACGCCTTGGTGGTCAGCGGCGCGTAGCCGAACCACCCGCCGTTGGGCGCCAGGCCGAACAGGATCGGCAGCGTGATCACCAGGCCGCCGAAGAGGAAGACCCAGTAGCTGAACGCGTTCAGCCGCGGGAAGGCGACGTCGCGCGCCCCGATCTGGAGCGGGATCAGGAAGTTGAAGAAGGCCGACGACAGCGGCATGACGACGAGGAACACCATCGTCGTGCCGTGCATCGTGAAGAGCTGGTTGTACATGTCCGCGGACACGAGGCCCATGTTCGGGCCCGCCAGCTGGAGGCGGATGACCAGCGCCTCGAGCCCGCCCCAGACGAAGAAGAACATCGCCGAGACGAGGTACAGGATGCCGATCCGCTTGTGGTCGACGGTCGTCAGCCAGCTCCAGATGCCGCTGGGGGACGAGCTCTCGGCGTGCACGCCGGAGACGGGGGCTGCCATGGTGGCCATTGTCGGTTCTCTCGGGTGCCCGCGGTTACTTGAGCGCGCGCAGGTACGCCACCACGTCGGCGATCTGCGCGTCGGTCAGGCCACCGGTGGTGACCTTCATCTTCATCATCGGATCCCACATCTCCATGCCGAGCGTCGGCATGAGCGATCCGGGCTTCATGGCGCGGGCGTTCTTGATCCACGCCGAGAGGTGCTTCGCGTCGTTCGGGTACAGCCCCGCCGCCATCGTGTGCCGCGAGGCGAGGTGCGTCAGGTTCGGCCCGATGATCCCCATCGACATCGGGTTGCCGCTGATCGCGTGGCAGCCGATGCAGGTCGAGCGCGAGTAGATCGCCTTGCCCGAATCCGCGTTGCCCTTGGCGAGCGTCGCGTCATCGAGGGCGAGCCCCGCCGGGAGCGGCGTCTGCGGGATCACGTGCGCTGGCAGCTTGTCGGCCGGGAAGACGTAGCCCGTCGGGGCCGCCGCCGGCGTCGTGTCCGCCAGCGCGACCTCGCCCGAGGCGGCGCCCTTCCTGGCGGGCGCCTTGCCGGGCGCCGCGGCCGGGGCCGGCGCCGCCACCGGGGCCACGCCGAAGACCGCCTCACCCTTCTGGTGCGCGGCCCACGACTCGAAGTCGGCCGCCTTCACCACGTACACGCGGAACTTCATGTTCGCGTGGCTGTCGCCGCAGTACTCCGCACACTGCCCGTTCGACGCCACCGCCGTGATCGTGTCGTTCGGCGTGAACCAGAGGTAGTTGGTCCGGTTCGAGATCAGGTCGCGCTTGCCGCCGAAGTTCGGGATCCAGAACGAGTGGAGCACGTCCTTGGTCTTGAGGGCGAAGCTCGCCGTGCGCCCCGCCGGCAGGTACAGCTCGTTGGCCGTCACGACGCCGTACTGCGGGTAGCGGAACTCCCACCACCACTGGTGCCCGATCACCTCGACCTCGATCGCCCCCGCCGGCGCCTTCGCCTGCGTCTTGAACACCGTGCGGATGGTGGGGATCGCGATGAACACGAGGATGATCGCCGGGATCACCGTCCAGGTGATTTCGAGCGTCGTGTTCCCGTGCGTCTGCTTGGGCTCCGCCGCCCCGGGCCGCGCCCGGAACCGGAAGATCGTGTAGATCAGCACCGCCTCGACGAGCACGAAGACGATCGTGCCCCACAAGAGCAGGCGATCCCACAGGAAGTCGATGTCCGAGGCGAACTCCGACCAGTGCAGGAAGGTCGAGTTCGGGTACTGCCCGCCGCAGGCGGCTAGGCTCACGGCAAGAATCGCCAGGAGGGCGCCCGCGCGCAGGCGCGGACGTGGGAACCGGGTCATGTCGAGGTCTCGGGAAACGGCGGTATGCGCACGACGCGTGACACGACGGTCGTGCATGGTACGGCGACGGGCAACCTACCCATTGGGGCAGGGTCAGACAACAGGAGAATTAGGACCGCAAGTACAAGCGCCGTAAACTCTTGCGCTCCTGCGAGGATTCCCCGACAAGACGCGCGGGCCCCCCCTCAAGTCTCGGCCGTTCCGGCCGCCGGCTTCTCGTCGTGCGCGGCGTGCTTCTCCTTCACATGCGCCACCGCGATCTCGAGCTGCACCTTGATCTGGGCCACCCCCTCCCGCATCGCCCGCACCTTGAGCACGTCCCCGCCCCCCGGGCGCGAGATGTTCAGGATCGTCGTCGCCACGATGTCGGCGATCATCCCGAACTGCCCCTTGAGCTTCCCCACCAGCGGCGTCGCGCTCCGCTTGAACGCCATCACGAACGTCGCCGTGTTCTTCTGGTTCGACTTGACCGCCTGCGCCATCCGCTCGGCGTGTGCGTTGAGCGTCGCCGCGATGTGCAGCGCCTCCTCGAGCGTGGCCATCTTCACCTGGCCTGCCCCGTCCAGCTTGAGTCCCGCCATCGGCCGTCCCTCCCGTGGGTCCTAGGGGCGCGTGCCGGCCATCCGGGCCGGGTCGAGGAGCTCGGAGAGCTTCTCGCGCGTCAACAGCTGCCGCTCCAGCACCAGCTCGAACACCCCGCGCCCGCTCGCCAGCGCGTCCCGCGCGATCTCCGTGGCCTTCTCGTAGCCGATCGCCGGCACCAGCGCCGTCACGATCCCGATCGAGTGCTCCACGAAGTAGCGGAGCCGGTCGGGGTTGGCCGTGATCCCCGCCACGCACTTCTCGCGCAGCACGATGCACGCGTTCCGGAGCGACGCCATGCCGCGCAGCAGCCGGAAGGCGATCACCGGCTCGAAGACGTTGAGCTGGAGCTGCCCCCCTTCGGCCGCCATCGTGACGGTCACGTCGCCGCCGATGATGTCATAGCAGACCTGGTTCACCACCTCGGGGATCACCGGGTTCACCTTGCCCGGCATGATGCTCGACCCGGGCTGGAGCGCCGGCAGGTTGATCTCGCCGAACCCGGCCCGGGGGCCCGAGGAGAGCAGCCGCAGGTCGTTGCACGTCTTGGACAGCTTGACCGCGCACCGCTTGAGCACCCCCGAAAGCTGCACCAGGCCGCCCGTGTCGGCCGTCGCCTCGACCAGGTCCGGGGCGGTCACGAGCGGCACGCCGCTGATGCGCGCCAGGTGGCGGCGCACCGCCTCGGCGTAGCCGGGGGGCGTGTTGATCCCCGTGCCGACGGCGGTCGCCCCCATGTTGATCTCGCGGAGGAGCGCCTGCGCCTCGGTGAGCCGGTCCACGTCCTCGAGCATCGTGACGCCGAACGCCGTGAACTCCTGGCCGAGCGTCATCGGCACGGCGTCCTGCAGCTGCGTGCGCCCCATCTTGAGCAGCGGCGCGAATTCGCGGCCCTTGGTCAGGAACTCCTGCGCGAGCGGGCGCATCGCCGCCTGCAGCGCGTCCACCGCCGTGGCGAGCGCGAGGCGCACCGCGGTCGGATACACGTCGTTGGTGGACTGGCTCAGGTTGACGTGCGAGTTGGGCGAGAGGAACGCGTAGTCGCCCCGCGGCCGGCCGGCGAGCTCGAGGGCGCGATTCGCGATCACCTCGTTGGCGTTCATGTTGGTGCTGGTGCCCGCGCCCCCCTGGATCATGTCCACGAGGAAGTGCTCGTGGTGGCGCCCGCTCGCGACCTCGCGCGCCGCGCGCACGATCAGCCCGTGGCGCTCGGCGTCGAGGAGCCCGAGCTCCGCGTTCGCCTCGGCCGCCGCCTCCTTCACCTGCGCCAGCGCGACGATGAGCGCCGGGAACTCGCGCAGCGTGACCCCCGAAATGGGGAAGTTCTCCATCGCCCGCAGCGTCTGCACGCCATAGAGCGCGTCGGCGGGCACCTGGCGCTCGCCGAGGAGGTCGTGCTCGGTGCGCATGCGGCCGCCGCCGAAGCCCAGGGCGCGCCCGCGGCCGACGAGCGTCGCGTCCACGCGCGAGAGACGGCGCGAGATGGCGCGCGCGGCGCGCCCGACGAGCGCGGCGTAGATGCCCGGCGCCTCCTTGAGGAGCTGCGCGAGCGCGGCCTTGTCGTACACGAACGCCTGCACCGGCGCGATCACGCGCGCGGTGGTGCCGTGCGCCTCGTCGTCGAGGAGGATCCCCTCCCCCACTGCCTCGCCGGGGCCCAGGGTGGTCATGCGCGTCACGATCCCGTCGAGCCCCTTCTCGATGGCGACGGCGCCCTCGACGAGGATCGCCATGCGCTGCCGGGGCTCGCCCTCGAGGAAGAGCGTGGCGTCCACGGGCAGCTCGGTGAGGGTGCCGGTGCGCGCGAGTTGCCAGACGTGCTGGTCGGGGAGCCCCTCGACGAAGGAGCAGGCGCGGAGGATGTCGGTGGAGGACTGCTTGCTCATGCGGGGGAAGCTAGGGCGCGCGCCGGTGGGGGCACCAGCGGGACGCCGGGTACGGGCCCCTCACCGCGTCACGCGCGCGCGCGTAGCTTGCCCCCCAAGGCCCCAAAACGAGGAGACAGGCCGGTGAGCACGTCGCGTCGGGACTTCATTGGAGTGGGGGCGGCCGCGGCCGCCGGACTGCTGGTGGGGACGCCGGGCACCGCGGACGGCGCGCCACCGGACGGGTCGAGGCCTGGCGCCGTCCCGCGCGAGGCGCGCCGGAGCGAGCCCGTGGCGGGCCGTCCCGCGATCGTCTCCAGCGCCAACGGCATCCGCGGCGTGCGCAAGGCGCACGACCTGATCACGCAGGGGCTCGACCCGCTCGACGCGATCATCGCCGGCGTCAACATCCAGGAGCTCGACCCCGAGGACGATTCGGTGGGACTCGGCGGGCTGCCCAACGAGGAAGGGGTCGTGCAGCTCGATGCGAGCGTGATGCACGGGCCCACCAGGCGCGCGGGGGCCGTGGCCTGCATCGAGGAGATCGCGACGCCGAGCCTCGTGGCCAAGGCGGTGATGGACTACACCGACCACACGATCCTCGTCGGCGAGGGAGCGAAGAAGTTCGCGCTCCGCATGGGGTTCAAGCCGCAGAACCTGCTGACGGAGAAGAGCCGCCAGAACTGGCTGCGCTGGCGGGCGAACCTCAACCCCGACGACTTCTGGCTCGACCACCAGGAGGACGTCAAGATCCGCTTCACGTCGGGGACGATCAACATGAACGCGGTGAACGCCGCGGGCGACATCGCGAGCTGCACGACGACGAGCGGCTACTCGTACAAGATTCCCGGCCGCATCGGCGACTCGCCGATCATCGGGGCGGGGCAGTACTGCGACAACACCGTGGGCGCGGCCGGCGCCACGGGGCGCGGCGAGGCGTGCATCAAGGTGTGCGGCGCCTTCTCGGTCGTGGACGAGATGCGGCGCGGCGCGACGCCCGAGCAGGCGTGCCTCACGGTGCTCCAGCGCGTGGTGGCCATGACCGAGAAGCGGCTCCTCGACCCCAACGGCCGCCCCAGGTTCGGGCTCCAGTTCTACGCGGTGGCCAAGGACGGGCGC
>JACQES010000052.1 GCA_016200495.1 Gemmatimonadota bacterium
ATCGCCGCGACGCTCGCGCGAGGGCCGCGCCTCGTGCTCGCGCGCGCCGATTCGGCCGGGGCGGCGGCGAACCTGGCCATCGCGCGCCAGTTCGAGAACCCCGGCGTCGCGATCCAGCACACGGAGAGCACGCCGACGGAGCACTACGCCCTCGACGTGCCGCTCGACCTGCCGTGGCTGCGCGGCCCGCGCGTCGAGGCGGCGAATGCCGCGCTCACCGCCGCGATCGGACGCTTCGCCTTCGAGCGCGCGAACATCGCGTACACGGCCGACACGACCTACACGCACGCCCTCGCCGCGCGCGAGCGGGCCAAGCTGTCGGCCCGCTCGGCGCACGACGCCGACTCGCTGCTCACGCTCGCGCGGCTGCGGCGCGAGGCGGGCGACGCGAGCGAACTCGACGTGCAGCTCGCGATCGTCGCCGCCGGGCAGCTGGCGAACGCCGCGGCGGTCGATTCGCTCGAGGCGACGAGCGCGCTGCTCGGCGTGCAGGCGCTGATGGGCCTGCCCACGCGACGCGCCACGATCGCGCTCACCGACACGCTCGCGCCGCCGGCGGTGATCGCCGCCGCGACCGACGGCACGCCGCTGCTGGTGGCGGCGGCCGAGGCCGACGCGCGCTCGGCCGAACTTGCGCTCGTGCTCGAGCGGCGGCGCTGGCTGCCCGGCATCTCGCTGTCGGCGGGCTGGGAGTCGGGCGATCCGGGCGGCACGGGGAGCAAGCTGCTCCCGTCGTTCGGGCTCGCCTTCCCGATTCCGCTCTTCAACCGCAACGGCCCGGCGATCCTCGCGGCGAGCGCGCAGCGCGATCGCGCGGCGGCGCTGCTGGCGGTCACCCGGCTCGAGCAGGACGCGGCGCTCGCGCGCGCCGAGCGCACGCTCAACGTGGCGCGCGAGCGGCAGGCGCGAAGCGCGCGCCTGCTCTCCGGCGCCGTGCGCGTGGCCGAGCTGTCGCTGCTCGCGTACCGCGAGGGGGCGGCGGCGCTCCCCTCGGTGCTCGAGGCGCAGCGCACCGCGCGCGACGCGCAGGCCCAGTACCTGGACGACGTGGCGGCGCTGCGCAACGCGGCGGGCCTCGTGCAGCTCCTCACGCTCACCACCCCGACCCGGACGGCGCCATGAGAGCGCTTGGCATCGTGTTCCTCGCGCTGGCGATGGCCTGTGCGGGGAAGCCCAAGGACGACGACGAGAAGAAGGAACCGGCCGAGGTCACCGCGACGGTGGGCGAGGCGGTGGACACAACGTTCGGCGAGGTGATCGAGGCGCTGGGCGCCGTGTCGGCGCGGCCGGGGCATATCGCGCTGCTCGCGGCGCCCGCGCAGACGCGCGTCGCCAAGGTGTTCGTCTCCGTCGGGGCGCACGTGAACGCCGGCGACCCGCTCATCGAGTTCGAGACGGCGCCGTTCGAGGCGGCGCTGCAGGGGGCCGAGGCGGCGCTGAGCGCGGCGGAGAAGGCGGCGGCGCGCGCCACGCGGCTCGCCGACGCCGGCGTGCTGCCGCGCAAGGACGCCGAACAGGCGGCCGCGGAGCTGGGCACGGCACGCGTGAACGCGATCAACGCGCGGCGCGCGAAGGAGCTCTCGACGCTGCGCGCGCCGATCGCCGGCACGGTGACGCGCATGGCGGCCGTCCTGGGCTCGGGCGCGGACCCTTCACAGCCGCTGGTCGAGGTGGCGGACCCGAGCGCGCTGGACGTGCTGCTCACGCTCTCGCCGCTCGACGCGGCCAAGGTGCGCGTGGGGCAGGCGGTGAGCCTGCAGGCCACGGGGGAGGCCTAGGCGGCGGCCACAGGGCGCGTGGCTGAGGTGGCCAACTACGTGGATTCGTCGAGCGGCGGGGTGGCGGTGCGCGTGCAGGTGGCGCAGGTGCATCGCACGGTGCGGCTCGCCGAGACGCTCACCGGGCGCATCAGCGTGGCGCAGCACGCGCACGCGGTGCTGGTGCCGCTCGACGCGCTGGTGCCGGCCGACGAGGGGTTCCACGTGTTCGTGGTGGACGCCGAGGACGTGGCGCACGCCACGGAGGTGAAGGTGGGCGGGCGCTCGCCGTCGCACGCGTGGATCACCGACGGCGTGAAGGCCGGGCAGCACGTGGTGGTGAAGGGCGCGTACGGCGTCGAGGACGGCGCCAAGATCTCGAACGGCGAGAAGAAGGACGACGACGGGAAGGACGACGAGAAGGACGACGCGAAGGGCAAGGCGCCCGCGAAGGGGAAGCCGTGAGCGGAGGCGCCAACGGCGGCCGGCGCTGGGCGCTGTTCGACGCGCTCGCGGCGCAGCGACGGTTCGTCTACCTCGCGGTCGCGGTGCTGAGCGCGACGGGGGTGTGGGCCGCGCTCCGGCTGCCGAGCGCGATCTACCCCGAGCTGACCTTCCCCCGCATCACGATCGTGGCCGAGGGTTCGAGCCTCTCGGCGCGCCAGGCCGTGTTCGGCATCACGCGGCCGATCGAGGACGCCGTGACCATCGTGCCCGGCGTGGTGCGCGTGAAGAGCCGCTCGATCCGCGGGGCCAGCGAGGTGAACATCAACTTCACCGAGCAGACGGACATGAACTACGCCCTGCAGCTGGTGCGCACGCGCGTGGAGCAGATCCGGGGGGAGCTGCCGCCGGGGCTCGACATCGAGGTGGAGCGGCTCACGCCGTCGCTGTTCCCGATCCTCTCGTACAATCTCGAGGGGGGCGACCCGGCCACGCTGTACGACATCGCGCGCTACCAGATCAAGCCGGTGCTCTCGCGCATCCCCGGCGTGGGGCGCGTGTTCGTGCAAGGCACGGACGTGCGCGAGATCGAGGTCGTGGCCGACCCGGCCCGGCTCGCGCAGGTGGGCCTCACCTACGACGGGCTGGCGACGGCGATCAGCGAGGGAATCGCGGTGGACGCCGTGGGACGCGTCTCGCGCGACTACAAGCAGTACCTCGTGGTCTCGGCGCAGGAGGCGCACACCGCCGAGGACGTGGCAAACGTCGTGGTGAAGGGGGCGCTCCGGGTGCGCGACGTGGCGACGGTGGTGCCCGGGACCGAGGACCACGTGCGGATCGTGGCGGGCGACGGCAAGCCGGCGGCGCTCATCAACGTGACGCGGCAGATCGGCGGGAACACCGTGGCGGTGGCGGACTCGGTGGCGATCGCGGCGCGCGCGCTGGGCGCGACGCTGCCCCCCGGCGTCAAGCTGGTGCCGGTGTACGACCAGGCGGCGCTCGTGCGCGACGCCGTGACGTCGGTGCGCGACGCGATGCTGATCGGCGCGGCGCTGGCGGTGATCGTGCTGCTGCTCTTCCTGCGCCACCTGCGCATCACGGCCATCAGCGCCACCGCCATCCCGCTCACGCTGGTGGCCACCGTGTGGCTGATGCAGCTGTTCGGGCAGACGTTCAACCTGATGACAGTGGGGAGCACGATCACGACGGTGGTGGTGTTCCTGCCGCTGGGCGCGCTCGAGGGGGTGGCGGGGCAGTTCTTCGCCGCGCTGTCGCTCACGCTCACGATGAGCGTGCTCATGTCGCTCGTGATCGCGCTGACGATCATCCCGCTCATGGCCGACCAGTTCCTCACGGCGGCCGACGCGGAGCACGAGGTGGCGGCGACGGGCCCGCTGGCGAGGATCGGCGCCGCGCTCGACGCCATGACGGAGCGGTACGTGCGCGTGCTCGACGGCGCGCTCCACCACGGGCGCGCGATGGGGATCGCCGCGCTCGTGCTCGTGGCGCTCGGCATCGCCGCCTACGCCGCGGCGGGCACCGGGTTCCTCCCGGAGATGGACGAGGGCGCGTTCATTGTGGACTACTGGACGCCGGGGGGGACGGCGCTGGCCGAGACGGACCGGCAGATCCACATCATCGAGAAGATCCTCGCCGAGACGCCCGAGGTGGAGAGCACGGCGCGGCGCACGGGGGCCGAACTGGGGCTGTTCGCCACGGAGCAGAACCGCGGCGACATCTCGGTGCGGCTCAAGCCGCCCTCGGAGCGCGAGCGCGAGATCGAGGAGATCATCGGCGAGGTGCGCAAGAAGGTGCAGGCGCAGGTGCCGCGGGTGCGCGTCGAGTTCGTGCAGATCCTGAGCGACGTGCTCGACGACCTCTCGGGCTCGGCCCGCCCGATGGAGATCAAGCTGTTCGGCGCCGACCTCCGGCAGCTGGAGGCGTACGCCGGCGTGCTCGCGCCCAAGGTCAAGGAAGTGAAGGGGCTCGATGACTTCTTCGGCGGGGTCGCGGAGCCGGCGGCCGAAATGGAGATGCACATCCGCGGCCGCGACGCGGCGCGCTACGGCATCACGCCGCGCGACGTGAGCTCCGCCGTCGGCGGTGCGCTGCTGGGCGTCAAGGCGGGCGAGATCCGGCTCGACGACCGGTCGATCGGGATCCGCGTGCGCGCGCCGGATGCGATCCGGCTCAACGCGCAGCGGCTGGCCGCGCTGCCGGTGCTCGCCGGCGGCGGCCGCGCCGTCACGCCGCTCGGCGCGCTCGCCGACTTCTCGGCCGTGGACGTGCGGAGCCAGCACCTGCGCGAGAACCAGCAGCAGATGCTCGCGATCACGGGGGGCGTGGTGGGCCGCCCGCTCAGCGAGGTGGTGGGCGAGGTCAAGAAGATCCTCGACGAGCACAAGCCGCCCAGCGGGGTGCGCGTCGAGCTGGGCGGGCGCTACGCGAGCCAGCAGGCGGCGTTCCGCGCGCTGCTGCTCGTGCTCGCGCTCGCGGCGGTGAGCGTCATGGCGGTGATGGTGGTGCAGTTCCGCTCGTTCGCGGAGCCGTTCGTGGTGCTGCTCGCGGCGCCGCTCTCGTTCGTGGGGGCGCTGGCGCTGCTGCTGGTCACCAGGACGGCGCTCAACGTGTCGAGCTTCATGGGGCTCATCCTGCTCGTGGGGCTCATCGTGAAGAACGGCATCATCCTGCTCGACTTCACGAAGCACCGGATGCGCCAGGCCGGCGTGGACCTGGAGACCGGGATCCTCGAGGCGGCGCGCGTGCGGTTGCGCCCGATCCTGATGACGACGCTGTGCACGCTGTTCGGCCTGTTGCCGCTCGCGCTCGGGATCGGCGCCGGCAGCGAGTTGCAGAAACCGCTCGCACTCGCCGTGATCGGCGGGCTCACGCTGAGCACGCCGGTGACGTTGTTCCTCGTGCCGGTGCTGCTCGTCGCGATCCGCGGGCGCGGCTATCGGCTGCCGCCCGACGCGCCGGCCGCCACGGCGTGACCGCGTCGTTGCACCCACCCCGGAACCGGAATCGACCGATGACCCGACTGCTCCGCACCGTCGCCCTCTCGCTCGCGTTCGCGACCCCCGCGCTCGCGCAGGCGCCGGCCGCTCCCTCCGCGCCGACGGTCAAGGAAGACAAGCCCGGCCTCCTCAAGCGCGCCAAGGTGACGCCGGCCGCCGCGATGGCCGCCGCGCAGGCCAAGGTGCCGGGCGGCACCATCAGGCAGGCCGAGATCGAGGAGGAGAAGGGGAAGCTCGTCTACTCGTTCGACATCGTGAGCAAGGGCAAGTCCGGCACCGACGAGGTGAACGTGGACGCGATGACCGGCGCCGTCGTGAGCGTGCAGCACGAGTCGCCGGAGCAGGAGGCGAAGGAGAAGGCGGCCGACGCGGCGAAGGCGAAGGGCGCCAAGGCGCCGCCGGCGGGCAAGAAGCCGTAGCGTCGCGGCCGGGCGCGAGCGGCGGCGCGTCACCTCGGTGGCAGTGCCGGTCGGCCAGGCTACCATGCGGAGGGTGCCGGCCGACCGATGATCCGGGGGCGCTCGCGCGGGCCTAATGAATCGCGCCGACGGCCGTCTGAGGGATAGCGCCTCGACCCGTCCACGCCCACCTTGGCCTCCATGCGTCGCCCCGCCGTCCTCGCCCTGTTCGCGCTCGTCGCCGCCTGCAGCGCGGACCGGGCGCCCACCGCGACCACCACCGGCGCACCGAGCGTGGCGCCCACCGCGCCGGTGCCGGCCACGCCGCCCGCCGTGGCGGTCGTCATCGCGCACCAGCCGGCGGTGGTGGGGCTCGCGTTCACGTACGACGCGACGCTCGCCGGCACCGCGTTCACCAATCCGCGAGGCGGCGCGCTCCGCTACGCCGCGACCTTCTCACCTTCGAGCAACGGGCTCACGTTCGCCAATGGCGTGGTGAGCGGCACGCCGCTGGTGCCGATGGTGACGACGGTCACCCTCACGGCCACCGACACGGCCGGGGCGAGTGCCACGCAGTCGTTCGGCATCGCCGCGTTCGCCGCGGGGCTGCCGCTGCCGACGCTGCTGCCCGCCTTCCAGTACCGCGACGCGGCCATCGGCCTGCCGGCGCACTTCACGGTGCTGCCGCCGCCGGGCGCGCCACCCGGGCCCGCCATTGCGCCGACCGACAACACGCCGCTCACCAACCCGGTCACCGACGCCGGCGCCGCGCTCGGCCGCGTCCTCTTCTACGACACGCGCCTCTCGGCCAACGATCGCGTCGCCTGCGCCAGCTGCCACCAGCAGCAGTTCGCCTTCACCGACACGGCGCAGTTCTCGCGCGGCTTCCAGGGCGGACTCACCGGCCGCCACTCGATGGCGCTCACCAACGCGCGCTACTACCAGCGCGGGCGCTTCTTCTGGGACGAGCGCGCCGCCACGCTCGAGGCGCAGGTGCTGCAGCCGATCCAGAACGTGGTCGAGATGGGGATGACGCTGGGCGACCTGCGCGTGAAGCTCGCGACGACGGCGTACTATCCGGGCCTCTTCACCGCCGCGTTCGGCACGCCGGACGTCACCGACACGCGGATCGCGCTCGCGCTCGCGCAGTTCGTTCGCTCCATGGCGAGCTACCAGTCGAAGTACGACCAGGCGTTCGGCGCCGGCGGGCCGCCCAACTTCCCGGCGGTGTTCACCCCCGACGAGGAGGCCGGGCGCCAGCTCTTCGTGGGCCGCGCCGGCTGCGCGCGCTGCCACGGCACAGATGCGCAGGTGCTCGACGCGCCGCACAACGACGGACTCGAGGCGGTGACGGTGGACACGGGGGCGGGGCAGGGCCGGTTCAAGTCACCGTCGCTGCGCAATGTCGCGCTCCGCGCGCGCTTCATGCACGACGGCCGTTTCACGACGCTGACGCAGGTGGTCAATCACTACAACAGCGGCCTGCAGGCGAATCCGGACCTCGACGTGCGGCTCCGCGCGCCCGGCGGTGCCCCGCAGCGACTGGGGCTCACGCCGACCGAGGTGCAGCAGCTGGTGGCGTTCCTCGGGACGCTGACCGACTCGACCGTGATCACCGCCCCGCGCTTTCGCAGCCCTTTCGGTCCCTGACCATTGTTAGTGGGCGCCCCCATTGCGGGGGCGACCGGGCTTTCGCATGGTGAAGGGCGCGGGGGGCGTGGTGCCTCCCGCGCACGGCCGTCTGCGCCTCTCTTCAGGCGTCCGGCACCTGACCCGCATCGGGAGATTCGTCGATGTCGCAGCCCACCCCCCACACCGACCCGCGCCGTTCCTTCCTGTCGCGGCTGGGCGCCGGCGCGCTCGCGCTGGCCGCCATGCCCGTGCTCTCGCGCCGCGCGGAGGCGCAGCCGGAGGCCGCCGTCGCCACCGAACCGTGGCTGTCGGCCCTGGCCAAGGCGAAGCACAAGCAGGTGTTCGATGCCCCGGAGGTCAACGGCGGCTTCCCGATGATGTTCTCGGGCGCCTACCTGATGACGATGAACGGCACGTACAAGCTCAAGCCCGGCGAGGCCCACGTGGTGCTCGTCATGCGGCACGGCGGCGCGGTCATGGCGCTCAACGACGCGATGTGGAGCAAGTACGGGCTCGGCAAGTTCGCCAACGTGACCGACGCGCAGACCGGCGCGCCGTCCACGCGCAACATCTTCTTCAACTCGCGCGCCGGCGACGTCCTCAATCCCGACTGGTCGCTCGACAAGCTGCCCGCGCTCGGCGTGACGCCGGTGGTCTGCAACCTCGCGCTCAACAAGCTGAGCGAGCGCATGGCGGGCGCGATGGGGATCAAGCCCGAGGACGCCTACGCCGAGTGGAAGGCGAACCTCGTGGCGGGCGTCCAGATCGCGCCGTCCGGCGTGCTGGCCGTGGGCCGCGCGCAGGAAGCGGGCTGCACCTACTGCTTCGCCGGCTGACCCGACGGCGCGGCGGCGCGCCGCAGCAGGAAGGCGAGCGCGCCGAGCACGAGGAGCCCGGCGCTGAGGATCCAGTAGAAGAAGGTGCCGACTTCGCGGACGAGGAAGGTCGCGTGGTCGCCGGTGGTGTCGATCCAGCCGGTGTCCACGTGACCGACCGCGTACCGGTCGGCGATGGCCTGCGCACACCCCT
This sequence comes from Gemmatimonadota bacterium, assembly GCA_016200495.1. Lineage (GTDB taxonomy): Bacteria > Gemmatimonadota > Gemmatimonadetes > Gemmatimonadales > Gemmatimonadaceae > JACPPC01. The sequence continues at coordinate 8,278 of JACQES010000052.1, forward strand.
TGGTGGACGCCTCGTCGAGCGGCGTCACCTGCCGCCGGAACTCGACGCCTTCGCGCGTGCGCACGCCGTACCGGATGCGCGGGGCGTAGAAGGTGCGCCCGAACGAGCCCGTGCGCTCCTCGATCCCGGACTCCGTGATGGCGACGACGACGGGCACCGCGTTGGCGATGCGGGAGCGACCCGTCTGCCACAACCGGTAGGCCTGCCAGGCGACGATGCCGTACGCCGGCACGACAAGCACGAAAGCGAGGAGGGCGCGGCGCGCCCGCTGGGGGGTGATCACGCGAGAAGTCTAGCCGCGTGACCGCCCCGAATCAGCCCGTGCCCGGGGGCCGCCCGCCCCCCGGCCGCCCCGGGCCGCCACCGGGCCCGCCGAACCCCTGCCGCGGCCGCTTCACGCTGTCGGGCAGGAGCGCCCACTGTTCCGGCGTGAGGATCTTGCGGGCCGCGTCGAGCGCGGCGGTGGTCGCGTTGCGCGCCCTGGTGAGCTGCGGCTGCAGCGTCGTGAAGGCGTCGCGCGGGTCGGGGTTCGAGCCCATGCGCCCGAGCAGCACGCGCAGCGAGTCGCCGATCACGCGCTGGTCGCGGGCGAGCGAGTCGCGCACCGCGTGCAGGTCCTCGAGCTGCGCGGGCGAGAGCGCGAGCGTGTCCTTGCGCGCGATGATCGAGTCGAGCGGGTTGGGGAGGAACTGCGCAATGCGTTCGTTCATCGCGGTCGCGTCGTTGCCGGAGCCGAAGACCGCACGGAGCCGATCGCGCACCGGGTCGGGACCGATCGCGATGCGCGCCTGCACCGTCACGAGAAACGGCGGGCGGAAGGCGTTGGTCGCGAGCGACGTCTGGCCGAAGCGCTCGTTGACCTGGTACTGGTACTGGTTCGTGGCCGGGTCGAAGCCCTTGACCGTGAGCAGCGTGTTGTCGGGGCGCACCGACTGGCCCCAGCCGAGCATCCCCTGCTCGCCGTGGAGCGCGCGGTCGAGGCCGACGAGGAAGTTGACGGTGGCGATCGACAGCGTGAGCCGGCGGTCGAGGCCGAACCAGGTGGGGCGCACGTTGAACTGGAAGTCGAGCCCGCCCGTCCACGGCCCCTCGCAGGCGTTGCGGTCGGCCACGCGCCCCATCGTGCGCCGCAGGCAGCCGCGCACGTCGCCGTTGACCGCGCCCATGAGCCGCTGCATTCCGTTGGCCACCCCCGTGTCGGCGGTGGTCGCGGGGTTGAACACGAACGCCTGGTCGTTGCGCGCGCCGTCGCCGTTGACGTCGTTGCCGACGAGCGGGGTGAACGGCTGCCCCGAGACGACGCGGCCGATCGCGGTGACCTCGAGCCAGCTGAGGGCGGGCCAGGTGAGCGTGGTGACGATGCTGTGCGTGCGCTGCAGGTCGCTCGTGGCCCAGCTGCGGACGTTGGGGTCGCCGGCGGTGGTGCTCGCGATCCCCGCGCCGCCGAACGCGCCGGGGAACGAGGTCTGGTCGAGCGAGCGCGTCCAGGTGTAGCTCACGTTGGCCTGCACGCCGCGCGCGGTGCCGGCGGCCAGCCCCACGGTCACCTGCTTGGTGTCGCTCTCGAGGTCGCTCGTGGTGCGGAGCACCCGGCCGAAGCGCGGATCCCCTCGTTGGCGAGAGTGAAGGCGGGAGCCGCGGCCAGGTTCACGTCGCGGTAGCCGTACTGCGCGACGCCGAGCGCGTAGTTCATGTCGAGCGACACCGACACGCGCTGGAAGAGGCGCTGCGTGACCCCGAGCGACCCGCGCCACGAGCGCGGCGCCTCGAAGCCGGGGCTGATGACGGTGGCGTTCGGGCGTGCGGAAAAGAACGGCGTCGGCGGCCCGGCGCAGCTCGTCGGAATGAGCGACGGATTGGCCGCGTACGCCGCGAAGTTGGGGATCGGCACCGCCGAGCCCACGCAGGCGAGTTGCGACTCGGCGCTGATCACGCCGGTGGCCGCCTGCGCCGCGCTCAGGAGCGCGGTGGGGGTCAGGCCGCGAAACTCGCCGAAGCCGCCGCGGATGATCGTGGCCGGGCCGAACGGCGCGGGGAGGCCGCCCGCCCCGCCGCCGCCGAAGCCGCCGCGCCCGCCGCCACCGCCCCCACCACCGCCGAAATTGCCGCGCTGGCCGCCGCCCGCGCCCTGTCCCTCGGGACGGTCGCTGCCGGCCGCCGTCGAGTTGAGCTGACCGATCGACCAGGTGAAGCCGACGCGCGGGCTCAGGTGCAGCTCGGTCGGGAACTTGTCGGTGCGGAGCGCGAACGCGGAGTCGAGGGTGCCGTTGTACGCGGGGGCGCCGTCGTAGTGCGTCCCCTCGAGGCGGAGGCCGTACGTGAGCTGGAAGGTGGGCTTCACGCGCCACACGTCGCCGGCGTACAGCGCGGCGTTGATCGTCCCGCCCGTGCGGAGCTGCGGGGTGAGCGTGCGCGTGAAGCTCGACGGCACGTTGTTCTGGAAGTCGGCGAGCGTCGCGTAGGTGAAGGTGCCCCAGCGGTTGCTCGTGACGTCCTGGTCGTAGCGCGTGTCGTTGACGAGGACCCCGAGCTTGAGCCGGTGCGGCGAGCCGATCGGGATGAACGAGAACTCGTCGCTCGCCTCGAACCCCTTGGTGTGCTGCGCCTGCGGCAGGCCGCTGTTGCCGCCGAACGAGAGCACCGAGATGCCGCTCGCGCCCGCCGTCGCGCTCGCGCCCAGGTCGGAGATGAGCGTGACGCGCCCCGACGGGTCGATGAAGTAGGGCGACGTGCTGCCGTCGGAGATCGAGTAGTAGGCGCGGACCTCGTTGATGAGCGCGCCGCGGTCCGACGTGAAGTGCGAGGTGAGCGTGGCCATCAGGCCGCCGCCGCTCGACGCCTGCGCGCCGCCCCCGGTGGGGAGCCCGAGCGCGGCGATGCGCTGCGCGTCCGCGCTGTTGTCGCGCGCGTCGAAGCGGAGCATGATCGAGTGGTCGTCCGTCGGCTTGGCGTCCACGCGCAGGAAGAGCTGGTTGCCGTCGTTGCGGCGGTCGCCCGGGATTCCGCCGACCGAGAGCGGCAGCCCGCTCGCGGTCACGGTATTGATGAACGTCGCGACCGAATCCGGGTTGGCGCCCAGCCGGAGCAGCGTGGCCGGGTTGGCCTGCGCGGCCAGCAACGAGGTGAGCGGGTCGGACCGGTCGCGCACCTGGAAGGCGCCGAACGCGAACAGCTTGTCGTGGATGAGCGGGCCGCCCAGCCCGCCCGAGAGCGTGTTCTGCTTGTATGACTGGCCGAAGGCCCCCGCGTCGCCCTGCTGCCAGGCGAGGCCGGGATCGCGGTAGCCGTCGGTGAAGGTGCCCTGCACCACGTTGGTGCCGCCGCGCGTGGTGCTCGCGATCTCGCCACCCGAGAACTGCCCGCGCGCCACGTCATAGGTGCTCGTGATCACGCGCGTGTTGCGCACCGCGTCGGCCGGCACCGAGGTCGAGCCGAACGAGAGCCCGTCGAGCGTGACGTTGTTGGCCGTCGTGCGCTGCCCCGCCACCGAGAAGGCGCTCGCCGACGTGTCGGTGCCGCCCAGCGTGAGCACGCCGGGCACCAGCGCGGCGAGCGCGGTCAGGTCGCTCGGATCCTCGAGGGGCATGCGCATCAGCTGGTCGGCGCTGAACGAGCGCTCGGTCGATCCGGGGGTCGGGCGGTCGCGGTCCGTCACCGGCTGCGCCGCGCGGATCGTCACTCCCGCGATCTGCTGCGCGCTGCCGGTGCCGATCGCGAGCGCGATGTTGGTGATCAGCTGGTCCTCGTCGGCGTCGCGCGTGACCAGCACGGTGCGCGGCGTGAAGCCGATCGCGCGGACCGACACCTGGTAGCGGCCGCCGCCGTCCGGGAATACGATCACGTACCGGCCGCGTTCATCCGTGGTGCGGGAGCGCGTCACGCGCGTGTCGAGCGACACCGCCGTGACGGTCGCGCCCGCGAGCCCCTTCTTGTCGGGCCCCGTGATCGTGCCGCTCAGGATGTCGGTCGTGCTGCCCACCTGGGCCGGGGCCGGCAGGGCAGACGCCAGGAAACAGGCGGCAGCCAGCAGCCAGCGGCGCACGCGCGAAATCGGGGTCGGGAGCATGCCTGAAAGACGCGCAGCAGGGGGCGGCCGTTGGTATCACCTGACCCCGGTTTGACAGCGATCGCGCTCGCCCCGTCGCCCGCGTTGCGGGAGTCTTTGCGTCAGCCGAGCGCGGCCAGGCGACGCTCGATGAACCGGCGGTGCGGCTCGGACGTCGTGAGGTCGCGCGCGCGGTGCCACGACGCCTTCGCTTCGTCCGCGGCGCCCAACCGCTCGAACGCGTGCGCGCGCGCCGCGTGCAGCCACGGGTAGCGCGCGAGCCGCCCCTCGACGTCCGCCGACTCGAGCGCCTCGAGCGCGGCCGCCGGCCCCTCGGCGAACCCCAGCGCCACCGCGCGGTTCACCCGCACCACCGGCGACGGCGCGATCGCCAGCAGCCGGTCGTAGGCGTCCACCACCTGCGCCCATGGCATCGCCTCGAAGGTCGGGGCGAGCGCGTGGTACCCCGCGAGTTCGGCCTCCACGTGCCAGCGCGAGAGTTCCTCCGCGGCCATGCTGCGCTCCACGCGCGCCAGTGCGAGCGCGATCAGCGCCCGATCCCAGCGCGCGCGGTCCTGCTCGGCGAGGAGTACCGGAATGCCGGCGTCGTCGAGGCGCGTGTCGAGGCGCGCGGCGGTGAACGCCATCATGGCCACCAGCGCGTCGAGTGCCGGGGCGCCGAGCCGGGGGTGGTCGGCCACGGCGAGCGCGAGGCGCAGCGCCTCGTGGCACAGGTCGCGCCGGATGGCCGCGTCCGATTCCGCCGCCGAATGCCCCTCGGTGAACATGAGGTAGAGGGCGTCGGCCACCGCCGCGACGCGCGGCGCGGCTTCGCTCGCGGTGGGAATCGCCACCGGCACGCGCGCCTCGGCCAGCGTGCGGCGCGCCCGCACGAGACGCTGCGCGATGGCGGCCGGCTCCGACAGGAGCCCGCGCGCGATCTCGCGCACGCCGAAGCCGCCGACCGTCTTGAGCATGAGGATCACCGCCGTGTCGGCCGACAGGGCCGGGTGCGCGCAGGCGAAGAGGAGCCCGAGTTCGTCGTCGCCCAGTTCCGCGTCGTCGCGGAGCGGCGCATCCAGCGCGGCGGCCTCGATGCGCGGATCGTGCGCGTCGCCGGGATGGCCATCGTCGCCGCCCAGCAGGCGGTCGCGCCGCGCATCGGTGCGGAGCAGGTCGAGCGCGCGGTTGGTCGCCGCGGTCGCGATCCACGCGGCCGGATCGGCGGGGATGCCGCGGAACGGCCAGGTGCGGCACGCCTGCACGAGCGCGTCCTGCACCGCGTCCTCGACCACGTCGAGCCGGGCGACGCCGAAGCGCCGGGCGAGCCGCGCGACCAGCCGTCCCGCCTCGCGGCGAAACAGGTGGTCGACGAGCGGGGCGACGTCGCCCGTGGTCACGTGCGATCGATCTGCCGGATCTCGATCCACCCGAAGTCGAGGTGCGGGCAGTCGCGCGCGAGCGCGGCGGCGGCCTCGTAGTCGGGCGCGTCGACGATGAACAGGCCGCCGATCACTTCCTTGGCCTCGGAGTAGGGGCCGTCGGTGACGCGAATGTCGGCCTTCGCGCGGCTCATGTGGCGTCCGCCATCGTCCGTCAGCTTGTGGCCGCCGACGTACTTCCCCTTCTCGGCGAGCGCGCGTCCCCACGCGCCGTACCGCGCGACGACCTGCTGCATCTCTTCGGGGGTGAGGTCGGCGAAGCGCGAGACGTTCTCGTGCAGGAGCAGGATGAACTGGGCCATCGGCGGACTCCGGGGTGCCGGGGGTGAGTGGTGGTGGGATTCAACTTGGAGACGTCCGGGGCGCGGGGGAATCGACATGGTTCTGGGCGCGGCCTGCGGGAGGCTCGCGCCCACGGAGACGCGGCCGTGCCGCGCTCGATCGGCAGGGACCTTCGGACGTCGGGTGTTCGTGCCGCGGTGAACATGCGCGGACGCGCGAGTGGCCATGCGCCGCGCGCGTCTCGTTCGCTAATCCGCGCTAACTCGGCGCCGCGCACGGCGCCGAGCGCTAACGCCCTCGACGTGGCGCCGTATCCCGCACAGAGCCCGCCCGGCACCTCCCCGATGCGACCCTCATGCTTTCCCTCGTCATTCCGTGTCACAACGAGTCGCGCCGGCTGGTGCCGGTGGCGCACGGCGCGCTCGCGCATCTCTCGCAGTGGCCCGGCGGCAGCGAACTGATCCTCGTGGATGACGGCTCGACGGATGACACCTGGATGCGCATGGAGCGCATCCGCCGCAACAGCCCCGATCGCGTGCGCACGGTGCGCTTGCGCGAGAACGCGGGCAAGGGCGCGGCCGTGCGCGCGGGGTTCATGGTCGCGCGCGGCCGCGTCTGGGGCTACGCCGATGCCGATGGCTCGGCCGCGTGGAGCGGCCTCGGGCGCCTCGCGCAGGCGCTCGCCGAACCCGGCGTCGGCGCGAGCGTCGGCGAACGCACGACGGGCGACACGATCGCGCACCCGGCGCGCCGCGCGCTCGGCGCCCTCTTCCGCGGCGCGGTGGCGCTGCTCGCCGACACCGGCGTGGACGACACGCAGTGCGGCTTCAAGCTGTTCCGCGCCTCGGCGGTGCGTCCGCTCCTGTCGCGCCTGACGATCGACCGCTACGCGTTCGACGTCGAGCTGCTTCATCTGCTCAAGCAGCGCGGGCACGCCGTGGTCGGCGTGCCCGTGACGTGGACGCACAAGGCGGGGTCGCGCGTGCGCCCGGTGCGCGACGGCCTGCGGATGGTGCGCGACCTGGTCAGGTGGCGCGCGACACCGCGTCGGCCGTTCGCAATCCCAATGCCGCGAACGTCAGCGTTCCGTTACAGCAGCTCGCCGTGACGTTCACCGGGGCGCCGCCGATCCACAGGTTCTCGTGGTCGTGCGCGCGCCCCCACTTGTCCACGACGCTCGTGGCCGGGTCGTCGCCCATGCGGCAGCCGCCGCCCGGGTGCTCCTGCCCGATGTCGTTCGACGAGTTCTGCATGCTGACGATCTTCCCGCCGCCCGCCTTCGCCATCGCCGCGAAGCGGGCCTTGATCGTCTCGTCGGTGTGGGCCTGCACGGCCTTCGTGACCGGATGGTCGCGGAAGGCGAGGCGCGGCATCGGGTCGCCGAACCGGTTCTTGGTGCCCGTGTCGAGGGTGAGCGCGCTCTCCTTCGCGGGGAGCACGTCGTAGTAGGCCCGCACGCGCGCGGCGCCGTTCTTCGTGCGCGCCTTCCAGTCGGCGAGCAGGTCGGAGCCGAGCAGCAGCTTGCCGCCCTCGTCGCGCCAGCGGGCATCGCGCCCCACGCTCGACTCCCACACGCGGAGGTCGTGGCGCAGGTACTGCGGCGCGCGCGGCACGCGCATGAACTGCTTGGAGACGAGCGAGTGCTGCCCGTTCATGCCCGGATAGAGCGTGAGCGGCAGCTCGATGTGCGCGTTGATGTTCCGGTGGCCGCAGAGGTACGCGCCCACGTGGCCGCTCCGGTTGGCGATGCCGTTCGGGAAGGCGCCGCCGGCGGAGAGCAGCAGCAGGTGCGCCGTCCAGGTGAAGCCGCCCGCGAGCACGAACTGCGAGGCGTGCACCTCCACCTCGGCGCCGTCGGCCAGCGTCGAGTTGCCGGTCAGGTGCGTGATGCGGCCCGTCTTCGGGTCCGCGACCACGCGCCGCACGAGCACGTTGGTGTGCAGCTGCACGCGCTTGGCGGCCACCAGCGCGTTGATCGTCCAGTCGGGCGAGTACTTGGCGCCGGTGGGGCACACCGGGTAGCAGGTGTCGCACCGCTGGCAGACGTTGCGCCCGTCGCGCGCGACGGAGTTCTTGGCCGAGGGCTGGCTCCACATGGCGATCCCCGCCTTCTCGGTCCACGCGCGGAGCTGCTGCAGGTTGTGCGACAGCGGCAGCGCCGGCATCGGGAACGGCTTGCCGCGCGGATCCATTGCCGGCGGCCCCTGCTCGCCGCTCACCCCCATGCGCTCCTCGGCCTCCTGGTAGAACGGGTCGAGGTCGTCGTAGCTGATCGGCCAGTCCTCGAACACGCCGTGCAGGGACTTGAGCTTGAAGTCGTCCGGCGAGTAGCGCGGCGTCACCGCGCCCCAGTGCATCGCGAGCCCGCCCACGTGCATGTCGGGGCTGAAGCCGTACGCCACGCCGAGCGCGTTCTGGTCGTCGAAGTGGTCGCGCTGCCACGGCGACTCGTTGTAGTCGAGGAAGCGCTGGCGCGCCTTCATCCGGTCGGCGAACGGCGTCGTGTCGCCGCCGGCCTCGAACACCGCGATCGACTTCTTCGTGGCGTCGGCGAGCTTGGCGGCCATCAGCACCGCGGTGATGCCGGAGCCGACGATGGCGATGTCGGCCTCGATGCGGCGCGCGCTCATGCCGTCACCTTGGCGGGCGCCGCGGTGACGGTGGCGAGGGTGCGGCAGGTGTCCTTGCCGATCTGCGCGCCGTAGACGAAGTCTGTCGCCGCCGGGCTCCCGGCCCAGTGCGCCAGCAACGCGAGCGCGACGTGCGGCGCGCCCAGCACGCCGGGCATGTGCTCGCCGCCCTTGAGTCCGGCCAGCTGCCCGCGCACGAGCGCCTCGCGCCTCGCCGCGTCGAGCTGCGCGAACCCCGTGCCGTGGCGCTTCCGCGCGAGCGCGTCCATCTGCTGCAGCTGCGCGTTCCAGTGCGGCGCGGGATGCGCCGGCGTGTAGTTGATCGACTGGTCGCCGTAGCCGTGCATCTCCTCGGCGGCGGGCTCGTAGCCGGCCACCCAGGCGCGGAACGCGGCCACCGCCGAGGCGATGCCCGTCGCGCCGAGCTCCTTGGGGAGCACGACCTGCGCGGTCGCGTCGAGCAGCGGGCCGTCGAGCGTGCCCCCGGCGCGCGACGCGTCGTCGCGGCGCTCGGTGGTGCAGGCGGTGGCGAGCCCCGCAGTGGCGGCCGCGGCCGCGGTCACGGCGGAGGCCTTGAGGAACGAACGGCGATTGGTGGTCATGCTCGGAAGGTCGTGTGGGGGCGAAACGAGGGGCGTCAGGGCAGCGTGGCCATGAACTTCACGAACTCCGACTTCCACACGGCCGGCAGCGAGTGCGTGCCGTGGCCGCGCGTCTCCTCGGTGATGGGCCAGAGCACGTAGCGCGCGCCGCGCACGTTCGGCATCAGCGCCTCCATGAGCCCCAGCTCCGGCGGGTTCACGAGGTCGTCGCTGAAGTTGATGGCGAGCACCTTGGCCGTCACGCGGCCGAGCTTGGCCGACGGATCGTACGTGCGCGACGATTCGAGCGCCCAGATGAAGTCGTTGGCGTCCATCCCCTGGTAGCGGCCGGTGATCTGGTCGGTGGCGTACTTCTCGGCCGCGTCGCGCGTGGGCGCGGCGGCCTGGATGGACTTGGGGCTCCCGAGCACGAGCACGAACACGCGCATCGCCTGCATGAGGCCGGGAGGCTGCGCCGCGTAGTCGCCGTGGTTCCACGCCGGGTCGGAGCGGATCGCGTCCACCGCGAGCGTGCGCCACATCCGGTTGCGTCCCGCGATCTGCGTCGGCACGCACGCCAGCGGCACGAGCGCGTCGGCGTAGTCCGGCGTCTCGGTGCCGATGATCCACGCGTGCATGCATCCCATGCTCGTGCCGATCACCAAGCGCACGTGGCCGATGCCGAACCCTTCCTTGAGGAGCCGCTGCTCCGCCACGACCATGTCGGCGTAGTCGTAGTGCGGAAACCGCCCCTTGAGGCCGTCGCTCGGCTTGCTCGACTTGCCGTGGCCGATGCCGTCGGGCAGGAGGATGAACGTCCTCGCGGTGTCGAGCGGTTGGCCGGGGCCGAAGAGCTGGCCCGCAAAGGCGCGCGAGAGGAAGGCGCGCCCGGTGCCCGTCGTGCCGTGGAGGATCAGCACCGCGTTCTTCACCTGTCCGCGCGCGTCCTTCTCGGGGCGGCCGAGCGTGGTGACGTGCATGCGGAGCGAGTCGAGATGCTCGCCAGACGCAAAGCGGAAGTCGCGGAGCCACACGTCGCGCTCGGCGCCCTGGGCGCGGGCGGCGGCGGGGAGAAGGGCGAGCCCGAGGGCGAGCGCCACGCGGGCCGCGGCGGTGAGCAGGGCGGGCTCGGAGACGAGCGCCCGGCGGAACGCGAGGGTGCGCCACGCGACCGCAGCGGCACGGGGGGTGATGCGGATCATGCGCATTCAGAATACTGTTCCCCCGTCTCCCACCACGCCACCCATGCGCCGCTCCGTCGCTCGTCCGCTGTCAGCATTCGCCGTCGCGCTCGCCGCGACCGTCGCGGTCCCGGCCGCGCCCCTCGCCGCGCAGGAGGCGGCCAAGGTGGTCCTCAGGGCCGCCCTCGTGCTCGACGGCGCCGGCAAGGCCTGGCCCAACGGCACGGTGACGGTCGAGAACGGGCGCATCACCGCCGTCGGCCCGCTCGCGGCCGGCGCGTCCGTCACCCGCGACCTCGGCGCCGTCACGCTCATCCCCGGCATGATCGACACGCACGTCCACCTGACGTGGTACATCACGTCGCGCGGCAAGCTGCACGTGGACAACGACGGCGACGGCCCGATCGAGGGGGCGCTCGCGGCGGCGGGCAACGCGTGGAAGACGCTCGAGGCCGGCTTCACCACGGTGCAGAGCCTCGGCAGCCCGGAGGACGCCCAGCTCCGCGACGCGATCAACCGCGGCGTGATCCGTGGCCCGCGCCTCATCACCACGCTCGGCTCGCTCAACGAGCGCTCCGGCGGGCCCGAGGCGCTCCGCGACTCGGTGCGCGCCTTCAAGCGCCGCGGCGCCGACGCGATCAAGCTCTTCGCGTCCAAGTCCATCCGCGACGGCGGCACGCAGACGATGACCGACGCGCAGCTGCAGGCGGCGTGCGCCGAGGGGCACGCGCAGGGGCTCCGCGTGGTGGTGCACGCGCATGACGCGTCGAGCGTGATGGCCGCGGTGCGCGCCGGATGCGACCAGGTCGAGCACGGCCTCTTCGCCGACGACGCGGCGCGGGCCGCGATGACCAGGGCCGGCACCTGGTACGACCCGCAGTGCTCGCTCGTCTTCCGCAACTACCTCGACCACAAGCCCTGGTTCGACGGCATCGGCAACTACAACGCGGTGGGCTTCGCGGCCATGGAGAAGGTCGTGCCCGAGGCGCCGAAGCAGATCGCGCGCGCCGCGGCCACGCCGGGGCTCAATCTCGTCTTCGGCACCGACGCGGTGGCCGGCGCGCACGGCCACAACGCCGACGAACTGGTCTGCCGCGGCACTGAGGGGAAGCAGCCGCTCGACGCGCTGCTCGCGAGCGTGACGTCGCAGGCGGCTGCGTCGCTCGGGCTCGCGAAGGAGACGGGCACGCTCGCGCCCGGTCTCGCGGCCGACGTGGTCGCCCTCGACGGCGACCCGCGCAAGGACCCGCGCGCCTACCAGCGCGTGCGCTTCGTGATGAAGGGGGGCGCCGTGGTGCGCGACGAGCCTCAGCTCGCGGCGCGGAAGAGCAGGGGATAGCGCCGGAGCAGCCAGCGCTGCTCGGCGAACATCACGTTGAGCGGGATCCCCGGCGGGTGGAGGCGGCAGGAGACCTTGCGGCCCTCCACCCGCGCCACCACCGCGCGGACCGCGACCTCGCGTCCCTCGTGCAGCCGGAGCGTCGCGGCGAACTCCGCGTCCACCTCGGGCGCGGTCTCGGCGTCGGCGAGCAGGTAGCGCAGCCCGCCTTCCGACACGTCGAGCACGCGCCGCGGCTCCCGCCCGATCACCAGGTGGGGCACGGCGCGCTCGGGAAACCGGATGCGATAGTGCCAGCGTCGCTCGTCGGCGCGGGCCATGGTCGCGGGGCTAGTGACGCAGCGTGAGCGGGGCCGGCGCCGCGGGCTCCTCGCCCGTCAGCGCGAGCACGATGCCGGCCACCTCGAACTCGAGCGCGCGGCGCACCACGAGGTGGTCGCAGCCCTCCTCGTCGGTGCGCGGGTAGCCCGGCACGAGGATCGCGAGTGCGCGATCGAAGGCGGCCATGAGCCCCGCTTCCGCGTCCTGCGGGGCGGGCGGCTCGACCTCCGGCATCGGAACGCGTTCCTCGGCCTCGGCGAGCAGGCGCAGGGCGCCCAGCTCGGTCGCGACGAGGCGCAGCGCGGCTTCCGATTCGTAGTACGCGTTGACGGCGCGTTCGGCGGAGTGCGTGGACATGCGAGGGAGTGCGCGGGCGGAACGCGGTGTGGCGTCCCGCCCGTCGGGGCTAGACGTCGCCGCGGGACAGGATGCGGCGCGCGACCTGGTCCATCACGCCGAGGCTGTCGTACGCGCCGGTGAGGACCTTCTGACGGATGGAATCCACGCGGCCGGCGTCGAGCGAGCTGGCGCGCGCGAGCGCCCGCCCTTCGGCGGAGAGCTCCACGCGATCGCGCGGCGCGGACGTGGACTGCGACGAGGAACCGTTCGTCGTCGCGCGCGCGGGCGCGTCGACTTCCTGCCCGCCGCGGATCGAGCGCGATTCGGACGGCGAGATCTCGGTGGGCTGGACGGGACGGATGGTGCTCATAGGGGCGATGATCCTCCTCAGGATACCGGAACTATCGGCCGGGTACCCGGCAGACTTGAGCCCCGGCTGAAAATTCCGGTCGGGCGGCGGGTTTTACCCCTTCCGGTCCACGGTCTTGCCCGCCCGGAAGGGGGTCGGGCTGCGGGCGCCGACGAACGGCACCGCCTCCGATCCCCCCTTGGGCGGGGCGGCTGCGGCGACCTGGCCTTCCTGATGCCATTGGAGGGCGGTCGTGCGCACCCGGCGGGCCTGCGTGGCGTGGTGTTCCAGCGCGTGCGCCGCCAGCACGACGACGTCGTCCAGCTGCTCGTTCGGCGCGGCGGACGACTCGCCGCGGGCGGCGGCGGAATCCAGCAGCTGGCGCATCAGCGCCGGCCACCGGTCGGGAGCGGCTTCTCCGCGCGCGTTGTGCATCGCGGGCTCAGCGCACCACGCGCAACTCGGTCTCGCCGCCGGCGTACGAGGAGGCCACGGCGCGCACCTGGTCGAGGTGCAGGTGCTCGCCCAGCACGCGGTCGCGCTCGAGGGCGAACCACCGCTCGAGGAGGCGGCCGAACACCGGGTCGGCGTCGACATGCGTCGCGGCGGCGTGGGCGAGGTTCGCACCCACCATGCTCGCACCGGCCAGCGCGGGCGGCACCGGCGGCACGGGCGGCAGGGCCTGTGCGCGAGGCGCCGTCTCGGGTTGCGGCGCGGGACGAATCGAACCCACGATCGCGTCGATGCGCTGGAACAGCGTCTCGCGGGCCTGGTCGCCGCGGCGGCCGTTCGCGCGAGGAGACTTGGGGGTCTCGTGCACGGGTTTCTCCAGATCGGGCGCGGGCGTCATTGCCCGCATGCAAGGAGTGTCGGCGCGGCCTGTTCTTCCTTAACCGATGCGGCGCGTCAGGAGATGCCGATACTGCGAGTGTCGGCCGCGGGACCGGCGTGGCACGCATCCTGCCTTGAGTGGGGGTGCCCCGGAAGGATTTTCCCGCTCCCACCCCAGGTGTCATGCGCATCACCGACAACTTTGCCTCGGCCCGTGCGGTCACGCAGCTCGGACGGCTGCGCGACCAGCTTGCGACGCTGCAGGACCAGGTGACGACCGGCAAGCGGTGGAGCGTGGCCTCCGACGATCCCGTGGCCGCGAACTCCGTCCTCCGGAACAGCACCCAGCAGCGCGCCATCACGCAGTACCGCACCGGCATCAGCACCGCCCGGCGGCGCGTGAACCTCGAGGACGGCGTGCTCCAGCAGCTCACCGACCTCGTCACCCGCGCGCGCGAGATCGCCATCCAGCAGGGCGACTCGACCGCGAGCTCGGCGGCCCACCAGCAGGCGGTCGGCGAGGTCAACGGCCTCATCGCGCAGGCCGTCACGCTCGCCAACACGAAGGACGGCGACGAGTTCCTCTTCGGCGGCGTGCAGTCGCAGACGTCGCCCTTCGCCGTGGACCCCACCAACCCCAACTACGGCTTCACCACCGCCACGGGCGCCGCCGGCACCCGCGCCGTGGAGATCGGCAGCAACGACCGCATCGTCGCCAACCACGACGGCGCCACCGTGTTCGGCTCCCCCTCCTCGGGACTCCTCAAGTCGCTCGCCGACCTCGGTGCCGCCCTCCAGTCCGGCAACAGCGCGTCCGTGCAGGCCACGCTTCCCTCGCTCGAGACCACGCAGCAGAACCTCCAGGGCCTCGTCGCGGAAACGGGCGCCCGCGGCTCGCGGCTCGAGATGGCCGACCAGAACCTCAGCGCCTTCTCCAGCCAGCTCACGGCCTCCTCCTCGGCCCTGCAGGACACCGACCTCGAGACGGCACTCTCCACGCTCGTCTCCAAGCAGACCAGCTACCAGGCCGCGATGGCGGCGACGTCTCGCGTGCTCACCATGTCCCTCACGCAGTATCTCAAATGACCCCAGCCGCCCTGTCCATCGCGCCGCCGCGCGCCATCGCGACCAAGCTGTTCGGCACCATCGAGGTCGAGTCCGACCAGGTCGTGCACACCCCCGAGGGCGTGCTCGGCTTTCCCGCCTGCCGCGAGTGGGTGCTGCTCGACGGCGCCCGGCCGGGCACGGCCTGGCTGCAGTCGGCGGAGCATGGCGCGCTCGCCTTCCTCCTCGCCGATCCGTTCACGGCGTACGAGGGCTACGCGGTCGACCTCTCGAGCAAGGAGCTCGAGCGCCTCGGCGCGTCCGAGACGTCCGACATCGCCGTGTTCGCGATCGTCACCCTCCCCGCGCGCGAAGGCGAGCCGGCCACGGCCAATCTCGCCGCGCCCGTCGTCGTGGATGTCGGGGCCCGTCGCGCCGCGCAGGTCATCATCTCCGATGGCCGCTGGAGCGTGAAGGCGCCGCTGGCGCCGAGCGCGCTCAGCTAGTCGTGGTCCCCCCGGGCACGCTTCGCCCGCGCGCCGCCGCGCGCGCGACGACGCGGGCCGATGCCGCGTTCGATGCCGCCGTCGCTCTGCAGCTCGCGGGCGACGTGCTGGGCGCCGAGCGCGCGTGGCGGCGCTACCTAATAGATGCGCCGCGCCATGCCGCCGCCCACAACAACCTTGGCGGCTGCCTCGCGGCACGCGGCGAACGGGGGGCCGCGCTCGCCTGCTTCGCGACGGCCGCCGAGCTCGACCCGGCCTACGGCGACGCCTTCCACAACTTCGGCCTCGTGCTCGCGCAGGTGGGCCAGCACGCCGACGCGATCGCGCCGCTCACGCGGGCGGTCGAGCTCGCGCCCACGCGCGCCGCGTGGTGGGCGGACCTGGGCAGCGCGCAGGTCGGCGCAGGGCGCGACGCCGACGCGCTGGCGTCGTTCGCGCGCGGCCTCGCCATCGCCCCCGGCGATCCGGCGCTCCTGCTCGCGCAGGCCACGCCGCTCCGCGCCCTCGGGCGGGTGGCCGAGGCGGTCACTTCTATTGAAGGGGTGCTCGCCCGCGTCCCGAACGCCCCGCAGGCCTGGGCCAACCTGGGGCTCCTCCGGCGTGACCAGCGCGACCTGGACGGCGCCGTGCAGGCGCTCGAGCGCGCACTGGCGCTCGACCCGAAGTCGGCGCTCGCGCTCGCCGAGCTGTCCAGCACGCTCGTGGCGCTGGGCCGCCTCGCGCCGGCGCGCCGCGCCGCCGAATGGCTGACGGCCGAACACGGCCTCCTGCCCGAGGCGTGGGATGCGCTCGGCGCCGTGGCGTTCGAGCAGGGCGACTACGACGTCGCGACCGCCTGCTACGACACCGCGCTCACGCTCCGTCCCGACGACATCGCCGCCAACTGGAACCGCGCGCTCCTCGAGCTGCTGCGCGGCGACGTGCGCGAGGGGTTCATGCGCTTCGAGCATCGCAAGCGCGTGCGCCTGCCGGGCCAGCCCGCGGCCCCGGCGCTGCCCCACGAGTGGGATGGCCGCGCGCTCGACGGCGAGCGCGTGCTGGTGCTCGCGGAGCAGGGGCTGGGCGACCAGCTGCAGTTCGCGCGCTACCTGCCTGCGCTCAAGGCGCTCGGCGCGTCGCACGTGAGCGTCGAGTGCGCGCCCACGCTTGCGCCGCTCCTGGCCACGCTGCCCGGCATTGACGTCATCGTGCCCGCAGGCGCGCCGCTTCCGGCCGCCGACCTGCACGCGCGGCTGCTCGGCTTCCCGCTCCGCCTCGGCACCACGCTCGACACGATCCCGCTCGCCGAGGGCTACCTCGAGGCGCCCGCGCGTCCGGTGGCCGATCGCGTGCGCGCGCTCGCGGGGCCGCGCATCGGGCTCGCGTGGGCTGGCAACCCGCTGCACACGCGCGACCGCGTGCGGTCGGTGCCGTTCACCGCGCTCGCGCCGCTGCTCGACGTGGAGGGGGTGCGGTTCGTCTCGCTGCAGAAGGGCACCGCCGCCGCCGCGCTCGCACTCGCGCCGCACGTGCTCGACCTCGGCCCCTGGCTCGACGACCTCGCCGATGCGGCGGCCGCGATCGCGGAGCTCGACCTGCTCGTCACCGTGGACTCGGCGCTCGCGCACCTGGCCGGCGCGCTCGGCGTGCCGACGTGGACCATGCTGCCGCACGTGCCCGACTGGCGGTGGCGCCTCGAGACGAGCGACACGCCGTGGTACGACAGCATGCGCCTCGTGCGGCAGCCCGCGCGCGACGCGTGGGCGCCGGTGGTCGGTGCCGTCGCTGACGGGGTGCGTCGCATCGCCTCGGGCGAGGCTGCGGAGGAGGTCGAGCCGGTGGTGCAGGGCGACGCACCCGCACGCGTCATGCCTGGCGGCCGTCCAGTCGCGATCGCAGCGCTCGACGTTGCGACGCGCGACACCGCGCCATCGGAGCTCGTCTCGCCATCCGCCTCCGGCGGCGACGCCGCACGCGATCGTGCGCTGCGGACGCCGGTCGTGATCGGCTGGCCCGCGGGCGTCGCGTCCGGCGTCACCACCGGCTCGGTCGCGACGCATCCG
>JACQES010000016.1 GCA_016200495.1 Gemmatimonadota bacterium
GCCTACTTCGACGGGCCGGGGGGCACGCAGGTGCCGCGCGCCGTGACCGACGCGATGACGGATTACCTGCTGCACCACAACAGCAACTCGGGGTGGGCCTACCCGAGCTCGCTCGAGACCGACGCGGCGGTCGCCGCCGGCCGGCAGGCGATGGCCGATTTCCTCAACGGCTCGCCGGACGAGATCGTGTTCGGGCAGAACATGACGACGCTCACCTACCACCTCGCGCGCGGCCTCGGCCGGGCCTGGGGCAAGGGCGACGCCGTCATCATCACCGAGCTCGATCATCACGCGAACCAGGGGCCGTGGCGCGCGCTCGAGAAGGAGCGGGGCATCGAGGTGCGCGTCGTGCGCATGGACCCGGCCACGGGGCAGCTCGAGTGGGACGACCTGGCGCGGCTCCTCACGGGCAACGTCAAGCTGCTCGCGATCGGCGCGGCGTCGAACGCGCTCGGCACCGTCAACGACGTCGCCGCCGCGGCGGCGATGGCCAAGGCGACCGGCGCGCTCACCTTCGTGGATGCGGTGCACTACGCGCCGCACCTGCTCGTGGACGTGCAGGCGATGGGGTGCGACTTCCTGGCGTGCAGCGCCTACAAGTTCCACGGGCCGCACACCGGGATCCTCTGGGGGAAGAAGGCGCTGCTCGAGGCCGTGGACGTCCCCAAGCTCGACCCGGCGCCGAGCACCGCACCGGACAAGCTCGAGACGGGGACGCAGAGCTTCGAGAGCATCGTCGGCGTGGGCGCGGCGGTGGACTTCCTCGCCGGCATCGGCGACGGCGCGACGCGCCGCGAGCGGTTGGCGAGCGCGTACGACGCGATGCACGCCCGCCAGCAGGCGCTCGTGGAGCAGATGTGGGAGGGGCTCGGCTCGATCCGCGGCGTCGCGCTGCACGGACCGCTGCCGACGGAGGCGCGCACGAGCACGGTGAGCTTCACGGTCGAGGGGCATCCGTCGCTCGAGGTGGCGCAGGTGCTGGCCGACGCGGCGGTGTTCGCGAGCAACGGCGACTTCTACGCATCGACGGTGGTCGAGCGCCTCGGCTACACCGCCGAGGGGTTGGTGCGGGCGGGGGCGGCGTGCTACACGACGCCCGAGGAAGTGGAGCGGCTGGTGTCGGGGGTGGCGGCGATCGCTTCGCACTGACGCCAGAGGCGTGGCAGAATGGCCAACTGCCAAGCCTTTCACCACAGAGCACATCGAGCACACCGAGAAGGGCGAGTCGTCTCTCGCGCCCATCGCCCCAGCGGGATTCTCTGCTCCTCAAGCCGTCCTGCCGAGACTCTGTGTGCTCGGTGTGCTCGGTGGTTATCTGCTCTTCAGTCGCGTGAGCGAATCACCTGATCAGAACGGCTCGAAGCAATCGTAGTTGCGCTGCCGCCGGATGCGCCCGTCCTCGTACTCGTAGAACTGCGCGAAGTGCGCGACCATCGTGCCGCCCGCGGGAATCGCGCCCAACGGGATCGCCAGCGTCGCGCGCCAGGTGACTTCGCACGCGACGAGGTCGCCCATCACGACGGCGCTGCGCAGATCGAACGACTGCTGCGTCACCACCTGCTTCCCGCGCTTGCCGGCCTCGGTGATCGCCGCGAGGTCGCGCACCATGCCGGCCTTCACGAGCTGGTTCGGGAACTCCACCTGTTCCACCCGCGGGTGGTAGAACTCGGCCATCTGCTCGGCGGTGCGCCCGTCGCTGATCGCGCGCATGAAGGCGACGATGAGCCGCACGTGCGGGTGGTCGGGGACGGGATGCTGCGGGGCGACGGGAAAGGTGGTCGCGTCGGACATGGCGCTACTTGGCCTTGGGCGTGGTCTCCGCGCTGAGCGCGGCAAGGAAGGGCTCGTACTTGCTGCCGGGGCTCCACAGCACCCAGCCCTCGTAGCCCGCGTCGTACACCGCGCGCAGCTGCTCCTTGACCTCGTTGGCCGTGTACTCGGGCTTGCCGAGCGTGAAGGCCTGGATCCACGGCCGCACGGCGGTGCGCCCGGTGATGCCGAGCTTGAGGTTGCGCTCGCGCGCGCGCTTGATCGCGCTGTGCACCACGAGGTAGGGCTCCGCGTTGGGCCGCGCCGCGCCGAACGCGCCGCGCGGGTAGTGCGACGGGTACACCATCGGCAGGAGCACGTCGGTGACGGGGGCGAGCGTCTCCCACTGCTGCGCCACCTCGAGCGCGCCGGGGATCGTCGTCACCAGCCCGAAGATGTCGGCGGTGACGCGCACGCCGAGCGGGTTGATGCGCGCGCGCGCCTCCTTGAGGAAGTTCGCGATCACCTGCGGCTTCGGGGTGTTGTCGGCGCCCGGGAAGACCTGCACCGGGAGCGACTTGTACGGCTCGGGGAAGCGGATGTAATCGAACTGGATCTCGCGGAACCCGAGCTTCACCAGCTCCTCGGCCACGCCGAGGTTGTACTGCCAGAGCTCGTGGTTGTTGGGGTTCACCCAGGCGAGCCCCTTGTGGTCGCGCCAGATCGAGCCGTCCTGCTTGCGGATCGTCCACTGCGGATTGACGCGCGCCGTGACGGAATCCTTGAACACGACGATGCGCGCGATCGCGAGGATCTTGTGCGCCTTGAGCGTGTCGAGGAGCGCCTTGAGGTTGCGCACCGTGCCCGCGTTGCCCGCGTTGCGCTGGATCGCGGGGTTGGCCGACTGGTAGTTGAGCCCGAACTCGTCCTTCATGTCGATGACGAGCGCGTTGGCCTCGGTGCGGTCGCACATCGCGACGAGCTGCGCCATGCGCTTGGTGCTCTGCGACGCCCAGCGGTTCACGTAGAGGCCGCGCACGATCGGCGTGTCGAGCGCCGCCGCCCGGGGCGCGGCCGCCGCGGCCGCGGCGGCGGGCGACGACGCGGGCGCCTGCGCGCGCGCAGGGGGAACCAGCAGGGCGACGGCCGCGAGGGCGAGCGCGAACGGACGCGAGACGATCGGGAGCGACATCGGGGGGACGGGGGGAAGCGAGAGAGGGCGCGTGGGCGCGGCGTCGCGCGGGGCGCGCGCACGGCGAAACGTTCAATGCAGCCACAGCGTGCGCGCATCAAATCTAACGGGGGCGCGCCGCTATATTCCGCCCACGATGCGACGCCTCGTGACCGTGGTCTCCTGCTTCGTTGGTGTCGCGTGCGCCCGGCCTCCCGCCGCCGGGGCGCCGGCGGCGGAGTTCCTCGTCGCCACCGCCGACTCGACCTTCTGGGTCCGGTCCGACTCCACCGGCATCAAGCTGCGCGCGGCGCCGATCCACCTCGCCCAGGTGCAGGGCCGGTTCGTGGAGCTCTACCTGGCCGACGACGACCGCTCGTTCGACAACGCCGTCTTCGTCAGCCAGCGACTCTACGCCCGCGACCTCCTGCGGGGGGACTCGTCGGTGATCTGGCGGGACTCGGTCATCCTGCCGCTGGCCGTGGACTGGGGGCGCCGTCACCCCGACGCCGTGCCGCTCGGCCCCGACGACGAGGAGAACGACGCGGTCGCCATGCGGGCGACGGTCGAGGCGACGCTCCTGGGCAGCTTCGGCCCCTGGGTCTCGCTCCGCACCCACCACGACATCGAGCGGCGGGGCGCCCCGCTCGCCCACCGCTCGGACCGCCTGACCGTGGACGTGACCTCGGGCGAAGTCGGCACGCTGGTCGAGCTGTTCGGCGAGGCGCAGGCGACGTCGATCCTCGAGGATGGCGAGCGCCAGCTCGCCGCGACGCGCGAGGCGGCCGAGCAGCAACCGGAGGCGCAGCGCCCCCGCGCCCGTCGGATGGCGAGCCTCCTGACGCTCAGCGCACACCGGTTCGCTCTCACGGTCGAGAACGCGCGGCCGGCCGCCGAGTTGCTGGCGGCCCTCGACGCCGTCTCGCCCGACGACCCGGCGCTCGTCCTTCGCCCGGCGGCCACGAGCGCCGCCCCGTGGTGGACGCCGGCCGAGCGCGCGCGGCATCCCGACCTCGTGCCCGACGGCATGGCGGCCCGCGTCTCCCGGTGGAGTGGCGCGCGCTACGGCGTGCTGGCCCGCGCCGACTCGGGCGCCGGTCGCGTGGCGATCGCGCTGGCCGACGGCAGCGCCCGGGAGTTTCCCGTCGTGGCGGTGCAGGGGCCGGTCGCGGCCATCACCTGGCTCGACCGCCCCGCGCCGGACGCGGCGACGCGTGCCGCCCTGACGCGCGCGTTCGCGGACGCCGCGTACTATTCCGACGAGGTGCGCACGGCCCGCGGGCCGGCGCGCGCCGGTCGTCCTGCCCCCTGGAGCGTTCATGTCCGTCACCCCTCGCGCACGCCGCCCGGCGCGCGACTCGTACCACGAAACGTCGCGGCTCATGATGCCGACCGACGCGAACACGCTCGGCCACGTCTTCGGCGGGGCGATCCTCGCGATGATCGACACGACGGCCGCCATCTCGGCCATGCGCCACGCGCGGGCGACCTGCGTCACGGTCAGCATTGACCGGGTGGACTTCCGCGAGCCGATCCACATCGGCGACCTGGTGATCATGAAGTCGGCGGTGAACTTCGCCGGGCGCACGTCCATCGAGGTCGGCGTGCGGGTGGAGGCCGAGCACCTGAACACCGGTGAGCGGCGCCACACCAACACCGCCTACGTGACGTTCGTGGCCGTGGACCGGAACGGGCGCCCGATCCCGGTGCCCGAGGTGGTGCCCGAGACGGACGAGGAACGGCGCCGGTTCGAGGCCGCGCAGCAGCGCCGCCAGCGCCGGCTGGACGACGAGCGCACCGGGCGGAGCGCGTGAGCGGACCGCGCTTGACCGCGGGGGGCGCGGGACGCGAGCGTTCCCCCATGAGCGCGCCCGCCTTCACCGTCGAACAGGCCAACCGGATGCTGCCGTACGTGCGGCGCATCGTGCACGACATCGTCGAGGGCTACGCCGCGTGGACGCGGCTGGTCGGCGAGTTCGAGGTCGCGTCGGCGCGCAGCGTGGCCGGCCACCCGGACCCCGAGGCGGAGGCGCTGCAGCGCGAAGTGCAGCGCGTGGCTGCCGACATCGAGGGGTGCCAGGCGGAGCTCGCGCGGCTCGGGGTCGAGTTCAAGGGCTTCGACCTCGGGCTCGTGGACTTCCCGGCCGAGATGGATGGACGTCCCGTGTTCCTCTGCTGGAAGCTCGGCGAGGAGGCGGTGACGCATTGGCATGACCGAGACGCGGGGTTCGCCGGACGGCGCCCGCTGGCCGGCGCGGGCTCCGCGCCCCTGGAGAACTGACATGTTGCGGTTGTGGGGCAGGACGGTGCGCGACTGGACGGCGCCCGACGGCAGTGCGTTCCGCGTCGAGGTGGCGTTGCCCGGCACGAGCAGCGCGCTGGTGGTCTTCCACCACCAGAACGCGCACCTGGACCGCTACGCCACGTGGCAGGCGAGCGACCGGAACGCGCGCGCGGTGTCGGCGCGGCTGGACGCGCGCGCGGTGCTGGCGGCGCTGACCGAGGCGGAGCTGCGCGCGCTGTGGGTGCGGAGCGCGCCGCGCGAGGGACAGGCGGCGGTGCTCACGTCGATGTCGTCCTAGGCGGCTACGGCTCCTTGCCGGCGTTCACCGGCAGCTTCCGCTTGAGCCAGTCCTGGTAGCTGCCGTCGTAGAAGTGCGCGTCGAGGCCGAGGATGCGCGCGGCCACGTACGTCATGCTCGCGCGGTAGCCGATCCAGCAGTACGTGACCACCGTGTCGCCCGGCTTCATGCGCTCGGCGTAGAGCGCCTTGAGTTCCGGCATCGGCCGCAGGTGCAGGTCCTCGCCGCTCGGGAAGAGCTGTTCCAACTGCAACTGACGCGCGCCGGCGAGGTGGCCGGCGCTCGGCATGCCGTGGCGCTCGCCGGCGCCGACGTACTCGCCGTCGGAGCGGGTGTCGATGAGCGCGAGGCCGGGCTTCCCCTGCCGCGCCGTGATCCAGTCGGCGGTGACGACGAGATCGGTGCGCGGCTTCGCGGTGATCCGGCCCGGCACGATGCGCGGCGCGTCGGTGGTCACCGGGCGGTTCTCCGCCTTCCACGCGGCGACGCCGCCGTCGAGCCAGGCGAGGTGCGTGAGGCCGAGGTAGTCGAGCGACATGAGGAGCCGCGAGGCCATCGGCGCCTGGTGATCGGTCGTGACGACGACCAGCGTCGAGTCGGAGATGCCGAGGGCCTCGATGCGCGCGCGCAGGCGCGCCGCGTCGGGCAGCTCGGTGTCGAGCCCGTCGCGCTCGACGGCGATGTCC
>JACQES010000426.1 GCA_016200495.1 Gemmatimonadota bacterium
CTTCTCCTTGGCCTTGAACTCCTTGAGCGTGGGCACGGAGTCCACGGAGACCGGGAAGACGACGACGTCCTTGCCCTCGAACTGCGCGTAGTCCTCGCTGAAGGCGCACATCTCGGCCGTGCAGACCGAGGTGAAGGCGAGCGGGAAGAACGCGAGCAGCACGTGCTTCTGGCCGCGGAACTGCGAGAGCGTGACCTTCGTGCCCGCCGTCGACGCGAGCGTGAAGTCGGGCGCGAGTTCGCCGGGCTGGGGGAAGTGCGGCCCAGCCGCGGCGGCGATGTATTCCTGGGTGTCGGGCATTGACCTGACGGGTTGAGGTGGAGCGGAGGGGGATCGAACCCCTGACCCCCTGCTTGCAAAGCAGGTGCTCTCCCAGCTGAGCTACCGCCCCTGACTGCCGCGAGGGACCATCCCCGTGACATCATTCATGCTACGGCGGGGAAAGCTAACGACCCCTCCCCGGCCGGAGGAGCCACCCTCCCCCACGGTCCGCATGGCCCAGCGACGGCTCGACGAATGGCGCGCCCGCGCAAGCGCGGCGGTGAGCTTCCGGCTGCGCACCCTCGGGGGCGGCCGGTGGGCGTCGCACTGCCGCCCGACCCAGGTGCTGATCCTGCTGACGGAGCGATGCAACGCACGCTGCGTGCACTGCGACATCTGGAAGAACCGGGGGAAGGAGGACGTTCCCACCGTGGCAGAGTGGCAGCGGACGCTCAGCGAGCTCCGGGACTGGCTGGGCCCGGTGCACGTCGTGTTCACCGGGGGCGAGGCGCTGCTGCAGAAGTGGGCGCCGGAGGTGGTGTCGCACGCCTGCCGGATCGGGTTGCTGGTGGAGCACCTGACGCACGGCTACTGGCACGACCACGGGCGCGTGCGCGAGGTGGCGATGGCCGACCCGTGGCGGATCACGATCTCGTGCGACGGCATCGGCGCCGTGCACGACACGGTGCGCGGACGCGAGCACTTCTTCGAGGCGGCCGAAGCGACGATCGCCGAGCTCAACCGGCTGCGGCGCGCGCACGGGCTCCACTACGCGATCCGGCTCAAGACGACCATCATGTCGCACAACCTCGAGGAGACGGCGCGCGTGGCGGCGTACGCGCGCGAGCACGGCCTCGAGGTGTTCTACCAGCCGATCGAGCAGAACTACAACACGGCGGAGGACCGCACCTGGTACCTGCACAGTCCGACCTGGCCGCAGGACCCGGAGCGGGCCGTGGCCGCCGTCGAGCGGCTCCGGTCGCTCAAGCGCGAGGGGTATCCGATCATGAACTCCGACGAGCAGCTGCGCGTCATGATCCCGTACTTCCGCGACCCCGACGCCTGGCGGGTGGCGACGCAGGGGCACCAGGCGCACGACGCGCCGATGTGCAACGCCCTCGCGTCGCTCCAGCTGCAGGCCAACGGCGACATCACCCTGTGCCACAGCCGACCGCCGGTGGGGAACATCCGCCGGCAGTCGATCCGCGCGGTGTGGGAAGCGCGCGAACCCTGGTGGGAGACGGGGTGCTGCCTGTCGGAGCGCATGTCCGAAGCCGAGCAGGCCACGGCCGGCATCGCGATCGCGCCGTCCGACCGGACACGCCACGTCGGGAGCGCGGGGTGAGCACCCGCGCCACGCCCCGTCGAGCCTCCCGCCCCCCAGTCCACCTCGTCAACACCCGTTCCCCATGACGCCCACGACCGACACGCCGCCCGCCACGCAGCACGTGACCCTGCGCTGCCAATGGTGCGAGACCTGGAACCGCGTCGACGCCGCGCGCTTCGCCGACCGGCCCACCTGCGGCTCGTGCAAGAAGCCGATGCTGCTCGACCGGCCGATCAAGCTCGATGATGCCACCTTCGCCCGCACGATCGCCGACAGCGAGATCCCGGTGGTGGTGGACTTCTACGCCGACTGGTGCGGCCCGTGCCGTGCCATGGCGCCGGCGGTGGACGAGGTGGCGCACGAACTCTCGGGCCGCGTGCTCGTGGCCAAGGTGGACACCGACCGCTCGCCGGTCACCTCGCAGGCGTTCCGCGTGACGAGCATCCCGACTTCCATCCGCTTCCGTGGCGGCCGCGAGGTGCAGCGCGTCGCGGGAGCGATGCCGCTCGCCGCCCTGCGGACCTTCTGCACCGCGCCCTGAGCGGAACGAGCAGGGGCCGGCGCGCCACTCGGCGGCCGGCCCCTGCTCGTGTATGGCGGCACCCTGCGCGGCGGTGACCCGCCCGAGGGAGCGATGCGCCCGCTACTCGTGCGCCGGCAGCGGCTCCATCGTCTCGGCGTTGACCGGGATCTGCACCTCGTCCCGGTACTCCGACGTCATCATGAAGACGCGGATCTTGGGGAAGGCGTCCATGAAGCTGGTGTAGGTCCAGCCCCAGAGCCCCAGGTACCCGAGGAAGCACCCGATCTCGAACAGGCCGAACGGCAGCGTCGTCGTCTCGCCGTAGATCGAGGGGTAGAGCTCGATGTACCGGTGGATCCAGATGCCGAGCAGCCCCGACACGGCGAACGTGGCCATGGTCGGGAACCAGATCTTCGGATACTTGCCCATCAGGCCGAAGAACGGGAGGATGAACGCGAGCACGACGTACGAGAGCGTCCACCCCTTCCACACGCCCGAGAGGCGCAGGTTGAAGAAGTGGGTCTCCTCCGACCAGTTGCCATACCAGATGACGAGGTACTGGCTGAAGGTCAGGTAGCCCCAGAACGCCGTGAAGGCGAAGGCGAGCTTCCCGATGTCGTGGAACTGCTGCTCGCCGATGATCTCGCCGGCGCCCATCTGGTCGCGGAACCAGCGGACGAGGAGCGCGAACAGCATCAGCATCGCGACCCACCCGCCCATCATCACCTGCCAGCCGTACATCGTCGACTGGAAGTGCACGTCGGCCGACATCGAGAGGTCCCAGGCGAGGACCACCGTGCCGAAGCCGAAGATGATGCACATCGCGACGGCGATCTTGCCCTGCAGCGAGTGCTGCGTGTGGAGCTCGCGCCGCTCGTGGCCGAAGCCGGCGCGCATCTTCTCGCGCAGGCCCTTCGCCCAGCCGAGACCGGCCTCCGGGAGGATCGCGACGTCCATCCGCACGGAGTTGTACACGAACCAGAGCCCGAGCCCGGCGAACAGCCCGGCCGCGAGCAGGTCACGCGGGATCAGGAACCCCTTCGCCAACCACAGCGCCTTCTCATGGCCTTCGGGCGCGTGCGTGGCCCACGGATAGATGTGGTCGAGCCCGAACAGCAGCGTCACGAGCAGGAGCACGACGCCGACGGGGAGGAAGGCGACCATCCCCTCGAGCATGCGCACGACCGAGCGCGACCAGCGCGCCGTGGTGATGCGCTGGACGGCCGCGAACGCGACCCCCGCCGCGCTCACCGTCCAGAAGAACATCCAGTTGAACTGGAACGCCTGCCACGCGCGGTCCTGCCCCGTGGCGGCGCCGTAGATGAAGATCGCGAAGCCCACCGCCGCGAGGACGAGGGAGATGGTGCGCAGGCTCCCGGGGAGGGGCTTCTGCGCCATCGCCGCCAGTTCCTGGCGCGAGGGCACGTGCTGATGGCCGTGTCCGCCGCTCACTTGTCGCCTCCCTTGCCCGGCGTGGCGCGCTCGTCGCCCCGCACGTCGACGCCGGTCGCCTGCCCCGGCTTGAAGAACGGCACCGGGCGCGTCGGCCCGAGCGTCGTGTAGCCCGGCAGCGCCGTGCCGGTCTGGCCCGGGAAGCCGACGGGTCCCTTCTCGACTTCCTTGCCCAGCTTGCCCTGCAGGCCGCGCACGTAGTTGACCACGTGCCAGCGGTCGGCTTCCTCGATGCGGTTGTAGCTCGGCATCAGCCCGCGGCCATTGCGGATCATGCCGTAGATGTAGCCGTCGGTGCGCGCCTTCGTCCCGTCGCCGACGATGTTGATGCCGAGGCCGTACTTCGCCACGACGAGGTTCTTGGTGCCCTGGCCGTCGTCGCCGTGGCAGACCGCGCAATTGACCTGGAAGTAGCGGCGCCCGAGGGCGAGCGACGAGTCGGTCGGCGGCTGCGGGTTGGCGACGGCCACGCCGATGGAGTCGATGACGCCCGGCAGCGCCGTGTTCGAGATCTGGAAGTACGGCAGCGCGGTGCCGGTGATGGGCACGGAGTACTGCGGATTGCCGCGGAAGACGAGCGGCGTGTTCGCGTCCTCGCGCGCCGACCAGTTCGGACCGATGAAGGTCTTCTTCGGCCAGTAGTACTTGATGCTCGTGTCCGGCGAGATGGCCATGTTCTCCCACGTGTCCAGCTTGGGCTGGTAGCGGAAGGTGGTGAACCAGTCGCAGGCGCTGAGCAGCGGGACGAGGGCGGCGAGGGCCGCGAGGCGCAGGCTAGCGCGCATGGCGCACCTCCGTGGCCCCGTGGGCCTTGAAGAGGCCCTCGGCGTCCTTCTCCTTCTCGGGCGGGCAGTCCACGAAGATCCCGTAGTCGCCGTTGGAGTACTTCGGGTCGTACGCGACGTCCACCACCAGCTTGGGGATGCGCGAGTTGATGAACATGCCGAAGACGGTGGAGAGCGCGCCGACCATGACCATCATCTCGAAGCCGATGATCGTGTACGGAATCCAGCTCGCGATCGCCTTGCCGCCGACCACGAGGGGCCAGTAGTCGGACGTCCAGATGGCCACCCAGTAGCCGAACGAGACGCCGCAGAGGCCGCCGATCAGGGTGAAGCGCCGCACCGGGCTCGGGGGCGCCTCGATGGCGTCCTCGAGCTCGTGGTGGATGGTCGGCGAGTAGACCGTCAGGTTCCCCAGCCGCTTGCGCTGGAGCTCCTTGATGGCCGAGACGGTGCGGTCCAGCTCGCGGAAGTTCGCGACGAGGCCCGGCATTAGTGGTGCCCTCCCTGGCCGGCCGCGGCGCGGCGGGCCGGCACGATTTCCTTGACCTCGATGATCGCCATCACGGGCAGCTGCTTGATGAAGAGCAGGAACCACATGAAGAACCACCCGAAGGAGCCGATCAGGAACGACATGTCGATCCAGCTCGGGACGTAGGTCGTCCACTGCCACGGCTCGAACTCGTGGCTGAGCGACGGCACGACGATCACGAAGCGCTCGAACCACATGCCGATGTTGATGAAGATCGACAGGATGAAGAGCCACGCCGTGTTGCGCCGGAGCTTCTGCGAGAAGAGCGAGAGCGGCAGGACCATGTTGCAGATCAGCATGATCCAGGCCGACCACCACCACTCGCCGAAGACGCGATTCCAGAAGTACTCCTGCTCGGGCTTCACGCCGGAGTACCACGCCACCCAGAACTCGACCAGGTAGGCGCAGCCGACGACGAGCGACGTGAACAGCACGACCTTGGCGGTCGCGTCGAGGTGGTTGAGCGTGACGTAGTGCTCGAGCTTCCACCACTTCCGGATCGGGATCAGGATCGTCCAGACCATCGCGAAGCCCGAGAAGATGGCGCCGGCGACGAAGTAGGGCGGGAAGATCGTGGCGTGCCACCCGGGGGTGAGCGCCATGGCGAAGTCGAACGACACGACCGAGTGCACCGAGAGCACCAGCGGCGTGCTGAACGCGGCGAGGAACAGGTAGGCCCGCGTGAAGTGCCGCCACTCGCGGTCGGTGTTCTTCCAGCCGAGCGAGAGGATCGAGAGGATCAGCTTCCGCGTCGGGTTCTTCTCCCGGTCGCGGATGACCGCGATGTCGGGGATCAGGCCGATGTAGAGGAAGGTCGTCGAGATCGTGAGGTAAGTCGAGATCGCGAACACGTCCCAGACGAGCGGGCTCTTGAAGTTCGGCCAGAGCAACCGCCAGTTCGGGTACGGGATGAGCCAGAAGAACTTCCACGGGCGCCCGATGTGGATGATCGGGAAGAGCCCCGCCGTCATGACCGCGAACACCGTCATCGCCTCGGACGCGCGATAGATCGTGGTGCGGAAGCCGGCCCGGAAGAGGTAGAGGATGGCCGAGATCAGCGTCCCGGCGTGGCCGATGCCGACCCAGAACACGAAGGTGATGATGTACACGCCCCACATCACCGGCGGCACGTAGCCGGCGTTGCCGAGGCCCGCGTACACCTGGAAGGTCCAGGCCGACGCGCCGATCAGCATGCAGCCCACCGCCACCATCAGCCCGAGGAACCAGGCCTTGGTGGGCTTGAGCGTGTTCGCGATCTCGTTGTCGACCTGCTCGAAGTCCTTGATCGCCGGCAGCTGGATGTCCGCCGACGGGATGTTCGGCCGCATCGGGCCGACGGGTTCCGCCATCGTCGCCATGGTCAGCGCTCCCCCGCCTTCTCGGCAACGGGCGCGCCGGCGCCCCCGTGGTTGACCTTCTGCAAGTAGACCACCGCGGTGTAGGTGTTGAGTTCCTCGAACACGTGGTAGCTGCGCGGGTCGGTGCCGGCGATCTTCGCCACCGTCCACGCGTCGTCCGCCGCGTCGCCGAAGGTGATCGCGCGCGACGGGCACGCCGAGGCGCACGCCGTCGTGAACTCGTCGCCGGCCAGCGGCCGGTGCTCGAGCGCCGCGCGGTTCTCCGCCTCGCGGATGCGCTGCACGCAGAACGTGCACTTCTCCATCACGCCCTTGCCGCGGACGGTGACGTCCGGGTTGAGCTGCCAGTTCATCGGCTCGGGGAACGCGTACTGCCGGCGGTCCGGCTCGCCGAACCCGAACCAGTTGAAGTAGCGGACCTTGTACGGGCAGTTGTTGCTGCAGTAGCGCGTGCCGACGCAGCGGTTGTAGACCTGCACGTTGAGGCCGTCCGGCGCGTGGTACGTCGCGTACACCGGGCAGACGGGCTCGCACGGCGCGTTGCCGCAGTGCTGGCACATCATCGGCGTGAAGCGCACCTCGAAGTCGCTCGAGCCGTCCTCGCCGCCCTCGAAGTACCGCTCGAGGCGCAGCCACGACATCTCGCGGCCCTTGATGATGTTCGCGCCCGGGCGATCGTCGTAGCCGCCCATCGGGTTGAGCGTGCGGCCCTGCCAGGGCGCGCCCACCGTCGGGATGTTGTTCTCGGCGTAGCAGGCCGTCACGCAGGCCGAGCAGCCCGTGCAGCGCGCGAGGTCGATGGTCATCGCCCAGCGCCGCTTGGCCATCCCGGTCGGGTGCGACTGGGCGTACATCCCCTTGTCCTTGCCGGCCGAGTCGGCGAGTTCGCCCTGCGCGTCGGCCGCGATCGGGCTGCGGAGCCCCTTCACGAACCGGTGGTCGGGGTTGCCCGCGATCTGCTCCTCGCCGCCGAAGGGCCCGACGACGGGCATCACGCCCTTCTTGCCGCCGTGCTCCTCCTTCTTCTCGCCCTCGTGCACCGCCGGCATCGGCTCGCCGCGGAAGCTCGGCTTCTCGAGCTTCGCGAGCTCGGCCACCGGGATCGCGCGGGCGATGCCGCGGCCGTGCTGGCGTGCGGACCCTTCGGTCGTGACGAGGTCGGACCGGCCCGCGGCCTTCGCGACGCTGGCCTTGAGCCCGCTCAGCGCGAGCGCGCCCGACTTGTCCTCGCCGGCCACGACGTCGAGCGCGTTGACGCCGATGCCCTTGGCGTAGCGCCCGTAGGCCGTGTGGCCCTGGCCGAGCGCGACGGCGACGGTGTCCTCGCGGACGCCCAAGTACGGCCACGCCGGCGCGGTGATCGAGCCCGCGCCGGTGGTGACGGTGACGTGGTCACCGCGCTCGATGCCCATCTTCTTGGCCGTTAGCGGGTGGATCTCGACCCACGACTGCCAGCAGATCTTGGAGACCGGATCCGGAAGTTCCTGCAGCCAGGGCTTGTTGGCGCCGCGGCCGTCGCCAAAGAGCGACGAGGGATAGACGACGAGGTTGAAGTCGCCCTTGCCCCCGTCCGTCGTCCTGGGGCTCGCACCGAGCGTGCGCCCCGCCGGGCCGCCCATGGCGGGCTTGCCCGCCGTGACGCCCTTGGCGAGCGCCTTCGCGAACGCCTGCGCGCCGCCCGGGAAGCGGCCGAGGAGCCAGCTGCGGAAGTCCTTCTCCTTGTACTTCGCCGCCGTGGCCGGGTCGCCCTGCGCGGCGGCGATCAGCACGTCGGTCGTCGCCTTGGTGTCGAACACCGGGTCCATCGTCGGCTGCTGGAGCGCCACCATGCCGCTGCCGGCCTCGGCGTCGCCCCACTGCTCGAGGGCGTGGTGGTCGGGGAGCACGAGGTCACAGAGCTCGGTCGTCTCGTCGGGGAAGCTCGAGAACGAGACCTTGAAGCCGACCTTGGCCATCCCCTCGGCGAACCCGACCGCCTTCGGCGTCGAGTACGCGGGGTTGGCGCCGCGCACCATGAGGAGCGGCACCTGACCGGCCTTCATCTTGTCGGCCAGGTCGCGCATGTCGGCGGCGCCGGCGATCCGATCGAAGCCGACGGCACCCTCGGACGGACGCACCGTCGTGCCGACGTTGCCCATCGCCTTGTTGAGTTCGGCGACCGCGACGCAGAGCTCGGTCGCGTTGGCGCCGAACCCGCCGGCGAGCAGGAGCGAGTTCTTCTTCTCCTTCAGTTCCTTCGCGAGAGCCTCGAGCTGCTCCTTGCGGGCGCCCGACGCCGTGGCCGCGGCCTCCGCCGACGACTTGCCGGCGAGGAACTGGGCGATGGCGAGCTCGGAGCCCGGCTTGGCGGCGATCCACTCGTCGGCGTTGAGGCCGGTGAGCGAGCGGCGCGCGCCGATGTAGACGAAGCGCGGCGCCTTGTCGAGCTTCGCGCGGGCATCGGCCCAGGCGAGCTGCTGCGGCACCGACATGCCCCAGTTCTCGAGGAAGTCGGCGCCGAAGGAGACGATGACCGACGCCCTGGCGAAGTCGAACATCGGCCACGCCGTGCCATAGACTTGCTTGTGCGCGGTGATGGCCGGGAGGTCGGCCTCGGCGTCGTACGACAGGTGGGCCGGCATGCCGAAGGCCGCGAGCCACTGGTCGAGGAAGCCGGGGAACGAGCCGATCTCGTGCTGGTTGACGAAGACCGCCTTGCCCGCCTCGCCCTTGGAGCGGGCCTCGCCGAGCTTCTGCGAGAAGAGCTGCATCGCCTTGTCCCACGTGGTGGGGGCGAGCTGCCCGTTCTGGCGGATCATCGGGCCGCGGAAGCGATCAGGATTGTAGAGCCCCTGCACCGCGCTCTGGCCGCGCGCGCAGAGGGCGCCCTTGTTGACCGGGTGCTCGGGGTTGCCCTC
>JACQES010000427.1 GCA_016200495.1 Gemmatimonadota bacterium
GCAGCGCATCGGTCACGAGGCTGATGCCGCTCGCGTCGAACGGTTCGGACGTCGCGCCATCCCAGTCGGACCCGAGCGCGACGTGGTCCACGCCCACGACGTCGGCGACGTGGCGGATCGCCTTGGCCGCGTTGGCCGGCGTCGGATCGCAGATCGCGCCGTCCCAGTAGCCGATCCCGATCACGCCGCCCGTCTTCGCGAGGGCGCGCAGCTGGTCGTCCGAGAGGTTGCGCGGGCCCGCGCACGTGGCCTGCACCCCGCCGTGGCTCACGATCACCGGCTTGGTCGCCATCGCGAACACCTCGCTCACGACCGTGGGCGACGCGTGCGCGACGTCCACCACCATGCCCAGCTGCTCCATGCGCTGCACGACCGCGCGCCCAAGCGGCGTCAGGCCGCCCTTGTCCACGCCGTGCGCGCTCCCGCCCAGGTCGTTGTCGAAGAAGTGCGTGATGCCGGCGGCGCGGAAGCCGTGCGCGAACAGCGTGTCGAGGTTGGCCGCCTGGCCGTCGAGCGCGTGCAGCCCCTCGGTCGACAGCAGCGCCCCGACGCTCGTGCTGCCGCGCGCCCGCACGGCGAGCAGCGAGTCGAGCTTCTCGACCGAGGTCACGAGGATCAGCCGCCCGCCCGTCGTCGCCACCGCGTCATGCAGCCGCTGCGCCTGGAGCAGCGCGCGTCGCACGCGGTAGGTGATGGCCGAGGCGGGCCAGCCGCTCACCTGCCCCAGCAGCCGGATCTGGTCGCTCGAGGAGTCGTTGCGGACGTAGTTGATCCCCTTGGGCGTCTTGGTGACGGTCGAGAAGACGGCGAGCGCGAAGTGCCCCGCCTCGAGGCGCGGCAGGTCCACGTGACCATGCTCGGATCGGCTGGTGATGTCGCGCCCCCACAACAGCACGTCGTTGTGCAGGTCGATCGGACCGATCGCCCTGGTCAGCGACTCGGCGCGCGCGCTCACCCCCCACGGCGGCGCACCCGTGCGCTTGTTCATCATCCGGTCGGCGATGCCCGGCGCGAGGCGCCAGCCGATCAGGCCGCCGACGACGAGGACGACCACGAAGCCGAGGAGGAGACGCTTGAGCATGAACGGGACGGGTTGCGGTGATGCCGGGAGCCGTGCGCGCCAACGAACGTTACGCCGCGCCGCGCGCGCGCGTGAGGCTCAGGGGCCGATCGCGGCCGCGAACGAGAAGATCACCCGACGGCTCTCTGGGTCGAACATGATGTCGCTGCGCAGCACGGCGAAGTCGAACCTGACGCCGACCTCATTGCTGAGCGTGCCGAGTCCGCCCACGGCCGCACCGCCGAGGACGTGGCGCAGCGAGAACTTGGGAGTGCCCCAGAGCGGGTCATCCCACCGTTCGATCGGAAAGGTGTAGAGGTGCTCCACGAACAGCAGCTGGTCGCCTCGCCGGTCGAGGATGTCGCGCGTGGTCATGGAGGCCGGGCCGCCGAGCCCGTACTGCCGCTGTCCCGGCGCCGGGCCGTTGCTCGTGATCACCGCGCGCACCTTGGCGTGCCAGTACTGCGTGCCCACGGTCGGAATGAGAAGCGTTCCGGTCACCGTGTTCTGCACCCAGCGCGCCGCCCCCACGGTCTGGAACGGCACCTCGGTGCGGATGCCCAGCGACCACGGCGTGGTGGTGGCGGTGTGCTCGTACGTGAGGTCGAGCACCCCCGAGGCGATGTCGCCGTCCGTGATGGCGGGATTGAGGCGCCGATTGCTGAACAGGAGCGACTGCCCGATGATGCTCGGCAGCGCCGGCACGGGCGTCGCGAGGCTCCATGCCCGCTCCCACGCGCCGCCGATCGCCATCGTCATGTGCCCGCGGAAGAACTCGATCGGGCGCGAGACGACTGCCTCGCCGCGCCACGCGCGGTAGTAGTTGCGGACGTCCTGCCCGAAAATGAAGGTCGTCGCGGTGTTGTCGAGTGTGCTCGCGATCCACGCCTCGTTGGTGCGCGTCTCGCGCCGGCCGTCCAGGTCGAGGCGCCACACGGTGCCGAACGGGAGGCGGACGTGCAGCCCGGGATCGAAGTTCCCTTGTTGCGCGTGCCAGCCGATCACGGGCTGGATCAGGACGTCGCTGCCCTGCAGCGCGAGCTCGGGTCCCCACTGGATCCCCACGGACTGGACGCGGTCGTACGAGAGCTCCTGCCAGCCGTAGTAGCCCGGGAGTTCGAAGAACAGCTGGCCGGCGAGGTCGGACTGCCGCCGGTAGTGCAGCACGCTCCGGCCGTCGCGTTCCTGCAGGTCGTAGTGGTGCTGCGGGTACGAGAGCGACGTGTCGCGCACGAACGCCCACGGGCTGTGCTTCACCACGCCGCCGATGGCGATCGCCCGACCCTCGATGCGCGCGCCGGGGCCGAGTTCCAGGTCGCCGCCCGCCACGATCACGTCCCCCTTCACGCGCGACTGGACGAACGCCGTCCCACCGGCCACCACGAGCGTGTGGGCGAACGCGCTGTCGCGCGGCACGCGCACCTTGCCACCCGGCACGCCGCGCCACGCCACATGCGGCCCGTTGAGCGCGTCGCGCAGGAAGTCGCCGGAGATTCCGGGCGCGGCGCCGAGGATGCGGACGTCGAACGGACGGACGCCGGTGCTGTCGGGGCGCGCGGGCGCGGCCTGCGCGCTGGCCCGGGAGGCGAGCAGCACGGCGGCCACCGCGACGCACGCGCGGGCGAGCGCCGGCACGGTGCCGAGCGCACCGGCGCGCGCGCGCCAGGCGCCCCGACCGTCCCGCGGCGCCGGGCGGCCGTCGGCGTGGCGCCCGCGCCGGCGCACCTCAGGCACGCACCGCGGCGCCGCGCGCGAGCTCGAGGAAGTTGGCCAGCATCCGCTTCCCGTCCGGCGTCAACACCGACTCCGGGTGGAACTGCACCCCCCACACCGGGTGCGTGCGATGTCGCAGGCCGTGGATCTCGGCCGGATCGTCGTCGGCCACGGCGGTCACCTCGAGCGACGCTGGCAGCGTCGCGCGCTCGACGATGAGCGAGTGATAGCGCATCACCTGCGCGCCATCGGCCACGCCGGCGAACAGGCCGCCGCCGTCGTGCCGGATGCGCGAGGTCTTGCCGTGCATCACGCGCCCCGCGCGCACCACGCGCCCGCCGTACGCCTCGCCGATCGCCTGATGGCCGAGGCACACGCCGAGCATGGGGATCGTCGCGCCCCAGCGCTGGATGATCGGCACGGTGACCCCCGCCTCGCGCGGCGTGCACGGTCCGGGCGACAAGACGATGGCGTCGGGCGCGAGCTCCCCGACCTCTTCGACTGTCACCTGGTCGTTGCGCCGGACGACCGGGTCCTCCCCGAGCTCGCCGAAGTACTGCACGAGGTTGAAGGTGAACGAGTCGTAGTTGTCGATGACGAGCAGCATCGGGCTACGGCGTGGGGGGCGCGTCGGCCGGGAGGGCGCGCAGGTCGGGAAGCGGGTCGCCCCACAACCAGTGGTTGAACCAGCGCAGGTTGTGCTGCATCACGGCCCGCTGGCTATTGGGCTTGGTGATCCCGTGCCCGAATCCCTTGTACACGACCATCTCGACCGGCACGCCGCGGTCCTCGAGCCCCTGCCGGAGCTCGTAGGCGTTCGCGATCGGCACGCGGCGGTCGAGCTCGCCGTGCTGGATCAAGGTCGGCGTCTTCGCCTGCTTCACGTACGACATCGGCGAGGTCTTGGCGTAGATCGCCGGGTCGGTGGCCGGGTCGGCGCCAAGGTAGTTGATCGTGAACGGCGTGATGTCGGTGTTGTAGTAGTACGTCGCCCAGTTGCTGATCCCGGCGCCCACGCTGATCGCCTTGAACCGGTCGCTGCTGGTGGTGAGGAAGGCCGAGATGTAGCCGCCCTGTGACCACCCCATCGAGGCCACGCGCCTGGGATCGGCCCACCCCTGCGCCACCAGCGCGTCGACGCCACTCAACACGTCCCACGCGTCACCGACCCCCAGGTTGCGCTCGTTGAGCCGCCGGAACTTCTCGCCATAGCCGGCGCTGCCGCGGTAGTTGACCTTGAGCACGATCCCGCCGCGCGCCACCCATTCGTCGATCGGGTAGTAGCGGGCGTCGAGCAGCGTTGGCCGGTCCACGCCCGTCGGGCCGCCGTGGATGACGCAGAGCAGCGGGTGCGACTTGTCGGGCTTGGCGTCGGCCGCCTTGATCAGGATCCCCTCGATCTCCGTCCCGTCCTTCGACTTCCAGCGGTACACCTCGCGCGTGCCCAGCGTCCAGCCGGCCACCTGCGCGGTCATCGTGGTGAGTGCCTTGGGGGCCCAGCTCGCGGTGGACGAGACCTTGACCTCGCCGAGCGACGTGGGGCTGGCCTCCGTGAACGCGGCCGTGCGGCCGTCGGGGGTCACCGACACGCCACCCACCATCGCGGTGGCGGGGGCCGACACCGTGGTGATCGTGCCCGCGGCGGGATCGAGGCGGAAGAGGTGGGCCGTCGTCTTGAGCGAGGCGCCGAAGTAGATCCCGGCGCGCGTCCACGCGATCGGGTTCACGTTCTCGTCGAAGCTGTCGGTGAGCGAGCGCGGCGTGCCGCCCGTCGCGCTCACCACCGCGATCCGGTTGTTGCGCGCGAAGCCGCGCACCTCGCCCATGCCCGACGAGAAGGCGATCTGCGTCCCGTCCGGCGACCACATCGGACTGCCGTCGGATCCCGGCGTGGTGACGAGCGGGCGCACCTGGTCGCCGCCGTCGGCGAGCGTGAGGACGTAGAGGTCGCTCGTGTGCCCGAACGCGAGGTCGGGCACCGTCGTCGCGCTGAACGCGATGCGCGTGCCGTCCGGCGCCCAGTCGAAGCCCGTGACGCTGAACGTGGTGCCCGACGTGCGCTGCGTCCCCGCCTGCGGCGCCTCGAGCATCTGCGCCACCTTGGCCGTGAACAGGTGCGCGTACTGGTAGTCGCGCCGCACGACGTCGTAGTCGCTGTAGCGCTCCTTCCGGGCCTTGTCGCCCGTGTTCTCCACTGCCGCGGTCCACGCGATCTGCGATCCGTCCTTGGACCACTGGTAGCCCTGCACCCCCGTGGGGGCGTTGGTCAGCTTGACCGGCTCGCCGCCGTCGGCCCGCATCGCGAACAGCTGCGGCGGACCGCCATCGCGCGTGGACGCGAAGCTCAGCCACTGCCCGTCCGGCGACCACTCGGGGTTGAACGCGCCCTTGGGATGCCGGGTCAGCTGGTGCCGCTCGCCGCTCGCGACGTCGGCCACCCAGACCTGCCCGACGAAGGCGTCGGCCTTCCAGTCGGTCTCGGTCACCACGTACGCCACGCGCTTGCCATCGGGGCTGATGCGCGCCGAGCCGGCGGAGCGCACCGACAGGAGGTCGTCGATCGAGGGCACCCGTTGCTGGGCGCCCACCGGCGCGGCGGCAAGGGCGAACGTGAGGGCGAACAGCAGTCGGCGCATGGCGGGCCTCGCGAGATGCACGGGGGGCATGGAGCTCAGCTCCGGGGATGATACTGCTTGTGGACC
>JACQES010000428.1 GCA_016200495.1 Gemmatimonadota bacterium
CGCTCCGGCGAGTCGCGCCACCGCAGTGATGCCCGCGCGCACCTCCAGCGACGCGAGGTCCACGGCGAGGCCCGGCGCGAGGGGCAGGTGCGTCATGAGCTCATGTTCGCCCGCGCCCTCGATCGTGTCGAGCACGAGCCAGTATGCGCTGCCCGCCCGCACGATCACGCGCCGATGCCGGATGCCGAGGGCGGCGAAACCGTCGTGGGTGCCCACGAGCAGGTCGGCCGCCGGCGTCGCCGTCCAGCACGCGTGCTGGGTGGCCGGTCGTGCGGCCCACGTGAACGGTCCGGACGGCGTGGCGCTGCCCGTGCCATCGACCGTCGCCGCCGCATGCCGCGCGGCCGAGCGCCAGTCCACGCGCTCGGCCAGCGAGCTGGTGTACGTGTAGGTGCCGGGATCGCGGACGACCGGCCGGCCGCGCAGCGTGAGGTCGAAGCCGAGGAGGTCGGCGTGCGCGTGGCCGCTGTTCTGGAAGCCGTGGGGACCGCAATCAATCACGGCCATTGACGCCTCCTCGCCCCAGCCGTCACGCATCACGAACAGGCCGCCGTCGGCGAAGGCTCGGGAGCCGCCCTCGGGCGGATGCGGTGGCGCCGAGGCGAGGGCGTCACCGGCGCGCGCGCCCAGCAGCCAGGCGGCTTCGGCCCGGCACGGTCCGGCGCCCCACGTCAGGTCGGAACGTCCGAGGAGCGCCGCCGCGGCGGCGAGCGTGGGACGCACGTCGCCGGCGGGGCGCGCGTCGAGGAACAGGTAGCGGCCGCCGTCGTCGTCGCCGATCAGCGGGAAGGTGCCGTCGGCGCGCCGCACGTGCAGGAGCATCGTCGCGATCCGGTCGAGCGCCGCGCGCAGCCCCGGGATCGGGCGCCCCGCGTGCTCGCCCATCACGATGGCGTGCACGAGGAAGTCGGCGGTGTAGCGCGCGTACCACGTGGACTGCTCCACGTACGTGCCGTCGGGGCGCACGTGGCGCGGCAGCCACTCGGCCAGCACCGCCTCGCCCGTCGCGCGGAACCGGTCGGCGTCGCGCAGCGCGGGCAGGGCCGTGCCGATGGCGTGGAGCGCGAGCGCCTCGCCGGTGAGGTGCGTGTTGGGACTGAACCAGGTGGAGAGGTTGTCCGCCACGTGCCGCCCCGCGCGCGCGAGCACGCCCAGCATGCGCACGTGCCGCTCGGCGGTGAGCGCGCGGCTGCCCCGCACGAGTTGCAGCACCCAGAGCCACGCGATCGAGCGGAAGGCGACCTCGAGCATGCTCGCCCAGTTGATGCCGCGCTTGGCGGGGTTGGCCACGATCCACGCGTCCACCTCGGCCAGCGCGCGCTCGGCCCAGTGCTCGTCGCCGCTGAGCCAATAGGCCTGCGCGAGCGTCACCAGCCACTGATGGCGGTTGACCTCCCACGTGACCTTGTGGTCGCCGCTCACGGCGGCATCGAGGAAGGGAACCTGGCTCCAATGGCCATCGGGGGCGCGCCGGCCGGCCACCGGGTCCAAGTGCCAGTCGATGGGCGTGCCCCACGAGAGTGCCTCGTAGCCGAGGAGGTCGAAGCGCCCGGAGGCGAAGCGCTCGGCCGCGCGCAGGATGCGGGCGCGCGCCTCGGGGTCGAGGGCATCGATCGCGGCGAGGGTGCCGGCACGATCGACGAAGGCGGGCACGAGCCAGTGCGCGCCGGAACCGGACAGCGCCTGGTGCGCCGCCTCGATGGACGCGAAGGGGCGACCGGTGGCGTCGCGCAATTCGTCGAGCGCCTCCGCGAGCGTCGGCACGCCGGCGTCGGCCCCGAAACCGGCCCGCTCGGCGAGGACGCGCGCGGCCTGTGCCGCCCGGTCGCGCAGCTCGGCGGCAGAGCGCCCGCGAAGGCGTCGCACGAGGCGGAACGGGTTCACGAGCGCGGCGCCGGGCGCGGCGGAGGGGAAGGGGCGTGGGCGGTCACGGACGCACCAGCAGGAGCAAGGCGCATGCCGCGGGGCCGGGTGTGTGAGGCGCGACACTCATCGGCGTGCGTGCGGCTGCCAGACGTCCCACTTGCCCTGCACGGCGTTCACGAACGCGACGGCCGGCGCGGCCACGAGCGCGCCGAAGCTCATCGCGGCGCGGCGGAGCCTACGCGAGAGCGGATCGGGCGAGAGGCCCGCGAGGAGGATCACCGCCGCGAGCACGCCGGCGACGGCCAGCGCGACCGGGCGCGCGAGGGAGGCGACCGCCGCGGCGAGCCCGACGAGGACGGCGACCAGGGCGAACGGCGTGGCGAGCCGGGCGAGCTTGTGCAGCACGAACTGCAGCCAGATCGGGTTCCGCCATGGCACCACCACGGCGGGGAGCCACGCGCAGAGCTGGTAGTTGCCGGTGAGGGTGCGGACCTTGCGCCGGAATTCCTGGGCGGCCTCGACCTGCCGCGACTCGGTGGCAATGGCGCGCGCCTCGAACGCGATGCGCCATCCCTCGGTGACGAGGCGCATGGGCACGAAGACGTCGTCGAGGATGAGGCCGGCGCGGAGGGGCTGCCAGAGGGCGCGCCGCATGGCATAGATGGAGCCGCTGACGCCGACGGTCGAGTGGAGGCGCGCCTCGTTGGCGCGCAGGGTGCGCTCGTAGTTCCAGTACAAGCGGGAGACGAGGCCGATCCGTCCCGGGGGGATGTCGAGTTGCCCCGCGACGGCGCCGACCTTCGGGTCGCCCAGGCCGGCGACGAGGAGGCGGATGGCGTCGGGGGCGAAGAGCTGGTGGGCGTCGCCCATGACCAGCACGTCGCCCGTCGCGACGCGCGCGGCGGCGTTCAGGTTCGCGCACTTGCCGCCCGGCGCGTCACCGACGACGACGCGCACGCGCGGGGCGAGGTCGGCG
This sequence comes from Gemmatimonadota bacterium, assembly GCA_016200495.1. Classification (GTDB taxonomy): domain Bacteria; phylum Gemmatimonadota; class Gemmatimonadetes; order Gemmatimonadales; family Gemmatimonadaceae; genus JACPPC01. The sequence goes on from JACQES010000428.1 coordinate 2,843, forward strand.
GGCGGGACCCAGGGCTCGGTGACCGACGGGTCGAGCGCCACGACGACGTCGAGCGGTCCGGCGTAGTCGCTCGCGAACCAGTTGCGGACGCGCGCCTCGATGACGGCGGGCGATTCACGCGCGGCGAGGAGGGCCGTGACCGACGGCCACGCGGCGGGTGGTGCGGCCCGGCGCGCGGGGGCCACGCGCGCCAGCAGGGCGATCACGAGCGGATAGAGGCCCCAGGTGACGAGGAGCAGGACGGCGCCCGCCAAGCCGAGCGCGAGCGTCATGGCCCTAGCGTCGCGTCGAGATGATCAGGATCGTGTTGACGATCTGGAACCCGATCATGAAGTACTGCAGGACGGTCTGGGCGTTGACGTCGTGCTTGACGCCGACCATGACCTGGTCGCCCCCGCGCAGGCCGAGCTGCTCGATCGTGATCCCCTCCTGCAGCGCGACGTCCACCGCCTGCCGCGACCAGATGTCGGCGCCGCCCCGGCTGATGGTGACGTTGTGCTGGTCCGCCGTGTTGGGGAGGCGCGCCTTGTTCAGCACCTCGCTCAGCATCGCGTCGGCGGGGAACTCGTAGAACCCGGGGGCCGAGACCTCGCCGAAGGTGCCGAGGCGGATGACGGCGTTGGCCTGCACCGTGGCGCCGCGCACGAGCTTGGTGACTTCGCGCCGCATGTGCGTGGCCAGCTCGGAGCGCAGGACGCCGCGCATGGAGATCTCGCCGAGCTTCTCGACGACGATGACGGGACCCGAGCGGACGATGGCGGTGTCGATGGGCGGAAAGCTCGGGTCGCCGGTGATGCGGAGGACGACCCGGTCGCCGGCCTGGAAGTCGCCGTTGCGGAGCCGCTCGCGGATGCCCGACGAGGTGGCGAGCTTCTCGCGCCGCAGCTTCTCGGGGGTCCCCGGCGCCTGGGCGATCTGCTCGGC
>JACQES010000429.1 GCA_016200495.1 Gemmatimonadota bacterium
CCTCGACGGCGAGACGCTCGACGCCGACGTGGTGATCTCGAACGGCGACGTGGCCGACACGTACATGCGCCTCGTGCCGGAGCGCTTCCGCGAGAAGAACAGCGACAAGTACCTCACGTCGCTCGACTACTCGATGTCGCTCTTCGTCATCTACTTCGGCACCAACCGCACGTACGACGACGTCGCGCACCACGAGATCCTCCTCGGCCCCCGCTACCGCGGCCTGCTCGAGGACATCTTCGACCGGAAGGTGCTGGCGAAGGACTTCTCGCTCTACCTGCACCGGCCGACCGCGACGGACCCGTCGCTCGCCCCGCCGGGATGCGACGCGTTCTACGTGCTCTCGCCCGTGCCGCACCTGGGGAGCGGCACCGACTGGCGCGCGATGGCCAGGCCCTATCGGGACGCGATCATGCAGTACCTCGAGGCGCGCTACCTGCCCAACCTGCGCCAGCACGTCGTCACCGAGCACCACATCGACCCGCTGCACTTCCGCGACGTGCTCACGAGCCACGTCGGGAGCGCCTTCTCCGTCGAGCCGACGCTCACGCAGAGTGCCTGGATGCGGCCGCACAACCGGAGCGAGGACATTCCCAACCTGTACTTCGCGGGCGCGGGCACGCATCCCGGCGCCGGCATCCCCGGGGTGCTCTCGAGCGGCAAGACGACGGCGGAACTGATCGGACCCGAGCGGAATGCCCGGCGCGGCCGCGCGGCGGTGGAGGACGCGCTGCGATGACCGCGGCCGCGCACGCGTCGCCGGCGGGTCCCGCGCGCGCGGCGTGGGTCGTGCTGGCCGTGCACGCGAGCTTCGTCGTGTTCGGCACCGCCGCGCTGGTCACGATCCTCGCCGGCGAGTTCCCCACGGTGCTGCAGACGCCGTACACGGCCGAGATCTTCCGGCTGAGCTGGAAGTTCACCGGCCCGACGCTCGTGGTGCTGGGCGCGCTGGCCGCGCTCCTCCACTCGATGCCGCGGCTGGGCACCGCGCGCGCGCTCACGTTGTGCGCGGTGGCGACGCTGATCGCGCTCGCGAGCGAGCTCGCCGGGACCAACGCCGGGCTCCCGTTCGGGCCGTATCACTACACCGAGATGCTCGGCTACCGGATCAACGGCGACGTGCCGTTCCCGATCCCGATCTCGTGGTACTACATGCTGTACGGCTCGCTCGCGATCTGCGGTCGGCTGCTCCCGGTGCGGCCGGGGGCGCGCGCGGCGTGGGGGTGGGCGCTCGCGGCGGGGGTGATCCTCACCGCGTGGGACATCGCGCAGGACCCCGCCATGACGGCCGTGAGCCCCGTGCACTGGGCGTGGGACTTCGCGCGGCTGCCGGGGTGGGCTCCCGCCTGGCTGACGCGCGGGTTCTTTTATGGCATGCCGCTGTCGAACTGGATCGGGTGGGTGCTGACGGGCACGATCATCGCGCGCGTGATGCTGGCACTGGTGCCCGCCTCCACGTGGCGCGACGCGATCGCGCCGTCGCCCCTGCCGCTCTGGCTCTACGCGCTCAACGGCGTGATGCCGATCGCGCTCTGCGCGCGGCATGGTCTCTGGTGGGCGGCGGGCCTCGGCTTCGTGGCGATGGCGGTGCCGCTCGCGCTCGCGGTGCGCGCCGGGGCGGCGCCGTCGCCACGGCGCGTGACGGGAGGGGCGGCCGCGCTGGCGCTGACGGGCGATTAACGACCTCTCGCCGATCGTCATGGGCCTCGTGCTCCTCGGGATCGGGCTCGAGGTCGGGGCGATCCTCTCGTTCCGGACGATCCTCGGGATCGGCCCGCGGCCGGGGAAGTTGATCTCGTTCGGCGTCGCGGGAGCCGGCGTGGCGCTGGCGATGTTTTTCGCGCACATCAACATGGGGATCGTCTGGACGGGCGCGGCGCTGCTGGTCGCCTTCCTCGCGCAGTCGTACCACGTGTGGATGATGTGCAAGCGGCACTGGGAGGAATACCAGCGGCGCAAGCGCGCCGCCGAGGGAAGCGAGACGCCCGCACGTCGCTGGCGCGCTTGACGCGCCTCGCGCCGGGCGCATCTTCCCCCGATGCTGCCGCGGCGCGACGACGATGCGCGGGCGCGGACCAGTCCCCCCAGCGAGGATTCCTGATGGTGCGCGCTTCCCGAGCCCTCCCGATCGCCCTGGCCCTCTCGGCCACCGTCGCCATCGGCGCCCCGGCGCAGACGCGGCACGTCTCCACCACGTTCAACGACGCCGCGAGCACGTCGCTCGGCAGCTCCGGGCTCTCGAGCCTGCTGCAGTCGCTCTTCCGGTTCGGCTCCACCGAGGTCGAGCTTTCGCTCCCCGGCAGCACCGGCTCGGGTTTGCCCGGGGTCATCGTGCATGGCAGCCACTTCATCCCGAGCGCGGTCGCGAGCAACGGCTCGCTCCTGGGATTCGTCACGAACTTCATCGGCGGCGCGGCGTCGAACGTGCCGCTCACCTCGGCCGGCGGCGGCACGACCTTCCGCTTCGAGAACGGCGTGCCGGTGGCGACGACGATCTCGCCGGGGCCGATCTTCGCCGAGCGCGCGCAGACGCTGGGACGCGGCCGCGCCGCGTTCGGCGTCACGCGCACCCAGACCGAGTTCAACGAGATCCGCGGCGTGCCGCTCAAGGACCTGCGGCTGGTGTTCACCCACCAGAACATCACGAACGCCGAGTTTCCAGGGTGCGACTCCCTGTTCGCCGGGAACTGCAACCAGATGGGCTTCCCGGCCTACGAGAACGACGTCATCCGCGTGGACCTGAACCTGCAGATCCAGTCAACGGTCACGTCGTTCTTCTTCACGTACGGCCTGACCGACTTCATGGACCTGTCGGTGACGGTGCCCTTCGTGCAGACGTCGCTGCGCGGCACGAGCGTCGCGAACATCGACCCGTTCGGCGGCACCGTCGCGCTGCACTACTTCGCCGGCACCTTCTCGCAGCCGGTGCTGCAGGCGACCAAGTCGGTCGAGGGCGACGCGAGCGGGGTCGGCGACGTATCGGCACGCCTCAAGATCGGGCTCGGCTCGGGACCCAAGGGCTCGATGGCGCTCCTGCTCGACGGCCGGTTCGCGACGGGCAATGCGAACGACCTGCTCGGTTCAGGCGCCTTCGCGGGACGCGCGCTGGCCGTGCTCTCGGCGCGGTTCGACAACTTCAGCCCGCACCTCAACGCGGGCTACCTGTACCGCGCTGGCGACATCCAGAACTCCGCCGTGCTCGGCACCATCGGGTTCGACCACCTGATGGCGCCGTGGGCGATGATCGCGTGCGACCTCCTGACGGAGTTCCAGGTGGGCGAGAACAAGGTGCAGCTGCCGCAGAAGGTCAACTTCGACTACCCGTTCGCGCGGACGATGGACGTGTCGAACATTCCCAACACGCGCGACGACATCGTGAACGCGTCGTTCGGCGTGAAGCTGCGCACGTTCGACAGCTTCAACACCGTCGCGAACGTGCTGATTCCGCTCAACAAGGGCGGACTCCGGCCGAACCTGCTGTGGACGCTGGGCGCGGAGTACAACTTCTAGCCGGGCGCGAGCGACCCCGCGAAACGCGAATCGGGCGGCCCCATCCGGGGCCGCCCGATTTCGTTCGTCA
>JACQES010000408.1 GCA_016200495.1 Gemmatimonadota bacterium
CGCCGGGCGGCACCCGCGGCCCGACGCGCGAGCAGGCGGACTCGATGGTCGAGACGCGCGACGCGACCGATGACACCGCACCGGCGCCGCCCGGCGCTCCCGTCGCCGAGATGCTCGGCCTCTACGAGAACGGGCTGCTGCAGCTCGTGCTGCGCGAACGGCGCGGCGAGATCGACGTGGTCCGCAACGGACACGTGATGGACCGGGTGGCGCTGGTGCGAGGCTCGTTGCGGGTAGTGTCCGAGGGCGACCTCGAGGGCCAGACGATCGTTCCCGAACGCGACGCGCGGGGCCGCACGGTCGCGCTGCACGTGGCCGGCCTGCGCCTCGCGCGCCGCCCGCTCGGCCTCGAGTCGGGCAACCAGCTCAAGGTCGCGCCGGTGCGCCCGATGGCCGAACTCCGTCGCGAAGCGCTCGCCGCCCAGCCGCCCGCGGAGACCGGGCGCGATGCCACCCCCGACCTGGTCGAGCTTACCGCGCTCGACTCGACCATCTCGCTCGAAATCCGCTACGCGTCCGACAACAACCTCTACGGCACGCCGTTCTACTCGCAGGCGCGCGCCTTCCTGCAGCGGCCGGCCGCGGAGGCCGTCGCGCGCGTGCATCGCGCGCTGGCCGCGTACGGCCTCGGCCTCCGCATCCACGACGGCTATCGTCCGTGGTACGTGACGAAGATGTTCTGGGATGCCGCCTCGCCCGCGGTGCGCCCCTTCGTCGCCGATCCGTCGAAGGGATCCAAGCACAACCGCGGCGCCGCGGTGGACCTGGCGCTCTACGACCGGCGCACCGGCGCCACCGTGCCGATGCCCAGCACGTACGACGAGACCACGATGCGCGCGTACCCCGACTGGCCCGGCGGCAGCGCGCGCGAACGGTGGGCCCGCGACCTCCTGCGTCGCCTGATGGAACGCGAGGGATTCACCGTGTTCGAGTTCGAGTGGTGGCACTTCGACTACCGCGGATGGGAACACTGGCCCATCCTCAACATCCCCTTCGAGCGGCTCGGCATCGCCGGACGCGCCGCACGCTGACCGTGCACCGCCTGCGCCGCCGCCCCGCGCGCGGCGGTGCCGTCCCGCCCCGCGCGGCTGTCGCGCGCGCCTCGACCGTTGACCGTCCCAACCACGCCGCACATGACCATGCGCCTGAAGGATGTCCCCGACCATCACGACGCCGAGATCGTGATGCGCCTCTACGAACTGCGCCGTGAGCCGGTGATGCGCGAATCGCGCGCCGCCCTCTCCCGCGACTACTGGCCCACCAACGTGGACGAGGCGATGGCGCCGACGCAGGGCGGCCACCCACTCAACGTCGCGTACCGGCAGTGCACGTCGTACTGGGAGATGGCGTACTCGATGGTCAAGAACGGCGTGCTGCACGGTGACTTCATGCTCGACGCCGCCGGAGGCGAGGGGCTGTTCCTCTTCGCGCGCGTCAAGCCGCACCTGGCCGGCATGCGCGAACGGCTCCACCCCGGCGTGTTCCGCAACGTCGAGTGGATGTCCAATCACTCGGAACTCTCGCGCCAGATGCAGGCCCGCTTCGACCACCTCTACCAGGTGGCGTTGCAGGCGCGCGCCAAGGGCTGAGCCGCCCCTCGACCGCGTGCCGCGGACACCGGTGATGCCCGCCGGTGGCCGCCCTATATTGCGGGATGCCCGCCGCCCCTTTGCTCGCCGGCCTCGTGGACTACGCGGGGCTCTTCCCGCCGGCCGGCCTCTCGATGCGCGACGCCGTGGCCGCCTACGCCCGGGAGTCGGTCGGGCGCGACGCATGGATGCTCGGCCGCTTCGTCTGCCCGGCCGCGCGGTTGGCCGAGTTCGCGGAGGTCGCCGCCGCCAGCTGGCCCGACGACGGCGCGCCGTGGCGGGTGAGCGCCCTCGTTCCCGATCCCGCCGCCGACCTGGCGCGGGTCCACGCCTTCAACGCCGCGCATGGCGCGCACGCCGTGGTGGACACGGTCGAGGGCCGGGCGTCGACGGTGGCCGAGGTGGATACGCTCGCGGCCGCGATGGGGGCGCTGGACGGCTACGCCGAACTGCCGCTCGATCCCGATCCCGCCGCGCTGATCGGTGACTGCGCGCGCCTCGGCCTCAAGGCCAAGGCGCGACTGGGCGGCGTCGTGGCCGACGCGATCCCGCGCCCCGAGCTGGTCGCGCGCTTCCTCGTCCGCTGCCGCGACGGCGGCATCGCCTTCAAGGCGACGGCGGGGCTCCATCACGCGGTGCGCGGCGCCTACCCGCTCACCTACGAGCCCAACGCCCCGCGCGCGACGATGCACGGCTTCCTCAACCTGCTGTTCGCCACGTACGTCGTGCTCCGCGGCGGCGACGAGGCGGAGGCGTGTGCCGCGCTCGAGGAGCGGGATGGGTCGGCCTTCGCCGTCGAGCCCGACGGGCTGCGCTGGCGTTCGCACGTGATCCCCGCGCCGCAGGGCCGGCGCGTGCGCGAGCAGTTCATCGCGATCGGCTCCTGCTCGTTCCGCGAGCCGGTGGCCGACCTCGCCGCGCTCGGCCTCCCGTGAGCGCGCTCAACGAGACGCACGATCCCGCGCTGCACGCGTGGGTCGAGTCGGCCAACGTGCCGGGCGCCGACTTCCCGATCCAGAACCTGCCGTTCGGCGCCTTCCGCCGTGCGGGCGGGCCGGCGCGGATCGGCGTGGCCATCGGCGATCGCGTCGTGGACGTGGCGATGGCCCTCGACGCGGGCTGCTTCACCAGGGCCTCCCTCGCGGCGCAGGCCGCGGCGGGCGCCTGCCGTGGCGGCACGCTCAACGCGCTGCTCGCGCTCGGGCCCGACAGCTGGTCGGCGCTCCGACTCGCGCTGTCGCGGCTCCTCCGCGTCGGCGCCGACAGCCTGCGACCCGATGGGCCCACGGCGGCGCGCATCGTCCTGCCGATGGCCGACGTCGACCTCGCGCTGCCGTTCGAGATCGGCGACTACACCGACTTCTACGCGTCGGTGCACCACGCCACCAACATCGGCACGATGCTGCGGCCCGACCAGCCGCTCATGCCGAACTACAAGTGGAGCCCGATCGGCTACCAGGGGCGCGCATCGAGCGTCGGCGTGAGCGGTGCCAACGTGCGGCGCCCCGTGGGGCAGCTCGCGCCCGCCGCGGCGGGCGCGTCGCCGACCGTGGGCCCGAGCCAGCGCCTCGACTACGAACTGGAACTCGGCGCCGTCATCGGTGGCGAGAACGCGCTCGGCGCCCCCGTGCCGGTCGCGCACGCCGCGGAGCGCCTGTTCGGCTTCGTGCTGCTCAACGACTGGTCGGCGCGCGACGTGCAGGGGTGGGAGTACCAGCCGCTCGGCCCCTTCCTGAGCAAGAGCTTCGCCACCACGATCTCGCCGTGGGTCGTCACGCGCGACGCGCTGGCGCCGTTCCGCGCCGCGGCGTTCGCGCGCGCCGCCGGCGATCCCGCGCCGCTCGACTACCTGCGCGACGAGGCCGACCAGCGCGAGGGCGGGCTCGACGTCACGC
>JACQES010000411.1 GCA_016200495.1 Gemmatimonadota bacterium
CGGCGCGCGCGCTGGCCGCGTTCCTGTTCGACGACGAGCACGCGATGGTGCGCCTCGACATGTCCGAGTACATGGAGAAGCACGCCGTGGCGCGGCTCATCGGCGCGCCCCCGGGTTACGTCGGTTACGAGGAGGGCGGGCAGCTCACCGAGGCGGTGCGGCGCCGGCCCTACGCGGTGATCCTCTTCGACGAGATCGAGAAGGCGCACCCCGACTTCTTCAACATCCTGCTCCAGATCCTCGATGACGGGCGACTGACCGACAGCCAGGGGCGCACGGTGGACTTCCGGAATGCGGTCATCATCATGACGTCCAACGTCGGGAGCCCGCTCATCCTCGAGCGCGGCGACACGCCGTGGGCGGCGGTCGAGGCCGCGGTGCTGCAGCAGCTGCGCCAGCACTTCAAGCCCGAGTTCCTCAACCGCGTGGACGACATCGTGGTCTTCCACCCGCTCGACGAGTCGCACATCGAGCACATCGTCGGGTTGCAGCTGGGCCGCCTCGACAAGCTGCTGGCCGGCAAGCAGCTCACCATCGAGCTCTCGCCCGCCGCGCGGAAGCTGGTCGCCACCGAGGGGTACGATCCCGCGTTCGGCGCGCGTCCGCTCAAGCGCGCCGTGCAGCGGCTGCTGCAGAACCCGCTCTCCAAGGCGCTGCTCGCGGGCACCTTCAACGACGGCGACCGCATCCTCGCCGACGTGGCACCCGACGGAAGCGGCACGCTGGCATTCACCCGCGCCGCCTGAGCGCCGTCCCCCCGGCCGCCGGGGCGACTGCGGGCGCGCGCCCACCTTGCACCGGCGGGCGCCGCCCCGCACGCCGTTGCCGGACCGGCCGGGCGTGCGTCGTCATGCATGAAAGGACCGCTGGAAGCGATCGTGCTGCTTGTCGGCCCCGTGCCCTCGTGCATATAGTGACCTCATGACGCACCCCAGCGTGGCGGTCGGTCGGGCGGCCGAGGACGAGCGCTGGATGCGCGCGGCCCTCGAGTGCGCCCGTGCCGCGAAGGCCCGCGGCGAAGTGCCGGTCGGCGCCGTGCTCGTCTGTGATGGCGAGGTGGTGAGCGAGGGCGCCAACGCGAACATCCAGGCGAACGACGCCACGGTGCATGCCGAGATGGTCGCGCTGCGCGGCGCGCACGCGCGCACCGGCGAGCGCCTCCTCGGCGGCACGACGCTCTACGTGACGCTCGAGCCATGCGCGATGTGCGCCGGGGCGATCGTCCTTGCGCGCGTCGACCGCGTCGTCTTCGGCGCGTGGGACGACAAGGCCGGCATGGCGGGCTCGGTGGGCGACATCCTCCGCCACCCGAGGCTCAACCATCATCCCGAAGTGCAGGGCGGGGTGCTGGCGGCCGAGTGCGCCGACGTGCTGCATGGCTTCTTCCGCGACCGGCGCGGCAGCAAGGAGCTGCCGGCGATCACCGACTAGCCGTCGCCCCTCGAGCGACGGCGCACGGCTGGTGCGTGCATGGCCGCCTGCCGACACTCCCCTTGTCCCCCGGCCCTGGTTATTCTTCTTGGCTGTCGTGCTGGACAGGTGGCTGAGTGGTTGAAAGCACCGGTCTCGAAAACCGGCGTACCGGCAACGGTACCGAGAGTTCGAATCTCTCCCTGTCCGCTCACAATCGAAGGTGTCGTCGACCGCGCGCCGGGGTGGCCTGCCATCGCGGCGCGTGGCGTCTGGACAGGTGGCCGAGTGGTTGAAGGCGCGCGCCTGGAAAGTGCGTATACGTTCATCGCGTATCGCGGGTTCGAATCCCGCCCTGTCCGCTGTGCATGACGAGAAACGGCCCCGTGCGCACTGCGCGGGGCCGTTTGCGTCGAGCGGGGAGGACGCCGCGCGCTCAGGGCTCCTCGCCCATGAAGGTCCCGCCTTCCGCCAGCCGGTAGCGGAGCAGGTACAGGTTGAGCGAGCCGAAGCTCAGCTTGCTCTTGAGCTGCAGCACCATGCGGCGGCTGTCGTCCGAGAGCCAGATCATCGCGCTGCCGCCCTCGGAAAAGATCCCCGAGGTCTTGATGATCGGCTGGAGCACGATCGCGTCGAACTCGCCGGCCGGCACGCGCACCCGCTCGCGGCGCAGCACCTTGATGCGCACCGGGTTCGCCTCGGGGTCGAAGTACCGGTCGTACACGTACTCCTTGCCGACCTCGAGCTGCTGCGTGCGGATGAAGTACAGGAACGAGCCGTCGTCGAGCGGCATCTCCACGCTCGGCTTCTCCGGCTTGTCGTTCTCGACGTACACCTTCCGGTCGGGGAAGAACTCGTAGCGCCGGTTGGCGCGATAGCCGCCCTCGGCGATGTCCTGGTGGAAGCGGAGCGAGGCGAACTTGTCGGGCTCGATCCAGCTCTGCATCAGGTCGTTGACCTTGAAGAACATCGTGCCGCCCGTGATCCGGAACAGCGTGTGGATGGTCTCCTGCCCGCGCACCATGGCGCGCCCCTTCACGTACATCGAGCCCGACCCGACGCGCAGGAAGCCGAACTTGACGGAGTAGGCGAGCGACTCGCCCATCACGAAGGGCACGTCCAGCCCCTGACCCCAGCGGAGCGGTCCCGTGGGCACCGTGTCGGCGGCCGTCGTGCCCTCCTGGCGCGAGCCGACGACCGCGGCGCCCGCCGCGCTCGCGACAAGCGCCACCAACACCGCGGCCAGGAGGGCGGCGGGACGGCGAAGCCGGGCGGCGAGGCGGGTGGTCATGGCGTGCTCGGTCGTGGGGAAAGAATCCAGAGGGCGTAGTAGTGCAACGGGTACGGCAGTTCGGCACGCGTCAGCGTGCGTCCAGCCTGGGTCACGCGGTTGACGTCCGACGAGTCGATCCGGTTCCAGCGCCACCCCGGCCGCGCCGGC
>JACQES010000409.1 GCA_016200495.1 Gemmatimonadota bacterium
CGCGCTCGACGGCGATGTCCTTGTAGGCCAGCGTCCGCGTGCCCGGCACGTGGCCCGGGCGTCCCATCGCGCCCATGCCCTCCATCTGCACCTCGACGACCACGACCCCCGGGTCGGTGAGGTGCTGGGCGAGCCACTGGGTGGTGACGACGCGGATCGGCGGGAGCGGCGCCTGCGCGCGCACGGGGACCGCGCCGAGCGCGAGCGCGGCGATCAGTCCGGCGCGAGCGCGGACGCCGTCCGCGACGCGGCGGCGGAGGGGACGACGATGCATGGCGAAGCCTCGGGGGGAATACGACTCCCGAAGTCTGGCGCGGGGACCGCCTTGGAGCGAGTGGCAGAAATGCCATGCAGCGCTAGTTTTCGGCCATGGCCACCGAACCGCACCCCGTCGCGATCCTCGTCCTCCCCTCGGTCGTCGCCTTCGACCTCGCGGTGCCGATGCAGGTGTTCGGCTACGCGCACCCGGACGCCGGCGTCAGGCGCTACGCGGTCAAGCTCTGCGCGCCCCGGGCCGGGCGCGTCCGGACCTCGACGGGGTTCGACATCGTGGCGCCGCACGGCCTCGAAGGGCTCCGCGGGGCGCGAACGATCGTGCTCCCCGGCTACGACGACATGGACCTGGCGATTCCTCCCGAGGTCGGCGCCGCGCTCCGCCGCGCGGCGGCACGAGGGGCGCGGTTCGTGTCGGTGTGCACCGGGGCGTTCGTGCTCGCCGATGCGGGACTGCTCGACGGGCGTCGCGCGACCACGCACTGGATGGACGCGCCGCTGCTCGCCGCGCGCTACCCGCGCGTCAGCGTCGACCCGAACGTGCTGTACGTGGACGACGGCGACGTGCTCACGTCGGCCGGCATCGCGTGCGGCATCGATCTCTGCCTGCACGTGGTGCGCCTCGACTACGGCGCGGCCGTGGCCAACGCGGTGGCGCGGCGCATGGTCGTCGCGCCCCATCGCGACGGCACGCAGGCGCAGTTCGTGCCCGCGCCGGCGCCCGAAGCCGAGGCCGAGGGCACGACGCTCGAGCCGACGCGCGCGTGGGCGCGTGCGCGCCTGGCCGAGGCGCTGCCGGTGTCGGCGCTCGCCGCGCACGCGCGGCTGCCGCTCCGCACCTTCGCCCGGCGGTTCCACGCCGAGATGGGGACGTCGCCGCTCCAGTGGCTCGTGCGCGAGCGGCTGCTCAAGGCGCGGGCGCTGCTCGAGACGACGACGCTGCCGATCGCGCAGGTGGCGGAGCGGACGGGTTTCGGCTCCGAGGTGTCGCTGCGGGCGCACTTCCGCCGCGTGCTCGCGACGAGCCCCGCCGCGTACCGGCGGGCGTTCCGCGGCGCGCGCTACGGCGCGGGGGCCTCGACGTCGGCGGGGAAGCCCAGCGCGATCTCCATGCCGTCGCGCGCGATCAGCGTCTCGGGAAAGACGGCGCGGGCCTCGCGGTCGAGGTCGGTGGTGTCGCGCGTGTAACGGGCGGAGAGGTGCGTGAGCGCGAGCTTGCGCACGCCGGCGCGCGCGGCAACCGTCGCGGCCTCGCGCGCTGTCGAATGGCCCGTCTCCACGGCGCGTGCCGCCTCTTCCTCCGCAAAGGTCGCCTCATGCACGAGCAGGTCCGCCCCGCGCGCCGCCGCGATCGTCGCGTCGCACGGCCGCGTGTCGCCGGTCACGACCACGGTGCGCCCCGCGCGCGTGGGCCCCACGAGCACGTGCGGTTCGACGACGCGCCCGTCGGGCAGCGTCACGGCCTGGCCCTTGTGGAGCTGGCCCCAGAGCGGGCCCTCGGGAATCCCCAGCTCGCGCGCGAGCTCCGGATTGAAGCGGCCGCGCCGCTCGGCCTCGACCAGCGCGTAGCCGAGCGACGGGGCCCCGCGGTGGTCGAGGGCGAACGCGCGGATGGCATAGCCGTCGCGCGCGACTTCGTCGCCGTCGGCGAGTTCGCGCACTTCCATCGGGAAGCTCAGCCGCTCGAGCCCCAGGCCGTCCATCCTCTTGAGCATCCGCTCGGCGCCCTTGGGCGCCCAGACGCGCATGGGCGCCGTGCGGTCCTGCAGCACGAGCGTGCGGCAGAGGCCCATGAGGCCGAGGTAGTGGTCGGCGTGCCAGTGCGTGACGAAGAGGTCGCCGAAGTTGAACGAGACGCCGTACTTCATCATCTGCCGCTGGGTGCCCTCGCCGCAGTCCACCAGCAGGGTTTCCCCCTCGCGCACGATCGCGAGGGAGGCGACGTTCCGCTCGATCGTCGGGCGCGACGCGGCGGTGCCCAGGAACTGGAGGGAGAGCGACATGACGTGGGGTAAGCTAGTCGGACCTGGCCGGGGGCATCACCTCGCGCGGCTGGGCGTGGTGGCGGTCGCGGGACTCGCCCCGTGGGGAGACGCGCCGAGCCTCGCGCGCACGCGACCGGTCGTGGAGACGCCGATCGCGGAAATGCCCATCGCGGAAATGCCCCTTGCGGTGACGCCCGTCGCTGTGACGCCCGTCGCGGACCTGCCGGCGCGCGTGGGCACGGCCGCGGCGATGCCGCACGCGATCGCACGCGACTCGCTCGTCGTGCCATCGCCCGCCGCCGTGCTGGCCGCGTTCGACACGATGGCGGCGCGCGACCTGTGGCCGGGGTTCACGCCGCGCACGACGCCGCTCGCCCTGTTCGACGGGACGCGCACCTTCCTCGTGCGGCATCCGTCGCCGCCAGGCGGGCCGTGGGCGCCCGCGGGGATTCCGGGCGTGGTGGTGCGCGAGGGCCGGCTGCCGCAGGTGACCGCGAATTCGAGCGACACGATCGGCGGCGTGATGTCGGGCACCGTGATGCCCGCGCCGCCGGGACGGTCGGCCAGGCTCCACGCCGCCATCGCGATGCACGAGCTGTTCCACGTGTACCAGCGCGTGCATCACCCCAGGTGGTCGGCCAACGAGGCGGATGCCTTCACCTATCCCGCCACGGACGTGTCGCTGCTCGCGGCGCGACGGCGCGAGTACGCGCTGCTGCGGAAGGCGCTCGCCACGCGCGACCGGGGCGACGCCGCGTGCCATGCCGCGGTCGCGCTGTCGTTTCGCTTCCAGCGGTTCGCGCGCATGGCGAGCGAGCACGTGGCGTATGAGCGGCTGGAGGAGCTGAACGAGGGGCTCGCGCAGTACGTGCAGTGGCGTGCGTTCGGCGCTCCCGACGCGCGCGCGGTGCCCGACTCGATGCCGCAGCCCGACGCGGTGCGGGCGCACGCGTACAACGCCGGCCCGGCGTGGGGACGGCTGCTGGACCGGTTCGTGCCCGCGTGGCGCGCGCGGCTCGAGCGCACCGACACGCTGTCGCTCGACGCGCTGCTGCGCGGCGCGATCGGCGCGACGGAGACGGAGCGGCCGGGGTGCGGCCTCTCCAACGCCGCGTACGCGCGCATCGACGCGGACGCGGCGCGCGACGTGGCCGCGTTGGCCAGCCGGATCGTGCGGCAGCGCGAGGGCTTCGAGCGTGCGGCGGGCGGGCGACTCGAGGTGGTGGCGGGCGCCACGCCGATCTTCCCGATGGGATTCGACCCGCTCAACGTGGTGCGCGTCGCACCGCGCGACGTGATCCACCAGCGCTACGTGAAGGTCGGCAACAAGGCGGGTTCGATCGAGGTGCTCGACCGCGCGTCGCTGACCGAGGGCGCCGGGGCGCATCCGCTGTTCAACGGGGTCCGGCGGTTCGTGGTGACGGGGCTCGAGCCCGACTTCGGCGTGCGGAGCGTGGGCGACACGCTCGTGCTCACCGGGCGCGGCGTGAGCGGGCGGTTCACGGGGGCGCGGCTCGAGCGGGCCGGGGATACGACGCGCGTCGTGCTGGCGCCCTAGTCTCGGGTTCGCGTAGGTCCGCGGGAAAGCTTTTACCACCGAGCACACCGGGCACACCGAGGAAAAGCGATCGGTGCCGTGGTTCTCGGTGTGCCCGGTGTGCTCGGTGGTACAGGCTTTCGGACTACCGCGCGACTATGCCGGAAACCGCGCCAGCAGCTGCGAGTGCACGTCGCCGTCGATGTTGCCGCCGCTCACCACCACGGCCACCGGCGCCACGACGCCGCGCAGCTTGCCCGACCGGATGGCGGCGATGCCGACCCCGCCCGCGCCCTCGACCACCACGCCGTGCTCGCGGTACACCCACGCGATGGCGGCGCCGAGTTCCTCCTCGGTGACGAGCACGATGTCGTCCATCACGCTGAGCCCCACCGCGAGCCCCTCGGCGTCGATCTGCCCGGCGAGCCCGTCGGCGAGCGTCGGCGGCACCGGCACCTCGACCACGCGCCGCGCCGCGACCGACAGGGCCATGGCGTTGGTGAGGTCGGTCTGCGCGCCGATGATGCGCACGTGCGGCCGCGTGTCCTTGGCATAGCGCCCGATGCCGCCGATCAGGCCGCCGCCGCCCACGCACACGACGATCGTGTTGACGTCGGGCCGCTCCTCGAGGATCTCGAGGCCCACCGTGCCCTGGCCGGCGTAGAGCGCGTCGCCGTCGGTGGGGCTCACGTAGGTCGCGTCGCTCACCTGCGCCTGCGCGATCGCCAGCGCGTGCGCCGCGTCGTAGTCGGCGCCGCTCGCGTCCACCGTCGCGCCCAGCTCGCGGATGCCGCGCTGCTTGACGAGCGGTGCGGTGCTCGGCACGAAGACCACGCAGGCGATGCCGAGCTCGCGCGCGGCCCACGCGCAGCCGAGGCCGTGGTTGCCCGCCGACGCGGCGACGATGCCGTTGGCCTTCTGCGCGTCGGTGAGGGTCGCGAGCGTGTTGTACGCGCCGCGCAGCTTGAACGAGCCGGTGCGCTGGGCGCACTCGAGCTTGAGCAGCACCTCGCCGCCGGCGATCTGCGCCAGCGCGGGCGAGGGCACCAAGGGCGTCCGGTCGGCGACGCCCGTGAGTCGGCGTGCCGCGGCAACCACGTCGTTGGCCGTGACGTCCTTGAACATGGGCGAAAGCTACACGCCGAGCGACGGCTGCGGGTCGCCGTTCCAGCGATGCTCGTAGCCGCGCGCGTCGAACTTCTGGTAGGCGCGCTGGAGCGACATCGAGCGGATGGTGCCCCACACCGGACGCTCCCCCCACGGGCGGTCGAACTTGCCGAAGCACCACTGGATGCCGCCGTATGAACTCGGGTCGCGGCCGTCGAGCGCCCACTTGTTGTTCAGGTGGATGAGGTGCGCGAGCGCCTCGGAGTAGGTGGTGGTCCAGGTGAGCACCGACTTGCCCCAGTACATGCGCATGACGTTGTGGATGGCGCCCGTGCCGACGAGCTCGCGCTGCGCGGCGTTCCACAGGGGTTCGTGCGTCTCGGCGCGCTCGAGCTGGTCGCGCGTGTAGAGCGCCTCGCGCGGATCCTTCACGTGCTTGCGCATCGTGTCGTGGATCCACGGCGGGAGCGCGTGCAGCGTGCCGAAGCGCGGGTTGCGGACGCAGAAGTTGAGCGAGAGCTCGCGCCAGGTGAGAAGTTCGTCGAGGAACTTCTCGGTCGCGGCCGCGTGGCCCGTGGCCAGCGCCGCGCGCGCGACCTCGGCCGCGCTCACCTGCCCGAAGTGCAGGTACGGGGAGAGGCGGCTCGAGCCGTCGGTGTCGGTCGGCTCGCCGCGGCGCTCCTCGTAATCGGGGAGGGCGTCGTGCACGAAGGCGGCGAGGCGCGCGAGGCCCGCCGCGCGTCCGCTGGCGATCGTCGTGACGCGGGGGACCGCGTGGTCGATCTCGCACGATGCGAGCGTGGCGTCGAGGTCGAGGCGCGCGAGGTCGAGCGGGTCGCACTCGAGCGCCTTGAGCACCGAGGCCGGCATCGCCTTCTTCGGCGCGCGGTCGCGGACCGGCTCGAGGGCGTGATCGCGGATCTTGAGGATCTTGGGGCGGATGGTGCGCGCGGCCCACTCCTCCTTCTCGAACGCGGCGACGGGAATGACGCCGTGTCCGTCCACCGCGAGCACGCGCACGTCGGTGCGCTCGGCGAAGCGGCGGGTGCGCTCGGCGATCCCGGCGGTGGGGAAGGCATCGGTGACGACCGTCACAGCCCGGGCGGCGATGCGGTCCACCACGCGACGGTCGTCGTTGCGGCGCCGCCGCAGTGAAAAGATGTAAGTCAGTCCGAGCGCCTTGGCCCGGGCCGCCATTTCTCGGGCGTTCTCGAGGATGAACGCATGAATCCGGTCGTTGGCGTGTTCGTAGGTGGGGTCGAGACCCTGGTAGATCAGGAGCGGCCTGGCGGCGCGATCGGCAGTCAGGACGGCCTGCCGCAGGGCCCAGTTCTCCTCGAGGCGATGCGTAGCCTGCATCCAGTACAGCACATAGGCCCCCGCGGGGCGCTCGGGCTGCTCGTTCAGCAGGGTCCGCCGCAGCGCCAGCTGGTTTGTAACGAAGGGGCTCTCGAGATCATGCATCGCGTTGCGCCAACGATACTTGGGATGTTGGGGTTCCCGGCCCGCGCAGCGTTCGGCGCTTGACTTCACCTTCGAGCCGCCTAACTTGTTGCAGGTCACGGCCCTGCGCGGTTGGCGGGGCCGTTTCCTGTCGCCGGGCTGGTCGTCTGGTAGGGGCCGAACGGTGGCAATTGCGGGGCTGTAGCTCAGCTGGGAGAGCGCTGCAATCGCACTGCAGAGGTCAGGGGTTCGATCCCCCTCAGCTCCATTTCGAAGGTGTGACACATCGGACGCGGAACTTTGGCATGCGTCCTGCAATATCCAGAATTGCCCGCCGCCGTTCCGTAGGACGTAGAGTTCCAAAGACGGCGAGCGTGGCTCTCGTGACCGGGGTAACCCGGACTCGACGCCCCGGCCTCTCGTGGGAGAGAGGCCGGGGCGTTTCACGTTCAGGGCCGAGCGCCGTACATCGACGCGGCGTCCTTCCGCATGCCGGCGAAGATGTCGGTGAGAAAGCGCGCCTCTTCCTGTTCGGTGGCGCCGAACTCGCCGGCCACGGTGCCCGAGAGGCCGCCCATCCAGCGTACGATCGCGCTCTCGCGCACGAAGCCGTGCGTGCTGCGCGAGATGGTGGTGGGGCCGCCCTCGTTGTCGCGGAAGCCGAAGCGGACGGTGCTCCCCTCGCCGTTGAACGGCCGCTTGAGCGAGCCGTCGATGAGGCGCGCGACGCCCAGGGGGAGGTGCCACTTGGGCGGGCGGTTCATGTGCAGGAGCCAGCCACGCTCGGTCGGCGTGTGCACGAAGGTGAAGTCGGCGACGAGGTTCGAGAGCCCGACGTTGAAGATGCCCACCTTCACGCGCGTCTCGATCTCGAGCTCCAGGTCGTCGGGCATGGGACGCGCACCGCCCTCGAAGGGGAGGAGCTCGCCATGGTGCACGCGCCAGCGCAGCTGCATGACGCCGTTCCGGCCGTCGATGAAGAACCAGGTCGCGCCCTGCTTGTCGCGGAGCTGGAGCCGCCACGACGAGCCGACCAGGTAGCGCTTGGCGAAGGTGCTGAAGCCGGGCAGGGTGGCGGCGATGCGCTCGGGGTGCGTGGACGCCTGGAGCAGCATGCCCGAGGAGCCGTCGGCGAGCGGGAGGGCGCGCAGCGAGTCGAGGTCGAACAGCTTGGACGCCGCGAGGGCGGTGTTGGGAATGGTGTGCTGGATCTCGGCCTTGAGCTCCTTGTCGCCGTGTCCCTCGCCGGCGGCGAGCAGCGAGGCGAACAGGTGCGCCATCTCGTCGGCCTTCACGGTGCCGATGGCGAAGTCCACCTTTGCGTTCCACTCCCAGTCGTGCTCGGGGGTGGGGTGGAGCGTGATGAGGTGGCGCGCGTCGGCGAGGGCGACGACGGGAGGGAGCGGGTTCCGCTCCTGGAGCACGTAGCCGAAGGGGAGGAACTTGCCGAAGCCCGTGAACGAGACGAGGCTGTCGGTGCGGCTCATCCACACGGACGTGTCGCGGTAGATCGTCGAGGGGGAGAGCCACCCCTTGGAGATCTTCGCGCGGGCGACGGCAAAGCGCGGGGCGCGATGGACGGCGTTGAAGCGGTCGGCGAACGCCGTGAAGAGCTGGGCCGCGTTGCGGGCACGCTCCGCGTCCGTCGCGCCGAGCCCGTCGAGGGC
>JACQES010000407.1 GCA_016200495.1 Gemmatimonadota bacterium
CCTCGACGGCCGCCATGCGCACGGCGACCATGGGGCCGAACGCGGGGCGCGTGGCGGTGATCCACGGGCCGTGCGCGCGCCAGATGTCGTCGTACTGCAGGACGCGGAAGATCTCGACCCACGAGGCGAGTCCGTCGGGGCTCACGGTGACGGGGGTGGCGGGGCCGAGCAGGGCCTCGATGCGCGACGTGGCGGGCGCTAGCGCGGCGGCGACCGGGGCGTCGAGCAGGGCGAAGGCGTCCGTCGCGGAGAGGAGACGCGAGGCGAGCGCGCCGATGCGCGATGGGCGATCGTCCGGCGCGGCGCGACCGCGGGTGCGGACGGCGGACGCGGCCTCGCCCGACGTGCCATGACCGCGGGCGCGGACGGCCGACGCGGCCTCGCCCGACGCGCCGTCGTTCATCGCCTGCCCCTGCATCGCGCCTTCCAGCAACACGCATCCCACCCGCGCGAGCATGGCCGCATCGCGCGCGAACCAGCCGCAGGTGTCGAACGACGGCGCGAGCGGCACCGCGCCCGCGAGCGAGATGCGGCCGTGCGTGGGCCGCAGGCCGTAGATGCCGCAGAACGACGCCGGCGCGCGCACGGAGCCCCCCGTGTCGGTGCCGATGGCGAAGTCCACGAGTCCTGCGGCCACGGCGGCGGCGGAGCCGCTCGAGGAGCCGCCGGGGATGCGACCGGGGGCGCGCACGTTGATCGGCGTGCCGTAGTGCGCGTTCTCGCCGGTCAGGCTGAACGCCATCTCCTCGGTGTGCGTGCGCCCCACGAGCGTGGCGCCGGCGGCGAGCAGCGCGGCCGGGACCGGCGCGGTGACGGTGGCGTTGGGGTGCGTGCGCAACCAGTCGGGACTGCCGGCGCCCGTGGGTGCTCCCGCGATGTCGAACAGGTCCTTGAGGCCAAAGGTCAGTCCAGCGAGCGGACCCGACGCCGCGCCCCGCCGCTCCACGTGCGTGTGGCGGCAGAACGCGTTGACCGTATCGCGATCGAGGATGCTCATGCGTGGCGAGGGGCGGCGAGGGACGCGACCGAGGGCTAATGTGCAGCCGAAGCACGCGAGGCGCACCCGCGAACGCGGGCGCCCGCCCCCGCGTGCCCGAACGCGCGCGCTCGCGCTCCACGCCCGCCCGCACCATGGCCGACGCCCACGCTCACATGCCCTCTGCCACGATGGCGCCGTTCGGCACGCTGCCGGATGGCAGGCCGGTGCAGCTCGTGACGCTCACGAACGCGCGCGGCATGACCGTCCGGGCGATGGAGCGCGGCGCGACGATCGTCGGCATCCACGCACCCGATCGTCACGGCCACCTCGCCGATATCGTGCTCGGTTTCGATGACCTCGCGGGCTACCTCGGCGACACGGCGTACCTCGGTGCGGTGGTGGGGCGCGTGGCCAACCGACTGGGTCACGCGCGGTTCACGCTCGACGGCGTCACGCACCTCGTGACGGCCAATCGCGCGCCGCACGCGCTGCACGGCGGCACGTGCGGCTTCGACCAGCGGCTGTGGCGCGCCGAGGCGGTGGTGGATGGCGCCGGCGCGCACGCGCGCTTCCACTACGTGAGCGCGGACGGCGAGGAGGGGTATCCGGGCACGCTCGACGTGCACGCGACGTACACGCTCACCGACGCGAACGAACTGCACGTGGCGTTTCGCGCGACGACCGATCGGGCGACGCCGGTGAACCTCGCGCAGCACGCGTACTTCAACCTGTCCGGGGTGGCCGACGCGACCAGCGCACCCGACATCCTCGGTCACGTGCTGACGCTCGATGCCGATCGCTACACGCCCGTCGGGGCGGGACTCATTCCCACGGGAGAGATCGCGAGCGTGGCGGTCACGCCGTTCGACTTCCGCACGCCGGTGCCGATCGGCGCGCGCATCGACGCCGCGCATCCGCAACTCGCGCTCGCCGGCGGCTACGACCAGAACTTCGTCATCACGCGCACGGGGCCCGGGCTCGCGCACGCGGCCCACGTGCACGAGCCACGCTCGGGGCGCACGATCGACGTCCTCACCACCGAGCCGGGCGTGCAGTTCTACGCCGGCAACTTCCTCGACGGCTCGGCGCGCGGGAAGCGGGGGATCGCGTACGGGCGGCGCAGCGGCTTCTGCCTCGAGACGCAGCGCTTTCCCGACGCGCCCAACCGGCCGGAGTTTCCGGACATCGTGCTCCGGCCGGGAGCGACGTACCACGCGACGACGGTGTTCCGGTTCGGCGTCGCGCCGTGAGCACGCGGCGCCGCATCCGCGTTACGCCGTAACCGCGCTACGCCGTGGCCATGACGAGCGGCGCTCGGCGCTCGATGGCGAGGCGCCGGTAGACGAGGACGTGGCCGAGCAGCGCGGCCACCACCATCACCGTCGGCAGCCAGACCCACGGGGCCTGCGTGATCCAGGTGTTGGCGGGCTCGTTCATGAAGACGCGGAACGGCGTGGGCGCCGAGAGGATTGCGACGGCGAGGATGTTGACGAGGAAGCCTAGGGAGAGGGTATTCCACGCGAACACGACCGCATGGGTGGCGCGCGGGCGAGCGACGACGAGCCAGAGCGCGACGGCGAGGGCCCCCGCGCCGGAGAGGATGTCCACGTTGCGCCCCGCGTAGCTCATCTGGACCGGCATGAGCCCCTCGACATACGCGCGGTGGAGCAGCAGTTCGACGGCGACGCGGAAGCCCTGGTAGCCCACGAGCGCCACCAGCGGCAGTCCGGTGGCGAGCGCGCGCCCGAACGACGAGAGGCCGAGCCCGACGGCAAGCGCGAGGGCGGCAGCGATGAGGATGGCCATGGTCGGGGGCGGCGCGAAGTGCAGCACGCCCGCGGCGGCGAGGCCCCACGTGCCGGCCAGCCAGGCCAGGGTGAGCGTGGCGGCGAGCGCGAGCCGCTGCGGCGCGACGTGGCGCACGGCCGCGAGGAAGGCGAGCGCCACGGCGAGCGCGAGCGCGATGAAGAGCTGGTGCAGCAGGGGCGAGCCCTGGGTGGCGGGGAGCAGGTCGGCGATCACGGGAGCCTCCACGAGGTTGACACAGGGACTATCTAATAGTAAACTACGCAATGTAGTTTGCAATAGTGTCATCACACCGGCTCCCATGGCTCGGCGCGCCTATCACGAGGCCTGTGGCATCGCCAAGGCCCTCGACCTCGTCGGCGAGCGCTGGACGCTGCTCGTCGTCCGCAACCTGCTCCTCGGCCCCCTGCGCTACTCCGACCTGCGCGAGGGGCTGCCCGGCATCACGACCAACCTGCTCGCGAAGCGGCTGGCCGAGATGGTGAAGGGCGGCCTCGTCGTGCGCGAGCAGGGCGCGCCGCCCGACGGCGGCTGGCGCTACCGCCTGACCGAGCGCGGGGCCGCACTCGAGCCCGTGCTGCAGGCGCTCGGCGCGTGGGGCTGGCCGGCGCTCGCCAAGCCCGACCCGCGCGACGCACGCAACATCGCGTGGCTGCTCGTGGCGCTGCGCCGGTGGTACCGGGGCGGGCGCTCCCTCCGGGCCGAACTCGTGGCCGATGGCGTGCCGTACCGACTCGTGCTCACGCCGGAGCGGGCCGAGATCGCGCGCGGCACCGTCGAGGCACCGGCGCTCCGCGTGCGCGCGACCGCCGACGCGGCGCGGCGCCTCTTCCTCGGTCAGCTGGGGATCGAGTCGGCGCTGCGGGAGGTCACCATCGAGGGCAGCCGACGCGACTTCGAGCAGCTGGTGCGGGCGGTGATGGCGCCGGCGTGAGGCGTCGTGGCCGGCACCGCTAGCGCGTGAGCGCGAGCCAGCGCGTGAGGGGGCGGAACTCCTGCCCGGCGCGACGCGGCAGCGGCAGCGTGCGATCGGCGGCCCACGCGACGACCGGATCGGACGGCGCCGCACGGCGCCACTCGGCGATCAACGTCCGCGCTTCGTCGGCACGCCCCAGCTTCTCGAGCGCCCAGGGGACGAGCGCGTCGCCGAGCGCACCCGTGCGGGCGCGCTTGCCGGCAAGGTTGGTCCAGCGCGCCCGGGCGACGTCCGCGTTGCCCGCGCGTGCGGCGATGTCGGCGGCGAGCCACTCCTCGAGGCGCTCGTCGGTGTCGGCGTCATACGGCTTGCCGGCGCCGAGGTGCTCGGGCCACTCCCGGGCGGCCGCGACGAGGCGCGCGGCGCTGTCGAGCTGTCCTGCGCGCACGGCCTCGACGGCGAGCAGGAGCTTGAGCTCGCGGTGGAGGGCGCGACCGTCGCCCGCGCCTTCGTAGGGCAACACCGCGAGGGCCGCGAGGCGCCGGTCGGCCTCGTCAATGCGGCCCGCCTCCATGAGCGCGCGGACACGCGTGAGCCCGAGCATGTAGTTGCGCGGAGCGCGCTCATGGGCCGCGCTGGCGACGGCCTCGGCTCCGGCGGCGTCGCCCAAGGCGAGCAGGCGCTCGGCGAGGCGTTTCGCGAAGCGCCACTCCGTGGGCTCGAGCGCCGCCGCGCGCCGCAAGTCCGCAACCTGCCTGTCGAGCGAGCGGCCGGGCAGCGTGGCGCGCGCGGCGTAGAAGGGGGCGAAGTCGGGAGTGTCGCCTAGCGCGTCGAGCAGGAGGGCAGCACGGGACGCGCGACCGGTGGCCCAGAGACCGAGGGCGAGGTAGTAGCGCGGCTTCCAGTGATCCGACCTCGTGACGACGCGCTCCAGCGCGGCGATCACCTCGGGGCGGAAGGGGAAGATCATCCACGAGCTCAACCCGTTGGCGCGCGCCACGAGTGAATCGCGGAGCGCTGCGCCAGGCGCGAGGTCGGCACGCCAGTAGAGCGCTTCCGGGTGGTCACCCAGCGCCTCGAGAATTCGCAGCGTGGTCGTGCGTTCGTCCACGTCCTGGTACCACGCGGCAAGCTGCAGCAGCGACTGCTCTGGCATCTCGCCATGCAGGCGCTGGCGGACGCGCTCGACGGCCGCAGTGCCCAGCGGCTGCTGCACGAGCGCGGCTTCGAGCGGTGCCATGACGCCGAGCGGATCGGCCGACTCGAGGATGCGCAGGGCCGCGCGCCACTCGGCGGTGCGACCGGCCCGTCGTGCGATCACCACGCGCACCTGCAGGGCGTCGAGGTTGGCCGGCTCGGTGCGCAGGGCCTTGGCCGCATAGTCGGCCGCGCGCCGCTCGTCGCGGGCCGCGAGCCAGAGCTTGGCGAGTTCGGTGCACGCGGCGGCCCGGAAGCCCGGATCCTGCGACGCGATCTCGAAGCCGTCGCGCGCATCGGCCGTGCGGCCCAGGCGGCGGTTGGCGAGCCCGTAGTAGTAGTTGGCGGCGCCGTCGTAGGCGTCCACCGCCAGCGCATGACGCGCGAAGCCGCGCGCGCTGTCGTACTGCATGGCGCGGATGGCGAGCGCGGCGCGATCGGCGAGGGCGCCCACGTGGTGCGGCTCGCGCGCGAGGGCGGAGTCGAGCGTGGCGGTGGCGCGGTCGTACTCGCGTTCGCGCAGCAGTTCCTTCCCCTTCAGGGCGAGGCCGTAGCCCGAGCCCCAGTCGAAGGACCCGGGCGCCTCGAGCGGGCGATCGAGCCGCGTGGCCGCCGGGTTGCCGTCGAACTCGATGCGGTGGTCGCCGAGGACCACGCGCACGTCGGCGAGCGCGGCGCCGGTGGCCGGGATGGTGTCCACGAACGCCTCGAGCGGCGCGCGGCGCACGCGCACGGCACGCACGCGGCGCCCGGCCACCGTCACGACGAGGGTGTCGTCCACGGCCTCGACGGGGGCGAGGGCGACGACGAGCCGCTCGCCGGCGCGCGTGACGTTGAGGGCGCCCACGGCGCTCGCCACCCGGAAGCCGCCGGTGCCGACGACCGGCTGCCATTGTTCGGTCCAGCGGTCGGTGACGTGCGGAATGAAGGTGCGATGCTTGAACGGGGTGCGCGTGCTCCCCTCGCCGGTCTGGTTGAAGAGACGTCCCGACTGGAGCTCGGAGTACTGGCCGTCGTGATCGGTGAGCAGCTGCTCCCAGAGCATCCCCTGCCGCGAGAGGCCCCAGATCCAGATCTTCTGCCCGGGCTTCTCGTCGCGCGGGGCGACGCGGGCCATGCCGAAGCCGAGGTCGCGCCACCAGGCGCCGAAGAAGTCACCGGCTTCGCCGAGCACGTGATACGACTTGTAGGGCCCGAAGTCGTTCTGCTCGTAGCGCGAGACGTCGCGCCCGTTGGCGGCGTTGATGGGCCAGGTGCCCTGCTCGCCCTCGTGCCCGATCCAGGCGGTGCCGGGGAAGACGTACTCGAGGTTGCCGGCGGTGGGGATGCCGGCCGTCATCCAGGTGTAGTACGGCTGCTCGAGCGGCGAGCCGTTGTGCCAGGTGGAGGTGGTGGTGAACGCGGCGCGGCCGGGGGCGAGGCGCGTCTCGAGGCGCCAGGTGGTGTTGGTGAGCAGATCGAGCGCGCCGGTGATGCAGCTGACGCTGCCGTCGGCGTTGGTGCGCGTGACGTATTCCACCGGCGTGCTGACGTTCGGCGTGTGGCCGATGATGCCGTAGTTGGCCTCGATCCCGCCGCTCGTCCACGGCCCACGCATGGCGATGTCGCGGAACTTGACCACGTGGTTGAAGTAGATGAACGGCCGCCCGCTCCGCTTCTCGATGGCCGCCCAGATCTTGCCGCCGATCTCGGGGAGGATGAGGACGCGCAGGTACGCGTTCTCGAGCTCGACGACCTTCCAGCGCCGCGACACCGGCTGGTCGGTGAAGCCGTCGAAACGGAAGTACGGGTAGATGCGCCCGACGGCGGGAATCGGGTCGGGATCGCTGAACGGGTAGGTGGTGAAGGCCTGCTCGTACTCGCGGATGTGGGCGGCGGCGGGGCGCTGCGCGTGCGCGCTCAGCGCGACCGCGTGCGTGAGGGCAAACGCGCCGCGAATCGCGCGTGCGACGCGCGCCATGCCCGCCCGCCTACCGCGCCTCACGCGCATCGCCCTCACTTGATGATCACCAGCGCCCCCTTGTTCGGTGCGATCGTGAGGGGATCGCCGGGCCGGAGCACGCGTGCATCCTGCAGGCCCCGCACGGCGGGCAGCGACAGCGTGGCGCGCGCGGCATCGAGCCCGAGCGCCTTCCAATCGACCGCGAGCGTCACCGGCACGGTGTCGCGCGCCCAGCTCGC
>JACQES010000410.1 GCA_016200495.1 Gemmatimonadota bacterium
CCTGTGCGGGGCCCGCGCGGCGCCGTTTCGGGACCGTGGCACGGATCGCGGGACTGGGCGTTGAGAAAACGCCGCTATCCCGTTATCCTACAAGGCTATGGCTATCCGGAACATCGCGATCATCGCGCACGTCGATCACGGCAAGACCACCCTCGTGGACAAGATGCTCCGGCAGGCCGGGGCCTTCCGCGAGAACCAGGTGGTTGAAGAGCGGGTCATGGACTCGAATCCGCTCGAGCGGGAGCGCGGGATCACGATCCTCGCGAAGAACACCTCGATCCGGTGGAAGGACACGAAGATCAACGTCGTGGACACGCCGGGGCACGCCGACTTCGGCGGCGAGGTGGAGCGCATCCTGCGCATGGTGGACGGGGTGCTGCTCGTGGTGGACGCGTTCGACGGCCCGATGCCGCAGACGCGGTTCGTGCTACGGAAGGCGCTCGAGCTCAACCGCACGCCGATCATCGTCATCAACAAGATCGACCGCCCCGGCGCGGACCCGCTCCGCGTGCACGACGAGGTGCTGTCGCTGTTCATCGAGCTCGAGGCCAACGAGGCGCAGCTCGAGGCGCCGGTGGTGTACGCGTCGGCGCGCGAAGGGGTGGCGACGATGGACATGGACGTGAAGCCGGTGGACCTGTCGCCTCTGTTCGACGCGATCGTGCGGCACGTGCCCGCGCCGCCGATGGACGCGGCGGGCCCGTTCCAGATGCTGGTGTCGACGATCGACTACTCGCCGTACCTCGGGCGCCTCGCGATCGGGCGCATCGACCGCGGCACGGTGCGCGTCGGCGACTCGATCACCGACCTGGGCACCGACCCGGCCAAGCCGGCGACGCGCGGGCGCGTGGTCAAGTTGTTCGCGTTCGAGGGGCTCGAGCGCATCGAGGTGCCGGAGGCCACGGCGGGCGAGGTGGTGTCGCTCGCGGGGTTCGAGGCGGTGGAGATCGGCACGACGCTGACCGACCCGGAGCACCAGGACCGGCTGGCCGGCATCGCGGTCGAGGAGCCGACGATCTCGGTGGACTTCCTCGTCAACAACTCGACCTTCGCGGGCAAGGAAGGGAAGTTCGTGACGTCGCGCCAGCTCCGCGAGCGGCTCTTCAAGGAGCTCGAGCGGAACGTGGCGCTGCGCGTCGAGGAGACGGACACGACCGACGCGTGGAGCGTGAGCGGCCGCGGCGAGCTGCACCTCTCCATCCTGATGGAGACGATGCGGCGCGAGGGCTACGAGTTCCAGGTGTCGCGCCCGCGCGTGATCACGCGCACGGGGCCCGACGGCCGGCGGCTCGAGCCGTACGAGGAGCTCGCGATCGACGTGCCCGAGGAGCACCTGGGGGTGGTGTTCGAGAAGCTCGGGCCCCGGAAGGCCGAGCTGATCGAGATGAAGAACCCGGGGCAGGGGCTCGTGCGCCTGCTCTACAAGATCCCGGCGCGGGGCCTGTTCGGGTACCGCTCGGAATTCCTGACCGACACGCGCGGCACGGGGCTCATCCACCACCGGTTCCTCGAGTACGGGGACTGGGCGGGGCCGCTCGAGGGACGCATGCGCGGCACGCTGGTGAGCATGGAGACCGGGGTGATCGTCGGGTTCGCGCTCAACAACCTGCAGGACCGGAGCACGCTGTTCGTGGCGCCGGGTGACGCCGTGTACGAGGGGATGATCATCGGCGAGAACGCGCGTCCGGGCGACATGGACGTGAATCCGTGCAAGGAGAAGAAGCTCACGAACATGCGCTCCAAGTCGGCCGACGAGCATATCCAGCTCGAGCCGCCGCGCATCATGACCCTCGAAGCCGCCCTCGAGTACATCGAGGAGGACGAGCTGATCGAGGTGACGCCGCAGAGCATCCGGCTGCGCAAGCGGACGCTGCTCGCGAGCGACCGGAAGAAGACCAACCGCGAAGCCAAGCGCGAACGCGAGGCGGCCGGGCGGTAACCCTCCCGCCCGGTCGGTTGTCAAAGGCATGCACCACCGGTGGCCGGGCATTGACGCTTGGGTCTCGGTTCCGCTATATCGCATGCGGCACGTCCCCTGACCGCCCAACCTGAGGATCCATCCATGACGCCCGAGTTCGCGCTGAGTGCCCCCTGCGAGGATGGGGTCGCCGCGAACCTACCGCTCCACGCCGCCCCGCGGGGTGACGAGGATGATTTCGAGGACGAGCCGCTCGACGAGGAGCTCGACGACGACGACCTCGACGAGGACGACGAGTTCGACGACCCCGAAGCGATCGACGACGAGGACGAGGACGACGAGGAGGAGGACGACGGGGACGACGAGGACGAGGACGACCTCGACGACGACGAATTCGACGACCTCGACGACGACCTCGTGGACCTGGACGACGAGTACGACGACTTCGAGGACCAGAAGGGACCGGGCGCGGGGTTCGACGAGTAACCGCGGCGGGAGGGTAGTCGTGGAGGGGGCGGGATCCCGATGGGGTTCCGCCCCCTGATATCAGGGGGCCGGCGCGGGGTCGGCCTGCCACCGCCACCGACGTGC
The DNA here is from genome assembly GCA_016200495.1 of Gemmatimonadota bacterium. Classification (GTDB taxonomy): domain Bacteria; phylum Gemmatimonadota; class Gemmatimonadetes; order Gemmatimonadales; family Gemmatimonadaceae; genus JACPPC01. The sequence goes on from JACQES010000410.1 coordinate 2,510, forward strand.
GTCCTCGTCCCAGCGCAGCGTGCCGGATTGCAGGCCGCGTGCGACGCTGGCGGGGTCGGAAGGCCCATCGTCGACGTTGCCCACTCTGAACGTCTCGGGAGCGGTCGGCTCCCGAACGCACATGAGGATCGGGAGGTGCGGAGCCCTCCAGCGTATTTCGGCGCGACGCGGCGGGACGATGGAAAGCATGACGGGCGTCACCCCCGCATGCGTCATTTCGCGCGCGACATGCTCCATGCTCACACCGTCGCGCGCCGTGACCCAGACATACGGCTGCCCGGCGAGGTCTGTTCTGTCTCGCAGCCGCTCGCCCTCGCTGACGGCGAGGATGACGCCGTAGGGTTTCGCGTTGATGGGTCCTGCCGGGTCCCACGTGGGTGCCCGTCCAACATTGGTGACAACGGTACCCGTCTGTGGCCACGGGAACAGCTGTCTGGCCATTGTGGCCGCGTCCGTGAACTTGCGCAGTGCGGCATTCGACTGTTGGCGGCGTGTGCGAGCGTCTGCGCGCTGGTCCGGAGAGGCGAAGTCCAGATTCCAGACACCGGACTCGAACTCCGGGGAACGGACCCAGGCGCCACTATCGCTGCGCTCGAACGCCGGAGGCCAGAGGTACAGATCCACGGCGTCACGCTTGGCGGTCAGCACGGACGTCGACGGTGCCCACGGCATCACGTCGAGCACCGCTCCGCGGCCCTTCAGCCGCGCTTCCAGGGCCCGCCAAGCCGCCAGCGCCGCCTCGCGCATCGGGCCCTCGACCTTGAAGGCGCTCCAGACGTCCGCCACTCGCCGAGGTACGAGTGCGGGCGCGAATGGCACCCTGACGATCTCGGCGTGATCCCGCTCGTCGGCGCGTCGCGCCTGGACGGCCCACCCCTGGCCGTGGTTGATCACGAGGTCCAAAACGATGATCTGCCGTGCCGGCGACTCCTCGCCATCGACATACCGGTCGGCCACGGTAGCCGCGAATGGCAGCTCTCTCTCGATTCCATCTTCCTGGTAGCCCGCCTTGTCCTCATGCGACGGACACAAGAGCTCGACCGGCGGCTTGTTGTCGAGCCAGGGACCGAACGCCACGAGCCTGATCGGGAGCGCGGATGTCCACGAGAAGCTGTCGGAAAAGGGCGGCAGGCAAGCGTCAACTTCGATCCAAGGGGTGCCGTGCCTCGCGAACTCCGCCTCCTTCTCCGCGTCGACGGCATGCTGCACCCTTACCTCGATCGCAGTGAGGATCTGACCGGCGCGCATCAAGGCGATGTCTGGACGGATCGAGTCTTCGTGGTGCTCGACCCGAACCTCGTCCCAGTCTGCTGCCCACACGTGCCGTCGCCACACGAGACATCGCGCGTGCGACGCGTGCGCCGGGTAGGTCCACGGGGCTACGGGTTCCATGGCCGGGATGGCCCCCACGCACGGAACCTCGATGAGCAGTTCGCGCGGTGTCGCGTCGCGAAGCGCGGCGGCGATCGCGTGCTTCGTGTTGAAGTGCAGCGCGCCCTCGTTCGTGCGAAGGACGCACGTGCTCCCGCTCCGGTGGGCGGCGTGCGGCACCCGCACGCGTCCAAGCTTGAGCGTGACGCGTTCGCGGCACTCGGGGCACCGCACGTCCGGTCGCTCCCTCGCGGGAATGCCCCGGAACTCCTCGGCGGCGCGCATCGCGCCGTCGAGGAGCACCCAGCGGATTCCCTGCGCGTGCGGGACGGTGTCGTGGGACCGCGACGAGGTCATGGTGCCGTGGTCAGATCTCCGGTGGCTGCGACCGCAGGTGCACCGGCTCCGCCTTGGCGCGCACCCGCAGGTTCACCATCTCCACTCCCACCGAGAACGCCATCGCGAAGTAGGTGTACCCCTTGGGGATGTGCACCCCGAACGCCTCGGCCACGAGGTTGGTCCCGATCATCACGAGGAAGCTGAGCGCGAGCACCTTGATGGTCGGGTGGCGTTCCACGAACGCGGCGATGCGCCCGGAGAAGCCGAGCATGAAGGCGAGCGCCACCACGTTCGCGGCGATCATGATGCTCACCTGCGACACCATGCCGACGGCGGTGATGACCGAGTCGAGCGAGAAGACGATGTCGATGAGCATGATCTGCACGATGACCGCGCTGAACGCGGGCACCTTCCGCGCGGGCGCGCCGTGCGCCTCGGTCTCGGGCCCCTCGAGCTTGGCGTGGATCTCGCGCGTGGCCTTGAAGATGAGGAAGAGGCCGCCCACGAGCAGGACGAGGTCGCGGCCGGAGAGCTTCACGCTGCCTGCGACCAGGAGGGGTGCCGTGAGCGAGACGAGCCACCCGATGGACAGGAGGAGCAGCACCCGCGTGAAGAAGGCGGCCGCGAGGCCCAGCTTGCGCGCGGCGTCGCGTCGCGCCTCGGGCAGGGCGCCCGCGAGGATCGAGATGAAGATGATGTTGTCGATCCCGAGCACGATCTCGAGCGCCGAGAGCGTCAGGAGGCCAAGCCAGATGGTGGGGTCGGTGAGCCAGGGCATGCGCCGGGGGACGAGGGGAGCGGGGGTGGGGTTGCGCGGATAAACTACGCGATGTCGTCCATGTCCATTTCCTCCAGACTCCAGAGCGGCGCGCGTGCCGCGGCCGTGGCGCTCGGCGCCGCGCTCGCCGGCGGTTGCTACCTGTATCGCACGCCGCCGGGGCCGCAGCCGTCCATCGCGGCGCGCGTGCTGTCGCGCGCCGAGGCGATCGAGGACCTGGACACGCTCGTCGCGATCGTGCGCGAGGTGCACCCCGACCCGGGGCCGCAGCTGGGCGCGCTGCGCGATTCGCTCGCGCGCGCGTGGCCCGAGTCGGTGACCCGTGCCGCGGCGTGGCGCGACCTCTCGCGCGTGCTCGCGACCATGGGCGATGGCCACACGAGCCTGTGGCTGGCCAATGACGAGGTGCAGGCCGGGCTCTCGCGCGGGCTCCGCGCCTTCCCGCTGGGGGTGACGCGCACCGAGGCCGGCGTGGTGGTGGTCGCCGTGCTGGGCGCGGACAGCGCGCGCGTGGCGGTCGGCGAGCGGCTGCTGCGCGTCGGCGACCAACCGGTGGAGGCGGTGGTGCACACGCTTGGCGAGGCGGCGCCGGCCGAGCTCGAGGCCTTTCGCGACCGCGTCGTGCTGGGTTCGTTCGGCCCGCGGCTCTGGCTGGAGGGGGTGCGGCCGCCGCTCGACGTGACGGTGGCGGGCGCGGATGGGCGCGAGCGCGCCGTGCGCCTCGCGGGCGCGACGCAGGAGGAGTTCGCGCGGCGGCCGGCCGCGCGTCCGCGCGAGGCGCTCACGGTGCGGCGCACGGCGGACTCGGTGCTGGTGATCGACTTCACGAGCATGGGGAGCGCGCCGGGCCCGCTGCGCGCGCGGCTCGATTCGGCGTTCGACGCGGCGCGCACCGAGGGGCTGCGCGCGGTGGTCGTGGACCTGCGGCGGAACGGCGGCGGCAACAGCCAGCAGGGGACGATGCTGCTGTCGTACGTGACGTCGAAGCCGCTGGTGGAAGGGATCCGCAAGGAATGGCGTGCGAGCCGGCGGTACAAGCAGCGCTTCGCGTCTGGCGTGACGCCGCTCCTCCGGACCTGGTTCCCGTTCTCGTGGATTGACGGCCAGCTGGGCGGCCTCTTCAGCGTGCCGGACGGCGACATGGCGACGATGCACATGGAGACGCCCGAGCCCCCGCCGGCGAATGCGCGCCGGATCGAGCGGCCGCTCTGCGTGCTGATCGGGCCGAGCACCTTCTCGAGCGCGATGATGCTCGCGAACACGGTGCGGTTGAGCGGCGTGGGGACGCTGATCGGCGAGCCGACGGGGGAGCCGCCCAACTCGCACGGGGAGGTGTTCAGCTTCGTGCTGCCCCGGTTCGGGCTGGCGGGCCAGGTGTCGTCGGCGCGGTTCGTGCTCGACCCCGACACGGCGGCGGCGCACCGCGGGGTGCTGCCGCACGTGCCGGTGGTGCGGACGACGGCGGACGTGGTGGCCGGGCGCGACCCGGTGCTGGCGCGGGGGCTCCAGTGCGGGCGGGAGGGGGAGGCGCGGTGAGCGGCCGTTCTGGCCCGAGGGGCGCCTCGGGAGGTGCGCGGCGCCGCGTTGACCCCCGTTTGGGGGGTGTTTACGTTTCACAGCTCCCCGGAAATGCTGGTGGGGAGCGGTGTTGGGGCCATTAGCTCAGGTGGTTAGAGCGCACGCCTGATAAGCGTGAGGTC
>JACQES010000414.1 GCA_016200495.1 Gemmatimonadota bacterium
CGCACCCACTGCAGCGCGGCCACCTGGTCGAGAAAGCCGTACGCGCCGGAGCCGTGCTTCGGGCTCTCCGCCGAGAGCGCGGGATGCGCGAGATAGCCGAAGACGCCGAGCCGGTAGTTGAGCGTCACCACGACGGCGCCCAGCTGGGCGAGGCGCGTGCCGTCGTAGAGGGCGGTGCGCCCGCTGCCGTGCGTGAAGGCGCCGCCGTGGATCCAGACGAGCACCGGCCGCTTCGCGCCGCGCGCGACGGGAGTCCACACGTTGAGCGTGAGGCAGTCCTCGCTCACCGGGTCCATGGCGCCGCCGTACAGCTTGCTGAGCGCATCGGTCTGCATGCAGGCAGGCCCGAACTGCGATGCGTCGCGGGGGGCGGTCCACCGCGCCGGGCGCACCGGCGCCTTCCAGCGCAGCGCCCCGACCGGCGGGGCCGCGTACGGGATGTTGCGGAAGGTGGCGATTCCGGCGGAGTCGCGGCCAGCGAGGGGACCGAACGACGTGGTGACGCGCGTCGGGGGCGTGTCCTGCGCCGGGAGCGTTGCGGCGGCGACAACGAGCGCGAGGGTGGCGGTGAGCAGGCGGCGCATCGAGAGGATCGCGGGGGAAGGGAAGTCAGGCGGGAACGCCAAAGCGGGCATCCGCCACGTCGAGCTCGTCGGCGAGGGGTTGACGGAGGTCGGCCGGCAGGACGGCAAGGCGCCCGCGCGCGAGCGTGAGCACCGTGCGGAGCGTCGCGGCCCACGGAGGGGTACCCTCCCATGCGGCATCGGCCGCCGCCAGCAGGGTCAGCAGCAGGTCACCCGGGGTGCCGTCGGCGGCGAGCAGCGGATCGGACGCGAGGCGCTCGAGCGCGAGGGGAATGACCCGCCCCGGCGAGCGGCGCTCGGCGAGCAGGAACCGTACCTCGCCCGGGCTCAACGCCTCGAGCGGCACGCGGAGGGCGCGTGACATGCGCGCGACGCGCGGCGCGCCGTACGCCCCCTTCGGCGTGTCGAGCCCCTCGAGCGCGGCGAGGGAGCCGGGGAGGGGCGGGTCGGCGTCGGACATCCCCGAAAGGTGCGGCGGGGGCAGGGGGCGCGCCATTATCTTGGACGGCCCTCCCGGACCTCCTTCCGCACTCATGAGCACCCCGACCGCCCGCATCGCCGAACTCGCCGCCCATACCGGTCACGTCGTGACCGTGCGCGGCTGGGTCACGCACCTCCGCTCCTCCGGCAAGATCGCCTTCATCGTGATGCGCGACGGGACGGGGCTCCTGCAGGGCGTGGTGGTCAAGAACCAGGTGGCCCCCGAGGTGTGGGCGCGGTTCTCGGAGCTAACGCAGGAAGCGTGCATCGCGATCACGGGCGAGGCGAAGGCCGAACCGCGCGCCCCCGGCGGCAACGAGATCCAGGTCAGCGGACTCGAGGTCATCGGGCCGTCGCCGCTCGACTACCCGATCCAGCCCAAGGAGCACGGCATCGAGCACCTGCTCGACCACCGCCACTTCTGGCTGCGGAGCCCCCGGCAGGTGGCGATCGCGAAGATCCGCCACGAGATCGAGCAGGCGATCCACGACTTCTTCTACGAGCGCGGCTTCCTCCGCGTGGACACGCCGCTCCTCACCGCGGCGATCGGCGAGCGGAGCGGACTCTTCAGCACGGAGTACTTCGACGAGGGGAACGCGTACCTCGCGCAGACCGGCCAGCTGTACGGCGAGGCCGCCGCCGCGGCGTTCGGCAAGATCTACACCTTCGGCCCGACCTTCCGCGCCGAGAAGAGCAAGACGCGCCGCCACCTGACCGAGTTCTGGATGATCGAGCCCGAGGTGGCATTCAACGACACGCACGACAACATGCGCCTGCAGGAGGACCTCGTGTCCTTCCTCGTCGAGCGCGTGCTCGAGCGGCGCCAGGCGGAGCTGGCCGAACTCGAGCGCGACGTGAGCAAGCTCAAGCAGGTCGTGCGGCCGTTCGTGCGCCTCGACTACTCGGACGCCATCACCCTCGTGCGGCGGAAGGGCTCGAGCGCCAAGTGGGGCGACGACCTGGGGGCGGAGGACGAGGCGCTGATCGTCGCCGACTACGACCGGCCGGTGTTCGTCATGAACTACCCGAAGGAGGCCAAGGCCTTCTACATGAAGGAGAACCCGGCCGACCCGCGCACGGTGCTCTGCGACGACATGCTCGCGCCCGAGGGCTACGGCGAGATCATCGGCGGCTCGCAGCGCGAGGACGACTACGACAAGCTCCTGCACCGCATCCGCGAGGAAGGGCTGCCGGAGGACGCGTACGGCTGGTACCTCGACCTCCGCAAGTACGGCACCTTCCCGCACGCGGGCTTCGGCCTCGGCCTCGAGCGCACGGTCGGGTGGATCTGCGGCACGCCGCACATCCGCGAGGTCATCGCCTTCCCCCGCATGATGCACCGCCTCCGTCCGTAGCCGAGCCATGACGACCCGACCGACTCCCGAGTACGCCACCGGCATGTGGGCCCACGTCTTCACGCCGCGCGCGGCGGGAGAACGGCGGTACTGGCTGGTGAAGTCCGAGCCCGAGGTGTTCTCGTGGAGCGACCTCGAGTCGGCGCCGGGGCGCACCACGCACTGGGACGGCATCCGCAACTTCGCCGCGCGCAACTTCATGCTCGACGGCATGCGCGTGGGCGACCTCGTGTTCTTCTATCACTCCATGGCCAACCCGCAGGTGATCGCGGGGATCGCGGAAGTGGTGCGCGAGGCGTATCCCGACTTCACGCAGTTCGACCACGGCCACCACGGCTTCGACGCGGACTCGCCCGCCGAAGCGCCGACCTGGTGGATGGTGGACCTGCGCGCCGTTGCCCCCCTGCAGCGCCCGGTCTCGCTCAACGAGATCAAGGCAACGCCCGCTCTCGCCAACATGACGCTGCTGCGGATCGGGCGCCTCTCGGTGACGCCGGTGACGCCCGACGAATGGGCGACCATCGTGGCGCTCTCGGAACGGCCGGCGCCGATCGACGTACCGGCGGCCAAGCCGGCGCCCAAGGTCAAGCGTGTGGCGGCTGCGAAGCCGAAGTCGAAGGCACAGGCCAAGCCGAAGCCGCAAACCAAGCCGAAATCGAAGGCCAAGCCGGTGAAGGCGGTCAAGAAGTCCGCCGCGAAGAAGGCCGCCTCGAAACCGTCGGCCTCGCGCTCCCGGACGAAGGCCACGCCCGCCTCCCGCACGCGATCCCGGACGAAGAAGAAGTAGCGCTCGACCGCCGCACGCCCACTCTGCCGGACCCCGCCCATGGCCACCGCCACCCGCCCCGCGCTCACCGCCTCCGACCTCGAGGCGTACTGGATGCCCTTCACGGCCAACCGCGCCTTCAAGCAGGCGCCGCGGCTCCTGGCGCGCGCCGAGGGGATGTACTACGAGGACGTGGACGGGAACCGCGTGCTCGACGCGTGCTCCGGTCTCTGGTGCGTGAATGCCGGGCACGGCCGCGCCCCGATCGTCGAGGCGATCCAGCGCTCGGCGGCCGAGCTCGACTTCGCGCCGTCGTTCCAGATGGGGCACCCGGCGCCGTTCGCGCTCGCGACGCGGCTCGCGGCGCTCCTGCCCGGCGACCTCGACCACGTCTTCTTCGCCAACTCGGGCTCCGAGGCGGTGGACACCGCGCTCAAGATCGCGCTCGCCTACTGGCGCTCGCGCGGCGAGCCGCAGCGCACGCGCTTCGTCGGGCGGCTGCGCGGCTACCATGGCGTGGGCTTCGGGGGCATTTCCGTCGGGGGGATCGAGGCGAACCGTGCCCCGTACGCGGCGCAGCTGCTCCCCGGCGTGGACCACCTGCCGCACACGCACGGCATCGCATCCAACCTGTTCAGCGTCGGGCAGCCCGCGGCAGGCGCGGAGCTGGCCGACGACCTCGAGCGGATCGTGGCCGAGCGGGGCGCGCAGCACATCGCCGCCGTCATCGTCGAGCCCGTGGCGGGCTCGACCGGCGTGCTCGTGCCGCCCGTGGGCTATCTCGAGCGACTGCGCGCCATCTGCGACGCGCACGGCATCCTGCTCATCTTCGACGAGGTGATCACCGGGTTCGGCCGCCTCGGCACGCCGTTCGCGGCGGACCGGTTCGGCGTGATCCCCGACATGATCACCGTGGCCAAGGGGATCACCAACGGCGCCGTGCCGATGGGGGCGGTGTTCGTGCGGCACGGCATCTACGAGACGACCGTGAACGCGACGCCCCGCGGCATCGACTTCTTCCACGGCTACACCTACAGCGCCCATCCGCTCGCGTGCGCGGCGGCGATGGCCACGCTCGACGTGTACGAGGCCGAAGGGCTGCTCACGCGCGCACGCACGCTCGAGGCCAAGTGGGGCCAGGTGCTGCACGGGCTGCGCGGCGCACCGAACGTCGTGGACATCCGGAACCTGGGGCTGATGGGCGCGATCGAGCTCGCACCACGCGAGGGAGCCGTGGGCGCGCGCGGCATGGAGTGCCTGAGCGGCGCGTTCAAGCGCGGGCTCCTCGTCCGCACCACCGCCGACACGATCGCGATGTCGCCGCCGCTCATCGCGGAGCCCGCGCACCTCGACACCATCGGCGAGATCCTGCTCGAGGTGCTGCGCAGTGTCGCGTAGCGGACGGCTCGGCGGCACCCTTCCGTCGTTGCGGCGTGCGCCGGGGGTGCGCATGCGCCGCGGCGCACTGTGCGGCGCGCTGCTGCTGGTCGCGACGGCCGCCTCGGCCCAGGCGCCCAAGCCGCGCGCGCGCGAACTCGGCATTCCGATCGGCGGCACGGCCGGACCGCTCGACGCGATCACGGATGTGGCCGGCGTCGAGGTGGGCCACGCCACCATCATCGCGGGGAGCGGTCCGCTCGTGACGGGACAGGGACCGGTGCGCACGGGGGTGACGGTCGTGCTGCCGCGCGGTCGCGCAAACCCCGATCCCGCGTTTGCCGCGTGGTTCACCCTGAACGGGAACGGCGAGATGACCGGCACGACCTGGGTGCGCGAGAGCGGCTTTCTCGAAGGCCCCGTCGCGATCACCAACACGCATTCGGTGGGCGTCGTGCGCGACGCGATCATCCAGTGGGAGCTGGGCCAGAAGACGGTGTTGCAGCCGTGGTGGCTGCCCGTCGTCGCGGAGACGTTCGACGGTCCGCTCAACGATATCAACGGGTTCCACGTGACGGCGGCGCACGCCCGGGCGGCGCTCGATTCCGCCCGGGGCGGCCCGGTGCGCGAGGGGAACGTGGGCGGCGGAACCGGCATGACGTGCCACCAGTTCAAGGGCGGCATCGGCACGGCGTCGCGCGTCCTGCCCGCGAGCGAGGGAGGTTACACGGTCGGCGTGCTCGTGCAGTGCAACTATGGCCAGCGGCGCGACCTTCGCATCGCCGGGGTTCCGGTAGGCGAGGAGATCGCGGACGTGAAGCCGTGCTACCGGAGCGCGCGGCCCCTGCCGACGCCGGCGTTCGGCCCGCGCTGTGGCGAGGCGCCCGCCGGCACGGTGCTGGAGCCGCCCGAACAGGGATCGATCATCGTCGTGGTCGCGACGGACGCGCCACTCCTGCCACATCAGCTCGATCGCCTCGTCAAGCGCGTGGCGGTCGGCGTGGGACGCCAGGGTGGTTTCGGTGGCAACGGATCGGGCGACATCTTCATCGCCTTCTCGACGGCGAATCCGAAGGTGTGGACCTCCGATTCGACGTCCACCGTCCGGATGCTCGACAACGACCGGCTCTCCCCCCTCTTCCGTGCAACCGCGCAGGCCACGGAGGGCGCGATCACCAATGCGCTGCTCGCGGCGGAAACGCTGAGCGGGCCGAACGAGTTCACCGTCACGGCACTGCCGCTCGACCGCCTGCGGGCGGTCATGGCCAGGTACGGCCGTCCCCTCCGCGCCGCGAAATGAGGCGCCGTCCCGGATGCGCGCGCCGGGCTCGCGGTCAGCGCCGCCGGTTCGTCGCATCGCTCGCGCTCGCTTCCTCCCCCCACCTGGAGTCCGCATGACCCCCCGCTTCGTTCGCCTTCCGCTCGCGGCGCTCGCCGCCGCCGCCCTGCTCGCCGCGCCGGCGCGCCTCGCGGCGCAGGCCGGCCTCGACACCGTCACGATCCGCACGATCAAGATCACCGACGGCCTGTACATGCTCGTCGGGTCCGGGGGCAACCTCGGCGTGTCGGTGGGCGAGGACGGCACCGTGCTCGTCGACGACCAGTTCGCCCCGCTCACCCCGAAGATCCTGGCCGCGATCAAGGCGATCACGCCGAACCCGGTCAAGTTCCTGATGAACACCCACTGGCACGGCGACCACACCGGGGGCAACGAGAACCTCGGCAAGGCGGGCGTGGTGATCGTCGCGCAGGACAACGTGCGCGAGCGGATGTCGAAGGAGACGTTCGTCGCGCGACTCAATCGCACGCAGCCGGCGTCGCCCAAGGCGGCGCTGCCGGTCGTCACGTTCCCCGAGACGATGACGCTGCACCTGAACGGCGAGGACATCACCGCGATGCACCTCGCCCACGCGCACACCGACGGCGACGTCCTGATCAAGTTCGCGCGCGCGAACGTCATCCATGGCGGCGACGTGTTCATGCGCATCGGCTTCCCGTTCATCGACGTCAGCTCGGGGGGCTCGCTCCTCGGCTCGATCGCCGGCATCGAGCGCATCCTCGCCGCGTCCGACGCGAACACGCGGTTCATTCCCGGGCACGGCGAGCTGGCGACGCGTGCGGACGTCGAGGCGCACCTCAAGCTCCTCAAGGACGTCCGCGACCGGACGCAGGCCGCCATCCGCAAGAAGCAGGCGCTCGACGCCTTCCTCGCCGGCAAGCCGCTGGCCGACTACGAGGCCAAGTTCGGCGCGAACGGCTTCGTGAAGGCCGACGACATCCTCAAGCTCGCCTTCGCCGAGCTCGGCGGCGGCAAGTAACGCGAGCCGATCCGGGGCGGCGCCGCGCGCCGCTCCGGACCGTGCGGCATCGAACGGCCGGCCCGGATTCACCGTCCGCCAACGGACGCTTCACGAATTCGCAATCCGTCCCCAAGGGACGGCCAACCCTGCGGTGGTATCGATGGGCAGCGGGACATCCCGCCCGCTCACCACCACCGGAGGGTTCATGCTGCGCACCCTGCTGGAAACCCGCCGCGTCGCCCAGCGCCTGCGCGGGGGCGCGACCCTGAGCGTCGTCATGCACGCCGGCGTGATCGCGGCCGTCGCCGCCGCGACGGCCACCGCCGGACCGCACGTCGAACGGCCGCATCCGCAGCCGAGCGTGGTGTTCACCGCGCCGCCCCCACACCCGATGCCGCCCGAACACGGCGGCGCGAGCGCGCCCGCGCCCGTCATTGGCGTGCTGCCGCGCGCGCCCGTGTTCACCATCAGCGTGGACGTGCCCGATCACCTGCCGGATCCCGGTCCGATCGCGGCGGATCCGTCGCCGTGGCCGACCCCCGCGACCACGCCCCGTGATCCCGGCGGCTTTCCTTTCGGCTACAACTGGCGGGCAACTGGTACGGGCTTGGTCTTGCTTGTCGGATTCAACTTTCTGGCGACCCAATATATCGCCGCCCAGTTTCGCTATCAGCCCGCTCTCGGAACACCGCTGTTGCGCCTGA
>JACQES010000416.1 GCA_016200495.1 Gemmatimonadota bacterium
CCGCGCGCCGCGCCATCCGTCGCGCCAGCACGGTGTGCGCGTACAGGGCGCCGTGCACGTGCACGACGTCGGCCCGCGCCGCCTCGGCCATCGCCTCGCGCACGAACCGCCCCGTCGGGACCGGATACGGCACGCCGTAGCGCTCGCTCACGTGCACCGACGGCAGTCGCCACGTCGTACGTGCGCCCTCGCGCGCCGGTCCCTCGAGGCCGGCCCAGTCCGTGGACACGAGCGTCACGGTGTGGCGGGCTGCGAGGCGCGACGTGAGCGCTTCGACGACCGTCTCGATGCCGCCGGCATGCGGCCGGCTGTAGTGGGCGAACATCGCGATGTGCACCGCTACCTCCGCGGTCCGGCCGCGTTCGCCGGCACCGGCCGCGCGGCGGAGTCGGGCGGCGTTCGCTTACCGGTGAACTTCGCGGGCGCGCGCTCCGCGGCCTCGCGTCGCGCGGCGGCCACGATCGAGTCGCGCGACGCACGACGGAACACCGGCGTCGCCCCCTCGTCGCTCGACGACGGAGCGAGGACCCAGACCGAGCGCTCCGGGTGCTCGGCGAGCAGCAGCGTGTCGCGCCCGTGCAGGTCGCGCGCGTACAGTACCGGCCGGCGGGGGAAGAGAAGGGGGCCAAGGAGCGTGGTGCCGGCGCGGTCTTCCGCGAGGCGCGCCAGGCACGCCGGCCCGTACGTCGCGCCTCGGCGCATCCGTCCCGACTTGTCCGGCGAGTCGGGCATCGGCTCGAGCGCCGACGAGTCCTCGCGAATGGCGTTCACCGCCGCGATCACCGCCGGCCCGCGCGCCGTCGTCCGTTCGAGTCCCGTGAGCAGCGAGTCGAGCGCGCAGAGGTCCACCCGCTTGTAGAGCACCTCGCTCTCGCCGCGCGTGACGCCGAGCCGCCAAAGCCGCGCGATCACCTGCGCCCCCCACGGCTCGCGCACGAACACCAGCGCGTTCGCGACGCCGGCCTCGCGCTCGGCGCGCGCCGCGTCCCAGCGCATCGTCGTGAGGCCGCTGCCGTAGTCGTGGACGCGGAGCGGCAGGATCAGCACCGCGCCCATGACGGCCGCCGCCCCGTACGCGTAGGCCACGCCGCGCTGCGCCGGCGCGCCGAACCGCTCGCGCACGAGGCGCGGCAGGCGCGCGGTCCACCAGAGCAGGATCGGCGCCACGGGAATGAAGAACCGGGCGCCCAGGTAGTAGCCGTCGTGGAAGTAGGCCCAGTACGCGAGCGCAAGCAGCGCCGTGGCGGCGAGCAGCAGCCGCTCGTGACGCGCAAGGCGCGGCAGCAGGGCGAGCGCGAGCACCGCCGGCAGCAGCGACGGCAGCGGCGTCTCGAACAGGTTGAGCTGGAGCCGGAGGAAGTAGAGGTTGAGCAGCTGGGCGCCCATCGCGGGCGTGTGCATGACGCCCCACGGCGAGACGTGGAAGCCGAGCGAGTGCCGAGGGCCCCACAGCGCCACGTAGCCGAAGGTGAGCGGCCCGCCCGTCGTCATCGCGTTGAACGCGAAGAGAAGCGCGATCGGCGCCGACACCCCCGCCAGGGCGCTCGCGGCGTCGATCCAGCGCGCGCGATCGCGCGCGAGGGCCCACAGGAACCACGCGGCCGCCGCCAGCGCAAAGGTGAGCGCGTCCACCGGCCGGATCGTCGCCGCGACGCCGAACGAGAGCCCGGCGACGAGGGCGAGCCCGGGGCGCGGCCGGTCGCCGCCCAGCGTCTCCGCGGTGGCGGCGAGTCCGGCGAGCATCGCCGCGAGCGCCCCCACGTGGTTCATCTGCGAGCCCGCCATGAACGCGATGAATGGCGAGAACGCGCCGAGGAGGAGCGCACCGAGCGCCACCGTGGGCTCCGGTTCGGCCACGCGCAGCCACCAGCCCCACGCCAGCACGCACGCGCCGCCCGCCAGCGGTCCCACGAGCCACGCGGCATGCGCCAGTTCGCCCAGCGCGAGCGCCACCGACCAGCCCGGCGGAAACTGTCCGAAGTAGCGGCCGCCGGCATCCACGACGTTCGTGAGCGAGAAGAACGCCGGCTCCGCGTGCGTCGGCAGCGAGAGCGCGCCGCCCGCGAAGATACGCGCCTGCAGTCCTTGCACCAGTTCGTCGATCAGGAGCGGCTGCGCGTCGAACACGGTGCGCGCGATCACCGCATACAGGACCGTCGCGGCGGCGGCCACCGCGGCGCTCGTGCGCGCGGGCCGCTCGCGCCACTGCACCGCGACGCGCGCCCACGCCCCCTCGGGCCACAGCGCCGGCCAGCGACGCGAGAGGATCACCAGCACGAGCGCCACGCCCACCACGATCGCCCCGCCCGAGAGCCAGCTGTCCCGCAATGCCTCGTAGCGCGGCGCGTGGCGCCCGCCCGGAATCCAGTCCGCGACGGGGAGGAATCCGAGCACGGCGAGGGTGACGGCCGTCGCGAGGGGCACCAGGCGTCGCATGGACCCGAAAACTAGCGTGGCGATGCCCCTCGGGAGCCGTTAGGATTCGCACCTTTCCCGAGAGCCGCCGCCCCATGGCCGAGCGCGTCCACCGCGACTTCCTGACGATCCCCGACTTCTCCCGCCGGGAACTGGACGGGCTGCTCACCCTCGCCGAGCAGATGCGGACGGGCGCGTACGTCGCGCGGCCGCTCGCCGGCCAGGGGCTGGCCATGATCTTCGTGAAGTCGTCCACGCGCACGCGCGTCTCGTTCGAGGTCGGCGCCGTGCAGCTGGGCGCGCACCCGATGTTCCTCTCGTCGCGCGACGTGCAGCTGGGCCGCGGGGAGACGATCGCCGACACGGCGCGCGTGCTCGCCCGCTACTGCCAGGGGATCATGATCCGCACCTTCGCGCACAGCGACTGCGAGGAGCTCGCGCTGCACGCCGACGTGCCCGTGATCAACGGCCTCACCGACCGGCACCACCCCTGCCAGATCCTCGCCGACGTGCTCACGGTGGTGCAGCAGCTCGGCACCTACGAGGGCAAGGTGATCGCCTGGATCGGCGACGGGAACAACATGGCCAACTCGTGGATCGATGCCGCGTGGCGGCTCGGCTTCTCGCTCCGGCTCGCCTGTCCCGAGGGCTACGATCCCGATCCCGCCGTGCTCGCCCGCGCGCAGGCCACGGCCGACGTGCGGCTCGTGCGCGATCCCGCGGAGGCCGTCGAGGGCGCGCACGTGGTCAACACCGACGTGTGGGCCTCCATGGGACAGGAGCAGGAACAGGCCGATCGCGTCCGCGCGTTCGCCGGCTTCCAGGTGGACGCGCCGCTCATGCGGCGCGCCACCCGCGAGGCCATCTTCCTGCACTGCCTGCCCGCCCACCGCGGGGAGGAGGTGGCCTCCGAGGTCATCGACGGACCCTGGAGCCGCGTCTGGGACGAGGCGGAGAATCGCCTCCACGTGCAGAAAGCCGTGCTCGCCGCCCTCATGGGTGGCGTGCCGATCACCTGAGCCCTCGCTCATGGCCACCATCGACAGCCTGCTGGGCGGCAGCGCGCGCGCGCGCGGGCGCACCCCCATCCCGCGCGACCAGTTCCGGCTCTCGGTCCTGATTCCCGTCTTCGACGAGGAGCCGACCATCGAGCGCGTGATCGAGATGGTGCGCGGCGTCGGCGTGCCGGTCGAGATCATCTGCGTCAACGACAAGTCGCGCGACCGTTCGGGCGAGATCCTCGATCGCCTCAAGGCGGAGGGCAAGGTGCACACGGTCATTCACCAGCCGGTCAACCGCGGCAAGGGCGCCGCGATCCGCACCGCCATCCAGGCGAGCACCGGCTCGGTCGTCATCGTGCAGGACGCCGACCTCGAGTATGACCCCGCGGACTATCCCGTCCTCCTCGGCCCCATCCTGGACGGCCGGGCCGACGCCGTGTACGGATCGCGCTTCCTCGGCGGCCCGCACCGCGTGCTCTTCTTCTGGCACTATGTCGGGAACCGGCTCCTCACGCTCCTCTCCAACATGATCACCAACCTCAACCTGACGGACATGGAGACCGGGGCCAAGGCCTTCCGCACGGAGTCCCTGCGGCGGATCACGCTTCGCCAGGACCGATTCGGATTCGAGCCAGAGATCACCGCCAAACTCTCCCGCGCCGGCGCCCGGCTCTACGAGACGCCCGTCTCCTACGCCGGCCGCACCTACGCCGAGGGGAAGAAGATCACCTGGGCTGACGCCCTGGAGGTCCCGTGGGTGCTCTTCCGCGCGAGGTTCCTGGATCCGCTCTGAGCCTCTCCCCGGGCCAAGCCGCTGTATCATGGGAACCGCGGGTGGAGGGACCGGAAATGGGCG
>JACQES010000424.1 GCA_016200495.1 Gemmatimonadota bacterium
AGCAGCGCGTCACCGAGGACCACGGCCTGTGGCAGGGGAGCGTGCTGTCGCGGCTCGACGCCTTCTTCACGGCCGACGGGACCGGGGTGCGCTTCACCGAGTACAACGGCGAGACGCCGGCCGGCGCGGCGTACGGCGACGTGCTGACCGAGCTCTTCCACGCCATGCCGGTGATGCGCGACTACCAGCGGCACTGGCGCACGACGGCGCTGCCGGCGCGGCACCACACGGTGAACGCGCTGCTGGACGGCTTCGCCGAATGGCGCGGGAGCCGCGAGGCGCCGCGCGTGGTCATCCTCGACTGGAAGGACGTCCCGACGTACCACGAGTTCGTGCTCTTCAGGCAGTACTTCGAGGGGCTGGGGATCGAGTGCGTGATCGCCGACCCGCGCGACTGCGAGTACCAGGGTGGGGTGCTCTACGCCGACGGCAATCCGGTCACGCTCATCTACAAGCGGGTGCTGATCTCGGAACTGCTCGAGCGGGGCGGCGGGCTCGACCAGCCGGTGGTGCGCGCGGTGCGCGACCGCGCGGCGTGCCTCATGGACGGCTTCCGCTGCAAGATGCTGCACAAGAAGGCGTCGCTCGCGGTGCTGCACGACGAGCGCAACGCGCACCTGTTCAGCGCCGGCGAGCTGGCGGCGATCCGCGAGACCGTGCCGTTCACGCGGGTGGTCGAGGAGCGGAAGACGGAAGTCGACGGACAGCCGGTTGACCTGATTCCCTGGATCCACGCCCATCGGGAGCGGCTGGTCCTCAAGCCGAACGACGAGTACGGCGGGGCAGGGATCGTGCTGGGCTGGGAAGAGTCCGATACCCAGTGGGAGGCGGCCGTCGGCACGGCGCTTGCAACCCCGCATGTCGTGCAGGAACGGATCCACCTCCCCAGCGAGCCCTTCCCGTCGTCGGTGGACGGGAAGCTCGTGATCGCCAACCGGATCGTGGACACCGCGCCCTTCTGCTTTGGCGGCACCTACACCGACGGGTGCCTCAGCCGGATCTCGACCGCCACCCTCGTGAACGTCACGGCGGGCGGCGGGTCCACGGTCCCCACCTTTATCGTCGAATCGCGATGAGCGTGCACCTCCGTCGTCCCACCGTCGGCATCACCACGCAGACGCTGCACTCGATCGACCACATCCCGGCGGGCCTGCCGCAGTCGTGGGTCATGAACCAGCGCTACCTGATGGCCGTGTCGGTCGTGGGGGCGGTGCCGATCATGATCCCGCTCTACGACGACGACCTCGACACGCTGCGCGAGATCTACGACCGGCTCGACGCGGTGCTGATCCCGGGAGGCGTGGACATGAACCCCACGTCGTACGGGGAACAGAAGTCGGAGCTGTGCGGGGCGCTCGACCCGTCGCGCGACCGCGTGGAGCTGCAGCTGGTGCGCTGGGCGATCGCCGACAAGAAGCCCGTGCTCGGGCTGTGCCGCGGGCTCCAGGTGATCAACGTCGCGATGGGCGGCACGCTCTACCAGGACCTCGAGGCGCAGTACGACGGCGCAATCAAGCACGACTACTTCCCGACGATGGGGTTCGAGCGCGACCACCTGGCGCACGCAGTGGAGATCTCGGCCGGGTCGCACATGCACGACCTGCTCGAGGAGCCGGTGGCGCAGGTGAACTCGATGCACCACCAGGGGATCAAGCTGCTCGCGCCCGCGCTCGTGGCGTCGGCGATCGCGCCGGACGGACTGATCGAGGGGGTCGAGAGCGCGGACGACCACTTCCTGATCGGCGTGCAGTGGCACCCGGAGATGCTCGAGATGCAGGACCCGCACGAGCGGCACATGTTCGGCGGGTTCGTGCAGGCGGCACGGGAGTGGCACGGGCAGCACGGGTGACCGCCGCGCGGCCCGGCTGACGCCGGGCCGCGGCCGCCTGCGATCAGCGCGCATCGCTCGCCGCTGAGTTCGGCGGACACACGAGGGCGCGAAGTTCTCCCACGTGCGCACGCACCGCCGTGCGCGCCCGCCAGCTCGCCAGGGTCTGTCCGCCCAGTCCGTCCGGCTCGACGCTGCCCCAGCGCATGACGAGCATGCCGGCGATGGCGCACGCGCGGCCGCGCTCTCCGAGGCGCGGGACGAGCGTCGCGCGCTGCTCGGGATCGACCATCGCCGCGACGAGGTCCGGCGCGGCATCGGCGCCGAGCGCGCGCGCCGCCCACTCGACGTCGAAGTCGGCACCCGCCGCGGCGCGCGCGAGGTTGTGCCGCAGCGCGAACACCTCGGGGTCGAGGGCATTCATCGACGCGAGGGTCGCCAGCGCGGCGGCGAATGCGCCGCCGACGAACCGGCGCGGCGCGGCGCCCAGGACGGTGAGGCGATACAGCACGAAGGTCACGCCGAGCCAGCCCATCGCGCCCAGGGCGTACAGCCGGTCGAGCGTGAGCCCCCATTCGGTCACGTAGAGGGCCATGCGCGTCACGGCCGACGCCAGCACGATGCCGACGAGCACCATGAGCGCGGTCGCCTGCCGGCGGAAGGTGACCTCGGCCCCGTCGGAGTCCTCGCGGAGGCGCGGGTGCAGCGCGAGCAGGAGGCCGAGGGCGAAGAAGCCCAGCGTCACGAGCGTGAAGAACCCGTGGCGCGCGTACGCGGCGAAGGTCAGGCCCGTGGTCGCCATGACGTACTCGCGCCCGCCGAAGAGGGCGCGCGCCTGCACGCCGACGAATCCCGCGAGGAGCACGTTGACGGTGCCGAGCACGGCGGTGACGTCGAGGCGGCTGAGCCGGCGGATGCGCGTGTCGTCGTCGGTGCGCTCGGGCAGCGGGCGCACACCGGCGCCGAGGAGCCCGAGCATCGGGAAGGCGAAGGCGAGCGTCACGACGACGTGATTCACGACCCGCTGCAGGTCCACGGGCAGGTCGAAGATCCGCTCGATGAGCGACGCGAAGACGGGATCGCCCGCGGCGAGCAGGATGAACACGGGGAGGGCGACGACGCCGGCGAGCACGCCGGCGCGCACGACGAGCGTGGTCGCGTAGCGGTGGCGCGCGGGGATCGCGACCGCGGTGCTCAGGTCGTTCCAGACGAACCGGAAGGATCCGAGGACCACGCCGAACGCGACGTCGACGATGGCGCGGCTCACGTCGCGGAGGCGGGTGCGCACGAGGGTGAGGGTGGACTCGGGCGCCGCGACGGCGACCGCGAGGCCGATGAGGAGCGCGCTCGCCACGAGGTTGCCGAAGGCGAGGAGGCCCTGGTCTCGGATGGCGAAGAGGGTGGCGAAGCCGGCGCCGGCGAGGAGGAGCAGCGTGGCCTCGCGCGTGGGGGCGGAGGTGCGCGCCCGCGTGACCACCCATTGCGCGGCGATGGCGGCCAGGAGGACGAGGGTGACGTTGAGTCCGAGGCCGCGATCGCGCATCCAGACGTCGGCGACGGCACCCGTGCCCACGGCGGCGGCGAGAAGCCCGCGGACGAGCGGGCGGCCGAGCCGGTCGTCGGCGGAAGTGGCGTCGTCGTGCGGGGGGAGGCCGCCGGTGCGTGCGGGGGCCGGGCCGGCGGGCCGCTCGTCCGCTCGGCGCGGCCGGGAAGGGGAGTCGGTGTCTCGCGTCGCGTCCATGGGCAGGGAGGGCGTGCGGATGGGAGCAGGCGGGGGATGCTATCAAGTACTTTATAACGCAAAGTAAAGTTCCAGCAAGTCCCCGCGGCGGGGCGACCGCGCGTCTGCGGACGCGCCGCAGCCTCCGCCCCGCGCCGCCCGACCGTCAGCGGAACGCCCGCCGAATGCCCGCGTTTGTCCCGCGCGTCGCGCGCGCCCGCCCGACTGGCGCCCCCCCGCGCCCGATGCCAGACTTGCGTTTCAGACCGGGTCCCACCGCTTCCCACGCCCAGGAACCATGACCGCCCCCTCGCTCTCGATCGGCATTGAGGAGGAGTACCAGATCATCGACCCCAAGTCGCGCGAGCTGACCCCCGGCTTCGCGGAACTGGTGCAGGCGGAGGACCCGCTCATTCGCGACATCAAGCCGGAGCTCCACCAGTGCCAGGTGGAGATCGGCACGCCGCCGTGCAGGACGATCCAGCAGCTCAAGGCCGAGCTGATCCGGCACCGGCGCGCGATCATCCTCGCGGCGCGCGCGCGCGGGCTCGCGATCGCGAGCGCGGGGACGCACCCGATCTCGAGCTGGATGAAGCAGGACGTGACGCCGCTCGAGCGCTACCTGGGGGTCAAGAACGAGCTCCAGGACCTCGCGCACCGGCTGCTCATCTTCGGGACGCACGTGCACGTCGCGATCGAGGACCCGGAGCAGTGCGTCGCGCGCACCCTCGAGGGCGCGGCGCCGCTCCGCGAGCGCGCCGGCGTCGTCCGTGGCGACGCTGAACGCCCGTTGCTCCTCCGCCCGCGCCGCGTGAAGG
>JACQES010000067.1 GCA_016200495.1 Gemmatimonadota bacterium
CGAGACCGTCTGCGAACTGGTGCCCGACCATGCCGCGTGAGCCCCGCAGCGGAACGTCGCGCCGCATGGTCGGTCCCTCGTCCATGACCCACCCGTCCTTCGCTGGTCGCGCCGCGCGACCGGAGCGTGTCGCATGAAGTACATCGTGCAGGTCGGCGCCCGGCGCGTCGAAGTCGTCCTCGACGCCGACGGCGTGCTCGTGGACGGCGAGCGCGTGCGCGCGCACGCCGCCGACGTCACCGGGTCGCCGGTGCGCCTCGTGACGATCGGCGAGGCGGTGCACCGCGTGGTCGCCCGGCGCGCGGGGAGCCGGGGGCGCTACGCGCTGCGCATGGACGGGTGGCGCTTCGACGTCGAGGCACTGGATGAACGGAGCCGCGCGATCCAGGACGCGTCGCAGGCGAGCGCCGGAGCGCGCGGCCCCGCGCCCCTGCTCGCACCCATGCCGGGGCTCATCGTGCGCGTCAACGTGCAGGTCGGCGACACCGTCGCGCCGGGGCAGGGGCTCGTCGTGATGGAGGCGATGAAGATGGAGAACGAGCTCAAGGCGGCGAGCGCGGGCACGGTGGCCAAGGTGCACGCCACGCCTGGATCGGCGGTCGAGAAGGGCGCGCTGCTCGTCGAGCTGGCCTGAGCGGACGTCGACACGCCCGCGCGGCGCGCTCGGCGCTAGTGGGCCGGGGCCCCCAGCATCTCCGCGATCCGCTCCGCGAGGTCGTGCAGCTCGAACGGCTTGATCATCACCCGGTCCGGATGCCACGGCGCGTCAGGCGGCGCCTCGGCCGCCCGCCCCGCGTGCCCCGTCATGCAGATGATCGCCGGCGCCCCCGGCCGCCCCCGCACCCGCTCGGCCAGTTCGATGCCGCCCATGCGGGGCATGACGATGTCGGTGAGGAGCAGGTCGACCGTCCAGTCGCTGTCCTCGAGGAGCGCCAGCGCCTCGAGGCCATCGTGGGCCACGAGCACGCGGTAGCCGCGCCGCTCGAGGAAGCGGCTGATCGAGAGTCGCAGGGCGTCCTCGTCGTCCACGACGAGCAGGAGCTTGCCGGGTTCGCGCACGGCGGGAGTATCGGCCGGTGTGGCCGTGGTCACCGGGGCCACCGCGAGCGGGAGCCGCACCCGCATCGTGGTCCCCTTGCCGGGACTCGATTCCACCTCGATCTCGCCGCCCGCCTTGCTCACGATCCCGTACACCGTCGCGAGCCCGAGCCCCGTGCCGCGCCCGCGCGGCTTGGTCGTGAAGAACGGCTCGAACACGCGCACGCGCGTGTGCTCATCCATCCCGATCCCCGTGTCGGTGACCTCGAGGACCGCGCGCCCGCCGTCCACCCCGGCCATGATGCGCAACGTCCCGCCCTCGGGCATCGCGTCGCGCGCATTGACCACGAGGTTGAGCACGACCTGTTCCAGCTGGCCGCGGTCCACCCACACGACGGCATCGGTGGTGGCCACGTCGAAGTCGAGCGCGATGTCGCGGGTGATGAGCCGCCGCAGCATGGGCGCCATGCCGTGCACGACGTCGCCCACCGCCACCGGGCCGGGCGCGGGCGCCTCGCCCCGGCTGAACTGCAGCAGCTGGCGCGTGAGCGCCGCCCCCCGCCGCGCGGCGTCCTCGATGTCCATCGCCTCGGGCCCGTCGGTCGTCTCGCGCAGCAGCTGCGCGTTGGCCATGACCGCGGCGAGGATGTTGTTGAAGTCGTGGGCGATCCCGCCGGCGAGCCGGCCCACGGCGTCCATCTTCTGCGACTGGCGGAGCTGCTCCTCGAGCCGCTCGCGCTCGCTCACGTCGCGCACGTTGAGCACGATGCCGACCACCGTGGCGTCGTCGGTGAGGTCCGTGAGGATTCCCTCGACGTCGCGCCACTGCCCGTCGGTGCCCATCCGCCAGGTCACGGGCTGCGGCGCCGTGGACGGGCGCACCGTGAGGAGCTGGTTGCCGAGCCGCGCACGGTCGGCCGGATGCACGAGCGCCAGAAGGTCGCCGTTGGTGAGCGTGGACGTGCCCATCCCGAGTTGCCGCAACGCCGATGGGCTCGCATAGAGCAGGCGGCCGGCCCGGTCGGCGATGAAGGTCATGTCATGCGAGTACTGCACGAGCGAGCGGAAGCGCGCGTCGGCCGCCGCGCGCGCGCGCGCCAGCGTGCGGTTCTGCCGCCGGATGTCGGCCTGCCGAGCCAGCTCCAGGGCGACGACGATCAGCATCGCGGTGGCGAGCACCCCGAGGTTGACCTCGTCGGTGCGCAGGATGTCCACGAGCAGCAGCGTCATCACGGCCGCGAGCGCGCTCACCGGCCAGAGCAACGCGCGCGCCGTGACCGGCCGCTCCTCCGTGCTCGGCTCGGCCGCGGAGCGCCGGTGCACCAGCGGAGCCGCCGTCATGAGGGCGTAGCCCAGCGCGGAGGCGGTGTCGGACATGACCCCGGACCGATACCGTCCCTGCAGCTGCCAGACGGAGAGCCAGATGTCCGCGGCCAGCATGGCGACCACCGCGGAGGTGAGGATGAGCATCGCGGGCCGCGTGTCGGGATCCTGCTCCTCGCGCGCGAGCGTGGTCGTGGCCCAGACGATGAACAGGTCGGAGCCAAGGGTGCCCAGGCTCACGAGGGTATCCGCGAGGCTCGTGCCAACCCACACGTTGGTGAAGGTCCAGCTCAGGTACCATGCGACCGCCATGGCCCCGGTCGTGACCACGGCCCCGTCCAGCCAGCCGCGCCGGGCCTCGGCGCGCAACCGCCTGGCGGTGGAGAAGCGCGTCAGGCCGTAGGTCACGCACGGGTAGTACAGGAGGTAGGACAGCGACGTCCAGGCGGGCAGTGCCGGGCGGGGGCCGGCGAGGTCGAACACCAGCCACTGGAACACGGAGAGCAGGTTGATCGCCATGCCGACCGCGAGCCAGCGCCACCCCTCCCGGGCATGCTCCGAGAGTTCGGGCCGCGTCGAGGCCCGCCAGAGGGCCACGAGTCCCACGGCCGGGAAGACCGCGAACAGGAGGTCGTTGGCCAGGACGTGGGTCAACGCCGCACCGCTCAGGACCCACGCCGCGTAGGCCACCCAGAGGGTCGCCAGGGCGAAGAGGGAGCGGTCGGTCGGGCGCATGGGCTGCAACAATAAGGTGTCCCGGGCCATCCGGCGGTTGTCAGGGTAGGGGGCCGAGGGTTCGGGCGAGGGAATTCAGCCCGTTGACCCGCCCCAAGTGCCTGTCTATCTTGAAGTTCTGTCCAAAATCGCCCTGCCACGGGCGTCCCGAAACCCGGGTTGCATTCCGCACCGGTGAGGGCAGCACGACTTACGGCATTTTCGGTACACCCCCAGCATGCGCAGCACGTACACCGCGACTCCGAAGGACATCCAGCACGACTGGTACATCGTCGATGCCGATGGGATGGTCCTGGGGCGCCTCGCCACGGAAGTGGCCCGCATCATCCGCGGCAAGCACAAGCCGATGTACACGCCCCACATGGACACCGGCGATCACGTCATCGTGATCAATGCCAGCAAGGTGAAGGTCACCGGGCGCAAGGCCGAGCAGAAGACGTACTTCTCGTACTCGGGCTACATGGGCCACGAGAAGCACATCCCGTTCGCGTCCATGCTCGCCAAGCACCCCGAGCGGGTGATCGAGAAGGCGGTCCACGGCATGCTGCCGAAGACCGCGCTCGGCCGCCAGAAGCTCCGCCTCAAGCTCCGCGTGTACGCGGGCGCGGAGCACCCGCACGTGGCGCAGGCCCCCAAGACGCTCACCTTCGGCAAGGACGGGAAGTAAGCCATGGCGGACATCATCCACACCATCGGCCGCCGCAAGGAAGCGGTGGCGCGCGTCTACCTGCGGCCCGGCTCGGGCAAGTGGGAGATCAACGGGCGCACGCTCGGGGACTACTTCCCCCGTCCGTCGCTCGTCACGGCCATCCAGCAGCCGATGACGGTGACCGACTCGGTCGGCCGCTTCGACGTGGTGGCCACCATCGAGGGTGGCGGCCAGACCGGCCAGGCCGGCGCGCTCCGCCTCGGTGTCTCGCGGGCCCTCGTGATCGTGGACGAGGCGAACAAGCCGAAGCTCCGCAACTTCGGGCTCCTCACGCGCGATGCCCGCGCGGTCGAGCGCAAGAAGCCGGGCCGTCCCAAGGCTCGCAAGCGGTTCCAGTTCAGCAAGCGCTAGTCCTTCCTTCATCCCGCACGCGTCCCGAGCCCCCCTGCGGGTGCCGCCCTCACCGGGCGGTATCAGGGGGGCCGCGACGGACGCGGACGACCAACCCAGGAATCCATCCCGATGTCCCAGCCGAACCTCGATCAACTCCTCGCCGCGGGTGTCCATTTCGGGCACCAGACGCGCCGGTGGAATCCCAAGATGCGCCGCTTCATCTTCGCGGAGCGCAACGGGATCCACATCATCGACCTCCAGAAGACGCTCCGGCAGCTCGAGCTCGCACAGAAGCTCGTGCGCGAGGTCGTCCTCAAGGGCGAGAACGTCCTCTTCGTCTGCACCAAGCAGCAGCTCGCCGCGATCGTGGCCCAGCAGGCCGAGGCCTGCGGCGCGATGCACGTGACCGAGCGCTGGCTGGGCGGCCTCATGACCAACTTCCAGACGGTCAAGAAGCAGCTCAAGCGCCTCAAGGAGCTCGAGGCCGGCTCCGAGGCGGGCGGTGACTTCGAGAACTACACGAAGAAGGAACAGCTCCTCATGTCCCGCCAGCGCGACAAGCTGGCCAAGAACCTCTCGGGCATCAAGAACCTGACGCGCCTCCCCGGGCTCATGTTCGTGATCGACTCGAAGAAGGAGCGCATCGCCGTCACCGAGGCCAACAAGCTCGGCATCCCGATCGTCGCCATCTGCGACACGAACTCCGATCCGGACCTCATCACGGTGCCGATCGCCGGCAACGACGACGCGATCCGCTCGGTCGAGCTGATCACGGGCGCCATCGCCAACGCGATCTCCGAGGCCCGTCGCGAGGCCCCGGTGCGCAGCGAGGCCGACGAGTCCGAGTCGTTCACCTACTCCTCCGACCGGGGCGCCGAGCCCGCGGGCGAGGACGACAAGCGCAAGCGTCGCCGTCCGCGCCGCCGCCGGGCCAAGCCCGAGGCGATCGCCGCCCGGCTCAAGGGTGGGGAAGAGGGTGCCGTCGAGTCCGATGCGCCGGACGCCGGCGCCGACGACGCGGCCGCCGAGTAAGGCCGGAGCTTCGCTTTCGGGGCTCTCCCCGTTCGACGCCGCCGGCCGCAAGCTGGCGGCGTTGTCACGCCAACCGCAGTTTCTCCCGAGTGAGCACCACCATGGTCACCGCCAAGGATGTCGCCGAGCTCCGCGCCCGCACGGGCGCGGGCATGATGGATTGCAAGAAGGCCCTCGATGAGTCGCAGGGCAACATGGACCTGGCCGTGGAGATCCTGCGCAAGCGCGGGATCGCCAAGGCCGAGAAGCGCACCGACCGCCAGGCGTCGGAGGGCCAGATCGCCCTCATCGTCGCGCCGGACGGCCAGTCGGGCTCGCTGATCGAGGTCAACTCCGAGACCGACTTCGTCGGCCGGAACGACGAGTTCGTCGCCTTCTCCAAGGCGGTCGCCGAGCACGTCGCCCTCGACGACAACGTCAACGGTGTCGTGCACGTCGGCGCCGAGGGCCAGCTCCTCGACGCGAAGTGGAAGCACGACGGCAAGCTGACCGTCGGCGAGGTGGTCAAGGGGATCTCGGCCAAGACGGGCGAGAACGTCGTGCTGCGCCGCGTGGCGCGCTTCACCACCGACGGCGTGATCGGCACCTACCTGCACCACAACGGCAAGGTGGCCGTGATGGTCGAGGTCGGCGGCGCGCGTGGCGCGGCGGTCGAGCAGCTCGCCAAGACGGTCGCGGAGCACATCGCGGCGGGGGTGCCGGCGGTGCCGGTGGCCGTCAACCGCGAGGACGTGTCGGCCGAGCTCGTCGAGCGCGAGCGGCGCATCTTCAGCGAGCAGGCGGCCCAGAGCGGCAAGCCGGCCAACATCGTCGAGAAGATGGTCGACGGCCGGATCGCCAAGTTCTACGGCGAGGTCGTGCTGCTCGAGCAGCCGTGGGTCCGCGACGACAGCAAGACGATCGGCCAGCTCGTGAAGGAAGCCGGCGCCGGCGTCACCATCCGCCGCTTCGCCCGCTTCCAGATGGGCGAGGCGTAAGCCGCCATGTCCGGCGCATACCAGGTGCCGGTCGCGAGCCCGGAGCTCAAGTACCCGCGCATCCTCCTCAAGATTTCCGGGGAGGCGCTCGCCGGGGACAAGGGCTTCGGGCTTGATTTCGACACGGTGAACCGGTTCGCGGGGGAGATGCGGGCCATCGTCGCGATGGGGGCCAGCGTCGGCCTCGTCATCGGCGGGGGCAACATCGTCCGCGGGTCGCAGCTCTCGAAGATGGGGATGGACCGGGTCGCCGCCGACTACATGGGGATGCTCGGCACGGTCATCAACGCGCTGGCCATGCAGGACGTGCTGGAGCGCTCCGGCATCGACACGCGCGTCATGACGGCCATCCGGATGGAGGAGCTGGCCGAGCCCTACATCCGCCGGCGCGCCCTGCGCCACTTCGAGAAGGGGCGCACGGTGATCTTTGCCGCGGGCACGGGCAACCCGTACTTTTCCACCGACACGGCCGCCGTGCTCCGCGCCATCCAGATCAAGGCGGCGGTGATCATCAAGGCCACGGGCGTGGACGGCATCTACGACGCCGACCCGCGCAAGAACCCGGGCGCGAAGATGTACGAGACGCTGGGCTACCGCGACGTCATCGGCGGCGAGCTCGGCGTGATGGACCAGACGGCGATCACGCTCTGCAAGGAGAACTCGCTCCCCCTGATCGTCCTCAACATGCACACGCCCGGCGCGATCGCGGCGGCCCTCCGCGGCGAGCGCGTCGGCACCCTGGTCACATGACGACACCCATCGAGCAGATCAAGAAGGACGCCAAGGTCCACATGGACAAGGGCCTGGAAGCGGCGAAGCGCGAGATCGCGGGCATCCGCTCCGGCAAGGCGTCGCCCAACCTCCTCGACACCGTGAAGGTCGAGGTGTACGGGCAGGTCATGCCGCTCAACCAGCTGGCGAGCATCGCGGCCCCCGAGCCGCGGCTCATCCTCGTGACGCCGTGGGACAAGGCGAACGCGAAGGCGATCGAGAAGGCGATCCGCGAGGCCGAGCTCGGCCTCGACCCGGCGCAGAACGCCGGCGTCATCCGCGTGCCGCTCCCCTCGCTCAACGAGCAGCGCCGCAAGGAGCTGGTCAAGATCGTGCACAAGCTCGCCGAAGAGGGGCGCATCGCGATCCGCCACGCGCGCACCGAGTCGCGCGACAAGCTCAAGAAGCTCTCGGGCGTCCCCGAGGACGACGTGAAGCACGCGGAGAAGGACCTGCAGAAGCTCCACGACGAGTTCATCCACAAGGTGGACGAGCTCCTGAAGGCGAAGGAAGCCGAGCTGATGGAAGTCTGACGGTGACGCGCTCGCGTCACCGTCCGGCCCGCCGGCCGGCGCCCCCCACGCGCTGAGCATGCAACGCCAGTTCGTCCTGCGGGTCGTCACGGGCGTGATCGCGGCGCCCGTGGTCATTGTTGCCGCCTGGGTGGGCGGGCTCTGGCTCGCCCTCCTGCTCGGGGTCCTCTGCGCTGTGGGCACCTGGGAGCTCTACCGCTTCGCCCGCGCCGACGGGCTGAGGCCCGTCGGCTGGCTCGGGATTCCGCTGGCGTTCGCCGTCCCGATGCTCGTGCATGCCGCCACCAACGACTGGTTCTACGTCCCGGTCAGCGCGGCCCTGGCCGGCATCCTGGCCGTGCTCGGCGTCGTGCTGTTCACGCACCGCGCGGGCGAGAAGCCCCTCGCGTCGGCGGCGGTCACGGTGCTGGCCGTGCTCTACACGGCGGGGACGATGAGTTTCTCGTACGGGCTGCGGTACCACCCGCTGGTGATCGGATCGGCCGCGGGGGCCGCGCTGGTGACGCTCCCCGTCTGGCTCACCTGGAGCACCGACACGGGGGCCTACCTCTTCGGCCGGATCTTCGGCGGGCCCAAGCTCATGCCGAGCGTGAGCCCCGGCAAGACGATTTCGGGGGCGATCGGAGGGCTGCTGACGGCCGTGGGGATGGCATTCGCGTACATCGCGTACGTGCTTCATCCGGCGGCCGAGATCCGCATGACCACGGGGGGCACGATCCTGTTTGCCGTCGCCATTTCGGTGGCCGGGCAAGTGGGGGACCTCTTCGAGTCGCTCATCAAGCGCGAGGCGGGGGTCAAGGACTCGTCGCAGTTCTTTCCCGGGCACGGCGGCGTGCTGGACCGGCTCGACTCGATGTTCTTCATCATGCCGCTCGCCTACCTGATGCTGCCCTGGTTCCTGGTGGCCGCACCGATCGGGGCCCCGTGACCGGCGTCGCGATCCTCGGGTCCACCGGCTCGATCGGCACCACGGCGCTCCGCGTGATCGAGCGCCAGGCGCCGCGCTACCGGGTGGCCGCGCTCACGGCGCACTCGAATCGCGGGCTCCTGGGGGAGCAGGCGGCGCGCTGGCAACCGGGCTTCGTGGGACTGGTGCGGGACGGCGCCGGACTTCCCGCGGGCTGGGAAACGGGGGATGGCTGCCTGGTGCACGCGGTCGAGCGCGACGACGTGCAGGTGGTGCTCAACTCGGTGGTCGGCGCGGCCGGGCTCGACGCGACCCTGGCGGCACTCGAGCGCGGCAAGCGGGTGGCGCTCGCCAACAAGGAGACGCTGGTGATGGCCGGGGGCCTCGCCCGGGCGGCGGCCCAGCGCGGCGGCGGCGAGATCGTGCCCGTGGACAGCGAGCATTCGGCCATCTTGCAGTGCATTGCCGGGCGCCCTCGGCAGGAAGTGCGCCGGCTGATCCTGACCGCCAGCGGCGGGCCGTTCCGCGGGTGGACCCGCGCGCAGCTCGAAGCGGCGACCCTGGCGGATGCCCTGAAGCACCCGACATGGAACATGGGGCGCAAGATCACCGTAGACAGTGCAACGCTCGCGAACAAGGCGCTCGAGGTCATCGAGGCCCACGTCCTGTTCGGCATCCCCTACGAGCGGATCGATGTCGTGGTCCACCCGCAGAGCGTGGTGCACAGCATGGTGGAGTTCGTGGACGGCAGCATGCTGGCGCAGGTGGGCCAGCCGACGATGGAGATTCCGGTCCTGTACGCGCTCACGCACCCCGAGCGCGTGGTGGACGCGGGGATCCCGCCGTTCGACCCCGTGAAGATGAGCCCGCTCACCTTCGAGGCGGTGCGGCTCGACGACTTCCCGGCGCTCCGGCTCGGCCGCGAGGCGGGGATGGCGGGGGGCGCGGCGCCGGCGGTGTTCAACGCGGCCAACGAGGCGGCGGTCGCGCTCTTCCTGCAGGGCCGGCTGGCTTGCCCCCCTGCTGGTCTTTGGTGTCGTCGTCTTCGTCCACGAGCTCGGGCACTTCCTGGCCGCGAAGCTCACCGGCGTGTACGCCCCGATCTTCTCCCTCGGCTGGGGCTCGCGCGTCTGGGGGACGAAGGTGGGCGAGACCGACTACCGGATCTCGTGGCTCCCGATCGGCGGCTACGTGCGCATGGCGAGCCGCGACGACGAGACGATGTCGCAGATCGAGGGCGGCGGCGAGGTCAAGCTGCCCGAGGGCGCGGCGGGCGAGGCCGCGATGGCCGAGACGGGGCACGCGAAGGGGCTCAACCCCGTGCGGTTCGACCCGAACGCGATGGCGCCGTTCGGCCCCAAGGACGTGCCGGCCGACCGCTGGTTCGAGAGCAAGGGACTGCCCGCGCGCCTCTTCATCATGCTCGCCGGCGTCGCGATGAACTTCGCGCTCACGATCGGCGTCTCGATTGCGATCTTCCTGTTCTACGGGCGGCCGTTCGTGGCGCCGGTGCTGAACGACGTGCTGCCGGGGAAGCCGGCGGCCGTGGCGGGCTTCCAGCCCGGCGACAGCATCACCACCGTGGGCGGCGCGGCCGTGCGCGACTGGGCCGACTTCGTGGACAAGGTGTCGGCGTCGCCCGGGCGCGCGCTCACGATCGACGTCGTGCGCGCAGGCGCACCGGTGCACTTCACGGTGACCCCCGAGCCCACGCCCGGCGTGGACGAGGCGACGGGCGAGGCGAAGACGGTGGGCAAGATCGGCGCGGCGCCCCGCCAGGCCGTGCATCGCGACCCCGTCGGGTTCGCGGAGGCCACGTCGGAAGGGTGGAAGCACACGATGTGGCTCGGCGGCTCGGTGCTCAAGGTGCTCCGCGGCCTCGTGCTCGGGCGCGTGAGCGTGAAGCAACTGGGCGGCCCGATCGCGATCGCGCAGAGCTCCGTGGACGCCGCCAAGTCTGGCGGCTTCCAGTCGCTGCTCGCGCTGCTCGCCTTCCTGTCCATCAACATCGCGATCCTCAACCTCCTGCCGATCCCGCTGCTCGACGGCGGTCAGGTGCTGATCAACATCGCCGAGACGGTGAAGGGCAGCGCGTTCTCCGTGCGCACGCGCGAGGCGTTCATGCGCGTGGGATTGGCGGCGGTGATGCTGCTGTTCGTCGTCGTGATGTGGAACGACATCTCGCGGATCGTGCTCAAGATGACGGGGTGAGGCTCGAAGCCCTGCGGGGCTCGCTCCTCACGGGATGCGCGACGCGGCGCGAGGACAGGCTCCTCGCGCCGCGTTTCCGTTTCAGCATCGATACGGGGAGGGGCGCGCGAGCCGGCTCAGCGCGGGTGCAGCGAGAGCCGCGCCAGCCGGATGGGCCCCAAGGTGGAGCGCAACGTCAGGCGCAGCTTGGATGTCGGCTGTCCCGCGAGATGGATCATGCGCGTATGGCCGATCGTGGTGCCCGCACCGGATCCGAACGGCCCTGCGCGCCCCGGTGCCGTGGATGTCGGCCCCGCGAGTTCGAACTCGAAGCGCTCGATCGTCTGCCCGAGGGCGATGGGTTCGGCGAGGCGCAGCGCCCCGATCTCGGTGAGCCGCGGCAAGGTGAGCTCGATCCAGGCGTCGGTCGCGCCGACCGGCGCCTCCCAGTAGGTGTCGGGGTCGCCGTCGAGGATGGCGCTCGCGGGATGGCCGCGTGCCGTACCGCTGGCGATGACCGTGGCGC
>JACQES010000425.1 GCA_016200495.1 Gemmatimonadota bacterium
CGAGCTCCTCGCCGTGCTCGCGCTTGCGGTGGGCTTCTATCGCGAACCCGCGTGGCGCGTGACGAGCCACCTCTTCGTCGCGCTCGCCACGGAGCAATTGTGGGGCTCGGCCGCGCCCGAGGGCGCCGAGATGTACCGGGCCGCCACGCTCGCGTTCGCCTGCGCGCTGACCGCGTTCGGCGTCGCCCTCTTCCCCGCGCGCGAGCGGGCGTCGCGCCCGCGGCGCGCCTGGCTCGTGGGCGCGACGTGCCTCGCGCTCGGCCTCGTGACCGATCGCGTCGCGACGCGCACGCTCGCGCCCTCGCACGCGGCCCTGCTCGAGGCCTACGGCTACGTGAAGCAGCGCGGCCCCCTCGTGCTCCACGCCGATCCGGCCGCGGTCTCCGCCGCCGACATCGACCTGCTGCTCGCGGAGGGCACGCTCTGGCTGTCGCGCATCCACTGCCGCCTGGGCCTCGCACCGCGCGAGCAGATCCACGTCTTCGTGCATGCGAACGCCGAGGAGAAGCGACGGTGGACCGGCGCGTCGCGCGCCGACTTCGCGCTGCCGTGGCGCCACGAGGTGCACGTGCGGCTTGGCGGCGCGCCGCATCCGACGCTCGGGCACGAGCTGGTGCACGTGATCGCGGGTGAACTGCTCACCTCCACGTTCCGCACGCCGTCGCGCTGGATCGTCGTGCAACGGCCCGCGCTCATCGAGGGGCTCGCGGTCGCCGTCACGCCGGAGCTCAAGGGCGAGCAGGACCTCACCGTCCTCGAGGATGCCGCGGCGCTCAAGCGCCTCCACCTGCTTCCGCCCACGCGCGACCTGATCGGCGGCCTCGCGTTCCTCGGCGAGGCGCACCAGCGCGCCTACGTGGCTGCGGGCGCGGCCCTGCGCGCGTTCGCGCAGTCACAGCCCGACTCGGCGCGCGCGCTGCGGGAGGTCTACCGGCTGGGGTCGCTCGAGGCCGCCGCCGGATCGAGCGAGGCGGCGCGGACCTTCTACGCGTCGTACGAGGCCACGCTCGACTCGCTCGCGCTGCCCGATGGCGCGCTGAGCAGCGCCGGCGGCCAGTTCGCCGAGCCGTCCATCCTCACCGGCACCTGTCCGGGGCAGCCCGCGCCCGCGCCGAGCACCTGGCGCACGCAGGCGCGCACGGGCCGCGTGCGCGAGGCGCTCCAGGCCATCGCGCACGACTCCGGGGCCACGTCGTTCTGGCTCGTGCAAGGGGAGGCGCTCGCCGCGGGCGACACGGCGGGCGCGGTGCTCGCGTGGCGCGCGATCCTCGACCGCACCGACAGCGTGACGCTCGCCGGCTCGGCGCTGCGCGAGGGCGACCTGCTCGCGCGCGCGGGGCGCCTCGAGGACGCGCAGGCCGCGTGGGAGCGGGTGCCCGCGCGCTTCGCCGCCCCGGCGTATGCGCGCGGGCTCGCGGCGCGGCGCATCCTCGCCGCCGAGCTGCGCACCGGCACGCGCGCACACCCGGTGGCCGAGTCCGCGCTCCGCTACCTCACGAGCGGCGACGACCGCGAGCAGCAGTCGGCCGCCCTCGCCCTCTCCGCCGCACTCGCACGCGGCGACGGCGCCGCGGGATCGGCAACGACCGAACCCGCCCTCGTGCGCTCGCTTGCCGCGTACCTGCTCGCGCGCCGCCTCCGCGACCTGCGCGACGCCGCGTCGAGCGCGCGCCTCCTCGCGCGCGTCCACGCCGACGCGCTGCTGCCGGAGCCGATCGCCGGCGAGGCGCTCGCCATGCACGCGCAGGCGCTTGCACTCGAGGGTCACGGCGCCGACGCCGCGCGCCTGCTGCGCGACGCCGTGCCGACGGCGACGCGCCGCGCGCAGCGCCTCCGGCTCGAGGACCTGGCGGAACGCGCGGAGCGCGGTGCGCGCGCGCCCGCGCGCCCGTCGGTGTTGCGCGAATCGAGTGATCCGGCGTGGGCGGACCGGCTGCTCGTGGGCGCGCCGTCCACGCTCCGGTAGCGGCGCGCGCCGCTACCGCGTGCCGTACCTGGCCGCGTAGCGCTCGATGCTCTCGTTCACGATGCGCGCCGCGACCGCGCTCTTCTCCCACCCGAGGATCTGCATGCGCTTCCCCTCGAGGTCCTTGTAGATCGCGAAGAAGTGCTCGACCTCCTTGAGGTAGTGCCCCGGGAGGTCGGCGATGTCGTAGTACTCCTCGTGATACGGGTCGCTCACGGGCACGCCGAGGATCTTGTCGTCGGGCTCGCCGCGGTCGAGCAGCTTGAGCACGCCGATCGGCCGCACCTCGATCAGGCATCCCGGAAAGGTCGGCTCGTTCACGTGCACGAGCACGTCGAGCGGATCGCCGTCCTCGTGCAGCGTCTGCGGCACGAAGCCGTAGTCGCCCGGGTAGTGGACCGCGGAGTAGAGCACGCGGTCGAGCTTGATCAGCCCCGTTTCCTTGTCGAGTTCGTACTTGTTGCGGCTCCCCTTCGGGATCTCGACGACCGTGGTGAGGCGTTCGGGCGCGTGCTGACCGGCGGGGATGTCGTGCCAGGCGTTGATCATGGACGGGACATGGGGTGGGCGTCGCGGGGAAAGGTAGCGTCCGTGCCAAGGCCGACCATCCCGCGCCCGTGCGAGTCCGCGTGCCCGTGCGCGCCGGCGGCGGGCGCGGGCGGCTCGCGTGCTACCCCAGCGCCTGCGCCGCCTCGATCGCGAAGTACGTCAGGATGAAGTCCGCCCCCGCGCGCCGGATCCCCATCAGCGATTCCATCATCACCCGCTCGCCGTCGATCCACCCGCGCTCGGCCGCCGCCTTGATCATCGCGAACTCGCCGCTCACCTGGTACGCCCCCGTCGGGTAGCCCGTCTCCGTCTTCACGCGGCGGATGATGTCGAGGTAGGGCCCCGCCGGCTTCACCATCACGAGGTCGGCGCCCTCGTCGATGTCGAGCCACACCTCGCGCATCGCCTCGTCGGAGTTGGGCGCGTCCATCTGGTAGCCGCGCCGGTCGCCGCTCTTGGGCGTGCTCTCCGCCGCCTCGCGGAACGGGCCGTAGTACCCCGACGCATACTTGGCCGCGTAGCTCAGGATCGGCGTGTGGTCGAACCCCTCGCCGTCGAGTGCCTCGCGGATCGCGCGCACGCGACCGTCCATCATGTCGCTCGGCGCGACGATGTCCGCCCCCGCGCGCGCGTGCGAGAGCGCCTCGCGCGCCAGCAGCTCGAGCGAGGCGTCGTTGTCCACCTCACCGTCGTGCAACAGCCCGCAGTGACCGTGATCCGTGTACTCGCACATGCACACGTCGGTGATGACGAGGAGCCGGGTGTTCGCCGCCTTGAGGGCGCGCACCGCCTGCTGCACCGGGCCGTCGTCGTCCCACGCGCTCGACCCCGTCGCGTCCTTGTGGCTGGGGATGCCGAACAGGATGACGCCGCCCACCCCGAGCGCCTGCGCGCGCTCGGCGTCCTTCACGCACTCGTCCACCGACGTCTGGAAGACGCCGGGCATCGAACCGACCGGCTCGCGCACCCCGCTGCCGGGCCGCACGAACAGGGGCCAGATGAGCTGCGCCGGATCGAGGCGCGTCTCCTGCATGAGCGCACGCAGCGCCGCGGTGCGGCGCATGCGGCGGGGACGGTACTCGGGAAAGCGGGGCATCGGTCAGCCGGGCGATGAAGGAGAAATCAGGCGGAACGCGTGCGCAGTCCGGCGAGGATCGCGTCGGCGCCGCGCGCGCGCAGCGCGGCCGCGAGCCGCCGGCCCGCCTCGGCGGCGTTCCCCGCGCCGATCGGTTCGTGGCCGCGCAGCACCGTCGTGCCCGCGAGGTCGGCCACGAACCCGTGCAGCACCAGCGCGTCGGGCGCGGCGCCCACGGCCAGCGCGCCGATCGGCACCTGGCAGCCGCCCTCGAGCGCGGCGAGGAAGGCGCGCTCCGCCGCGATCGCGCGCGACGTGGGCGCATGGTCGAGCGCGCCGAACGTCGCCACGCTCGCGGCGTCGGCGGCGCGCACCTGGATGGCGATCGCGCCCTGCCCCGCCGCCGGCAGCCACTGCGGCGCGTCGAGCGTCTCGACGATCCGCTCGCCGAGTCCGAGGCGGCGCAGCCCGGCCGCGGCGAGAAAGGCCGCGTCCACCTGCCCTTCGTCGATCTTGCGGAGGCGCGTCCCGACGTTGCCGCGCAGTTCCACCGCGACGAGGTCCGGGCGCAGCGCGCCCAGCTGCGCCTTGCGGCGCAGGCTCGACGAGCCGACGCGCGCCCCCGTGGGCAGCGTCGCCAGCGTGTAGCGCGGCGACGTCGCGGGGAGCACGAGCGCATCGCGCGGGTCCTCGCGCACGAGGTGCGCCACGATCGCGAGCCCCGGCGGCGACTGCGTCGGCAGGTCCTTGAGCGAGTGCACCGCGCAATCGGTGCGCCCCGCCAGCAGGTCGTCCTCCAGCTCCTTGGTGAAGAGCCCCTTCTCGCCGATCTGCGACAGCGGCTTGTCGAGCACCTTGTCGCCCACGGTGGTGTACGTCACCAGCTCGGCCGCCACGCCGCGCGCCGTCAGCAACGCGCGCACCTGCTCCGCCTGCGCGAGCGCCAGCGCCGACGAGCGCGTGCCGATCCGTACCGCCGCCGTCGCGACGCCGCTCATGGGCGCACCGCCATCGCGCACCACCGTTCGATCGCCAGCACCAACCCCTCCGACGAGTGGGGATCCGCCTCGCACGCCACCGTGAGTCCCGCCACCTGCGCCGCGCGGCTCGTCACCGGCCCGATGCTCGCGAGCAGCACGCACTTGTTGCGCGCCGCCGGCAGCGCCACCGCCGCCGCCACGCCGCGCACGACGCTCGGCGCCGTCACCGTGATGAGGTCGGCCGCGCCCTCGCCGATCAGCGTGGCGAGCCTGGCCTCGGCCTCGGCGTCGGCCACCGAGCGATAGCACGGCACTTCCGTGACCGCGGCGCCGCGCGCCGTGAGGCCCGCCGTGAGCGTGTCGCGCGCGCCCGCCGCGGCCGGGAAAAAGATGCGCGTGCCCGGGCAGAGCTCCGTCGCGGAGAAGGCCGCGAGCAATCCGTCCGCATCGTGCTGCGCCGGCACCAGCGCCACGTGCACGCCGAGCTGCTCGAGCACGAGCGCCGTCGCCTCGCCCACCGCGGCCACGCGCGCGCCCGCGGCCT
Organism: Gemmatimonadota bacterium; assembly: GCA_016200495.1. Lineage (GTDB taxonomy): Bacteria > Gemmatimonadota > Gemmatimonadetes > Gemmatimonadales > Gemmatimonadaceae > JACPPC01. The sequence goes on from JACQES010000425.1 coordinate 5,115, forward strand.
CGAGCCGCACCGCCAGGGGCGACATCATCGTCCAGCCGGGAGCGCCCCCTGAGGTGGCCGCGACGCGGTCGGCGACGACGCGCACCGCGTTCGCGCTCGTGAAGCACACCCAGGCCGTGCCCTCGAGCGCCGCGAGCGCCGTGTCGAGCGGTGCCGGGTCGAGCGCCTCGATGCGGGTGAGCGGCACGTGCTCCACCCA
>JACQES010000068.1 GCA_016200495.1 Gemmatimonadota bacterium
CATGAGCCCCACGCACCCGACCTTCGCCGACGTCACCGCCGCCCGCGCCCGCCTGAAGGGCGTGGCGCACCGCACCCCCGTGCTCACCTCGCGCAAGCTCGACGCGCAGGTGGGCGCCGAGCTCTTCCTCAAGGGCGAGCACCTGCAGCGGATGGGGGCGTTCAAGTTCCGCGGCGCGTACAACGCGCTCACGGCCATGGGCCCGGAGGCGCGCGCCAAGGGGATCGTCGCCTTCTCGAGCGGGAACCACGCGCAGGCGGTCGCGCTCTCGGCCCAGCTCTACGGCTGCAAGGCGACGATCGTGATGCCGCACAACGCGCCCAAGGCCAAGCTCGAGGCGACGGCGGGCTATGGCGCGACGGTGGTGAAGTTCGACCCGAGCGAGTCGAAGCGCGAGGAAGTGGCGCGGAAGCTGGTGGACGAGACCGGCGCGACGCTGGTGCCGCCGTTCGACCACTCCGACGTGATCGCCGGCCAGGGGACGGCCGCGGCGGAGCTGATCGAGGAAGTGGGGGAGCTCGACTACCTGCTCGTGTGCTGCGGCGGCGGCGGGCTGCTCTCCGGCTCGGCGTTGTCCGCACGCGCCATGAGTCCCAAGGCCAAGGTGATCGGCGTCGAGCCCGCGCTCGGCGACGACCTCACGCGGTCGTTCAAGACGGGGACGCTCGTGAGCCTGCCCAAGGTGCCGGCGACGATTGCCGACGGCGCGCGCACGATCTGCGGCGGTGAGATCACCTTCCCGATGATCCGCGAGCTGGTGGACGACATGGTGACCGTGCCCGACGCGGCGCTCGTGGACGCGGTGCGGTTCGCGATGCTGACGATGAAGCAGGTGATCGAGCCGACGGGGACTTTGGCGCTGGCGGCGGCGATGAGTGGGGCGGTCAAGGTGAGCGGACGGGTCGGCGTCATCATCTCGGGCGGGAACGTGGACGCCGAGATGCTGCGGTGGATCCTGACGGATGACGCGGAGCGCTCGGCGACGCCGCCGGCCTGACCGCGCCGCCGCGCCCCGGGGGCGCGGCGCGGCCCCCGGGGCTCGCATCACGACTTCTGCACAACTGCGCGCTTTGGCCTCCCGCGTGGGAGGCGCCAGATTGCACGCATGCGCCAGTCCTCGTCGTCGCCGGCCACCTCGCTCTGGCTGCAGCTGCTGCTCGTGGGCGCGCTGGCCTCGCTGGTGCTCATGGTGGCGCAGATGCTGCGCATCAACCAGCGGTGGCAGGAACGCACGGGACGTGCCATCCGCGACTACGGCGCCTTCGCGGCGTGGACCTACCGCGAGCACCTGCTGAGCACGCTGCGCACGGCGGTGGACGAGGTGCTCGTGGGAGTGAACCACGGCGACGAGCTGCACCAGGGGCCGCGCGTGCCGCCGGTGCAGTCGCTGGGCCACCTGCTCCGCTGGCAGCCGTCCTGCGAGTGCCATGCGCCGGCGAAGGGGCCGCTGCCGCTCCGCTACTACGGCTTCGTCGTCGGCTCGGACTCGCTGGGCATCGGCCTGAACTACGCGCCCCCCAACGGCGGCTGGCTCGGCGACCCGATGCCGGGCATGACGCCGCCCCCGGGACGCACGGCACCGCTCTCGGCCGCCGAGAAGCGCGAGCTCAACGCGCTGCTCACGCGCGGCGCGCGCGCCCCGGTGGCCCGCGACTGGGGCTACCGGATCTACCTCGTGAACAGCGGCGACTCCACGCGGATGATCGCCTCGCGCATCATGCCCATGGAGAACGGCGACACGCTCCAGTACGCGTACGAGTACTCGCGCGCGGGGGTGGACTGGCTGCTGGCGGGGACGTTCAAGCGCGGGACGCTGCTGCCGCCCTCGGTGGCGCAGGGGCGCGGCAACGACGAGCTGATCGACCTCGAGGTGACCACCAGCGAGGGGAGGCCGATCTTCCGCACGGGCTCGCCGCACGACTGGATGATGTCGCAGGCGTACGTGCTGCCGCCCGAGTTCGGCGGGCTCCGCGTGCGGGCGCAGATCCGCCCCGACGTGGGCGAGACGCTCCTCATCGGCGGGAGCCCCGAGTCGAGCGCGCCGGTGCTCCTCGTGATGCTCGCGCTCGCGCTGGGCCTCACCCTCGTGGCCGCCGTGCAGCTCCGGCGCGACGTGCGCTTCGCGGCCGAGCGGAGCCAGTTCGTGGCCAACGTGTCGCACCAGCTGCGCACGCCGCTCACGCAGGTGCGGCTGGTGCTCGACACGCTCCGCCTCGGGCGCGACACCGACGCCACCATGCGCGCCTCGGCGCTCGAGATGGCCGACCGCGAGGTGCTGCGCTTGCAGCACATGGTCGAGGGGCTGCTCCGCTTCTCGCGCGGGCGGCGGCAGGCGGACGTGCCGCGGGTGGAGCTCGATTGGGCCGAGGCGGCGCGCCTGGCGGTCGAGGAGTTCCAGCCGCTGGCGCGGCCGCGCGGCATCACGGTCGAGGTCACGGGTGACGCTTCGGTGCCGGCGCGCATGCAGCGCGACGCCTTCCAGCAGGTGGTGCTCAACCTGCTCGACAACGCGGTCAAGTACGGCCGCGACAACGCCCCGGTGACGGTGGACGTGCGCGTGCCGGACGGCGAGGGACCGCGCCTCAGCGTGACCGACTCGGGACCCGGCGTGCCGGTGGCCGAGCGGCAGCGGATCTTCGCGCCGTTCGCGCGCGGCGCGCGGGCGCAGGAGCGCGCGTCGGGCGGGAGCGGGATCGGGCTCACGATCGTGCGCGACATCGCGGTGGACCACGGCGGGCGCGCGTGGGTCGAGGACGCGCCGGGGGGCGGGGCGTGCTTCGTCTTCCAGCTGCCGGCCCAGGCGGGAGCCACGGCGTCGTGAGTGCGCGCGTGCTGGTGGTCGAGGACCAGAAGGAGCTGGCCGAACTCCTCGCGCACAACCTGCGCATCGAGGGCCTCGAGGTGCGCGTGGTGCTCGACGGACGCGATGCGGTGGCGCTCGTGACGACCTGGATGCCCGACCTCGTGCTGCTCGACCTGATGCTGCCGGGCCTCGACGGCTTCGAGGTGCTGCGCGCGATCCGCGGGCGCACGCGCCGGCTGCCGGTGCTCATCCTCTCGGCGCGCGGCGAGGAGCAGGACAAGGTGCGCGGCTTCCGCCTCGACGCCGACCAGTATGTCACCAAGCCGTTCAGCCTGAGCGAGCTGATCGAGCGCGTGCATGCCCTGCTCCGCCGCAGCGCCGCGCTGGCGCCGGCGGACGCGGGCTCGGCGACGATCGCGTTCGGCGACGTGCGCGTGGACCCGGCCGCGCGCACGATCACGCGCGACGACGCGCCCGTGCCCGTGTCGCCCAAGGCGTTCGACCTGCTGCTCGCGCTCGTGCGGCGGCAGGGGCGCGTGGCGAGCCGCACCGAGCTGCTGCACGAGGTGTGGGGCTACGGTCCGCTCGTGCTCTCGCGCACGGTGGACTCGCACGTGGCCGAGCTGCGCCGCAAGCTCGAGGCCGACCCCGCGGAGCCGCGGCACATCCTCACCGTGTACAAGAGCGGCTACCGGTTCGAGGCGCACGGCGGCCCCATCACAACTCGCTGACAACTCCGGCACGCCGGCTCCACCACGCGACGGTCGTCGCGCCGCATCGTTCTCCGCACGTTCCCACACCGGAGATGCCCGATGCGATCGCCCGTTCGTGCCCTGCTCGCCTGTACCCTGCTCGCGGCCCTGCCCGCGGCGGTTTCGGCCCAGTTCGGCTTTCCCACCACCCTGCTCGTGTCGCCCGCGCAAGTCGCGCGCGGCCTGCAGGACCCCAAGCTCGTCATCCTCCAGGTCGGCCCGCCTGAGGAGTACGAAGCCGGCCACGTGCCCGGCGCTCGGCTGGTCTCGCTCAACGACATCTCGGCGCCGCGGACGCCGAACGGCCTCGCGCTCGAGTTGCCGACCGACTCCGCGCTGCGCGAGCGGCTCGAGAAGTGGGGCATCAGCGACGACAGCAAGGTGCTCGTGGTGGGCGGCGGGGACTGGGGCTCCCCCGCCACGCGCCTCGTGTTCACGCTGCAGGTGGCGGGGCTCGCCGCGCAGACGCGGTTCCTCGAGGGCGGGGCCACGGCCTGGAAAACGGCCAAGCTGCCGGTCACGACCGACGCGCCACCGACGCCGGCGCGCGGACACCTCACCTACTCCTTCGACCGCTCGTTCGTGGTGAGCCACGAGTGGGTCCAGGCCCACGCGAACGCGAGTCGCGTGCGGCTGGTGGATGCGCGCACCCCCGAGTTCTACGAGGGGCCACCCCTCACGCGGCGTGACGGCCACGTGATGCCGGTCGGCCACATCGCCGGCGCGCGCAACATCCCGTTCAACACGCTGTTCAACGACTCGCTGCAGTTCCTGCCGCGCGACAGCCTGCGGCGCATCTTCACCGCCGCCGGCATCCAGCCGGGCGACACGGTGGCGGCGTACTGCCACGTGGGACAGCAGGCGACGATGGTGCTCTTCTCCGCCCGGCTCCTCGGCCACCCGATCCGGCTCTACGACGGATCCATGGACGACTGGACGACGCGGAACCTGCCGCTGGTGAACCTCGCGGCGACGGCCAAGGGCACGCCGTGAGCGAAGCGGCCATGGGCGCGCCTGGCATGAGCGACGCGGCGAGCCCCCGCGCCTACGCGAACCCGGCACGCGCCGGGTTCGCGCTGGGCCTGGTGCTCCTCGCCTCGTTCGTGCTGGCAGGGCGCGGGCTCGGCGCCTCGGGGGCGTTCGCATCGGTGGCGGGGCGCGTGGCGGGGGTGCACGCCACGTCGAGCGGCAACGCGACGCTCGCCGACCGGTTTCCGCTCGACGTGCCGCTCGGCCAGGACTGGATCGTGCTCGAGCTGCTCGGCGTGGTGGTGGGCGGGTTCGTGAGTGCGTGGCTTTCGGGTCGCGACGCGACCGCGGCCGCTTCGCCCGGCGGCATGCGCCTCGCGCGTGCGCTCGCGGGCGGCGCGTGCATGGGGCTCGGCGCGCGCCTCGCGTACGGCTGCACGTCGGGGCTCGCGCTCTCCGGCGGCGCGCTGATGGCCACGGGGGCGTGGATCTTCATTCCCGTCACGTTCGCGACCGCGATCCTCCTCACGGCGCTCACGCGCCGGCCGGTGTCGTGATGTTCGCGCTGGCCGAACTCCCCGTGGCGGTCACGGCGGTGCCGGTGGGGATCGCGTTCGGGGCGATTCTCGAGCGCGCGGGGCTCGGCGATCCGCGGGTGATCCGCGGCCAGCTCACCGGTCGCGACCCCACGGTGATCCTCGTGATGTTCGGCGCGATCGTCACGGCCATGCTGGGCGTGCTGTGGGGCGACGCGCTGGGCATCGTGGACCGCACGGCGATCGCGCTGCCGCCTACCGACCAGGCGGCACAGGTGCTGGGCGGCGTGATCTTCGGTGGCGGGTTCGCGCTCGCGGCGCTCTGCCCCGGCACCGCGTGCGTGGCCGCGGCCGCGGGACGACGCGACGGCTTCGCGGCGGTGATCGGCATCTTCCTGGGCACCGTGCTCACACCGCTGGTTTGGCCGGCCGTGAGCGGCATCTCGCCCGACCAGGCGGCCGCCCCTCGCCTGCTGGGCGACGACCTCGGCCTTCCCCTCTGGGTCGTGGCCACGTTGATCGTGCTCGGCGCGCTGGTGGCATCGCGCATCGTGCGACGGCTCGCGGAGGGCGCGTGGCCTCACGAGTGGTGGCGTCCGACGACGGTGGAAACGATCGGGCTCGCGCTCGCCCTTGGCTATGGACTCGTGGAGGGACGTCCGTCGGCATCGCCGGCGCGCCTCGCCGGCATCGGTCAGGCGATCGCGCGCGAGGAGGACCACGTGGACCCGCTCGAGCTGGCCGAGCTGATCCGCACTCACGCGCGCGGACTGCGCGTGATCGACGTGCGCGAGGGGGTGGACAGCGAGACGTACGTGATCCCCGGCGCGGTGCTGGTGCCGCTGGCCAAGGTGCCGGCGATGCCGGTGGCCGCGGGCGACCAGGTGGTGCTCTACAGCGACGGCGGCGCCCACGCGGCGCAGGCGTGGGTGCTGCTCCGGCTGCGCGGCCTCACCAACGTGCGCGTGCTCAAGGACGGCATCGCGGCCTGGGAGGACGAGGTGCTCAATCCCGTGCTCGCCCCCGCCGCCGACTCCGCCGCACGCGAGCGGCAGGCGCGCGTGCGCGCGCTCTCGCTCTGGTTCGGCGGGCACCCGCGCGCGTCGAGCGCCGGCGCGGTGCCGGCGCTGCCAAGCGGGCGCGTGGTGCGGCCGCGGCGGAGGAACACGTGTTGAGCGGGACAGCGGGGATTGGGACAGCGCTCGACGCCGACGCCCTCGACGCCCGCTTCACCGCGTGGCGCGCGCGCGAGCTGGCGCGCGTGGACCGGCAGGGCCTCACCTACCTCGACTACACCGGCGCCGCGCTCTACCCCGCGTCGCTCGTGGCCGCCGATGCCGCGCGCCTCACCGATGCGGTGCTCGGCAACCCGCACTCGGCGTCCGCGCCGTCGCGCGCCGCGACCGACGCGCTGGCCGAGGCGCGCGCGGCGATCCTCGCGTTCCTCAATGCGGACCCGGCCGAGTACACCGTGGTGCTCACCGCCAACACGACGGGCGCGTGCCGGCTGGTGGGCGAGAGCTTTCCGTTCGGGCCCGGCAGTGCGCTCGCGCTCGCGGCCGACAACCACAATTCGGTGAACGGGATGCGCGAGCACGCCACGTGGCAGGGTGCCGCGCTGTTCACGGTGCCGCTCGACGACGAGCTCCGGCTGCGCGACGTCGAGCCCGTGCTCGATGCGCCGCAGCACGGATCGCGACTCTTCGCCTTCCCCGCGCAGAGCAACTTCTCGGGCGTGCGGCATCCGCTGGCGCTCGTGGAGCGCGCGCGCGCCCAAGGCTGGCGCGTGTTCGTCGACGCGGCCGCGTTGCTGCCAACGGCCGATCTGGACCTCGCGCGCGTGAAGCCCGACTTCACCTGCCTGTCGCTCTACAAGGTGGCCGGGTACCCGGCGGGGGTGGGCGCGCTGGTGACGCGGCACGACGCGCTGGCCGAGCTGCGGCGGCCGTCGTTCTCGGGCGGCACGGTGCGGTGGGTGTCGGTGCAGCACCAGCGGCACCTGCTTGCGCGTGGCGCCGAGGGGTTCGAGGACGGCACGCCGCCGTTCGTGGCGGCGGGGGCGGTGGTGGAGGCGCTGGGATCGCTGCGTGCGCATGGGCGCGAGTGTCTTGGAGTGCATCTCGCACACCTGACGACGCGACTGCTCGATGGACTCGCGCAAGCGCGCCATTCGAACGGCGCGCCCCGCGTGCGCGTGTACGGACCGCGGACCACCGTGGGGCGCGGCGCGACGGTCGCGTTCAACCTGCTGACACCGGCGGGCGACGTCGTGCCCTATTGGGAGGTGGAGGAGGAGGCGCGTGCGGCCGGCATCGCGATCCGCGGCGGCTGCTTCTGCAATCCCGGGTGTTCGGAGCACGCGTTCGGGTTCGGCGATCGGGCGGTGATGTCGTGCCTCGAGGGGCTGGGCGACGCGTTCACGATTCCGCGATTCGGGGCGTGCCTGGGCGGGGCGGTGGGGGCGCTCCGGGCGTCGATGGGGTCGGGGAGCGTGCGGCGCGACGTGGAGCGGCTGCTCGGCTTCGTGGACGCGCGACGCTGAAACGGTTGTAGGGAGGCGGAACGCGCGGGGTGCGTGGCAGGCATCCCGGCCGGCCCTACATTAGGGGACCGGCCCGCCAACCTCCTGGCGCGGCTCCCTTCCCTCCTGCTCCACACGCGCCCGATGTCCCGCAACGCCCGCTTCGTCTCCGAACTGACCGCCCAGATCGACCAGCTCAAGGCCGAGAAGGTCTACAAGCGGTTCAACTACCTCGAGTCGCCGCAGGCGGCCAAGGTGAAGATGGAGGGCAAGGGGGAGATCCTCGTGCTCTCGTCGAACAACTACCTCGGGCTCTCGGCGGAGCCGAGCGTGATCTGGGCGGGGATGGAGGGGCTGAAGAAGTTCGGCGCCGGCACGGGGAGCGTGCGGTTCATCTGCGGGACGTTCACGATCCACCGCGAGCTGGAGCGGGCGCTGGCGCGCTTCGTGGGCACCGAGGCGAGCCTGAGTTACGTCGCGTGCTGGAACGCGAACGAGGCGCTGACGCAGAGCATCGTGCAGGAGGGGGACTTCGTGGTGAGCGACGCGCTCAACCATGCGTCCATCATCGACAGCATCCGACTGGCCAAGGCGATGACCAAGTGCACGACGAGCGTCTACAAGCACTCCGACATGGACGACCTGGTGGCGCAGCTCAAGGCCAACAAGGGGGCGCGCCGTCGGGTGATCTGGACGGACGGCGTGTTCTCGATGGAGGGGAGCATCGCGAAGCTGCCGGAGATTTTGCAGATCGCGCGCGACCACGACGCGGTCGTGGTGATGGACGACAGCCACGCGACCGGCGTGCTGGGCAAGACCGGGCGCGGGACGGCCGAGCATTTCGGCGTGCTGGGGGAGGTGGACGTGATCACCTCTACCCTAGGCAAGGCGCTCGGCGGCGCGGCTGGCGGATTCGTGGCGGGACCGGCAGTGTTGTGCGACTGGCTCAACCAGCGGTCGCGGCCGCAACTGTTCTCCAATGCACTGCCGCCGACGGTGGCCGCGTCGGCGCTCAAGAGCGTTCAGTTCGTCGAGGCGCATCCGGAGCGGGTGACCAAGCTGCACGAGAACACGGCGTGGTTCCGGGCGGCGTTGATTGAGGCGGGGTTCAAGCCTTTGCCCGGTGATACGCCAATCGTCCCGATCATCATTGGGGAGACGAGGGATGCAATTGCGATGTCGGATGCGCTGCTCGAAGAGGGGATCTTCGTGACGGGGTTCGGGTTCCCGGTCGTGCCGCAGGGGCAGGCGCGGGTGCGGTGTCAGGTGAGTGCGGCGCACTCGCGGGAGGATTTGGAGCGGGCGGTGGGGGCGTTTGTGAGGGTCCGTAGCAAGCTGGCTCTGAAGTAGTCTGCATCTCGCTGTTTGCCGCCGATCTTTGCGGAGCCTGCCGGACATCGTATGAACTCTCAACCTCACCGGAATCGCCGCTGCGATCCTCCGCACTTAGTCGGATGCAGGACTCTCTAGAGGACCGATCGCATGACTGCACCAGCAGAGAAGCTTGCAGGACACACTCTTCCGGGCGGATGGAAGGTGCTGTCACCCTTGCCGCGAGGGGCAAACTCAACGGGCGGGAACTTCTCTCGCGCCTATCTTGTGGAAGATGCAAAGGGTGGACGAGCGTTCTTGAAGGCCCTCGACTTGTCGAGAGCGCTGCGCGTACCGAATCAGACGCTGGCGCTTCAAGCGGCCACAACGGCGTACAATTTTGAGAAGTCACTTCTCGCCATGTGTAGGGGCGAGAAGCTCGACCGAGTAGTTTCTCCCTTGGACGACGGTGAGGTGGAAGTCGATAAATCCAGTCCGATCGGCGTGGTGCCGTATCTCATTCTGGAGTTGGCAGACGGCGACGTTCGCCGAGCGATGTCAACCCTAAAGACTCTAGATGACGCGTGGCGAGTCCGCACACTTGCCGAAATGGCTGTTGGATTGTCGCAGCTACACTCGCGTGGGGTTGCTCATCAAGACGTAAAGCCGTCCAACATATTGATGTATCCCGGCCATGGAGCGCGCCTGGGAGATCTGGGCTCCGCATCGCAACGCTCAGGAGGTGCTCCGCGCGACCACTTCGATTTCGCCGGCGACCCCACATACGCGACGCCTGAAGCGCTATACAAGTACTTCCCGCAAGACTGGGACACTCGCCGTCTCGGATGTGACTTATATCATCTCGGAAGCATGCAGACGTTTCTCTTCACGAGCGTCGGTGCGACGGCCACGTTGCTCGCCAACGTCGATCCTGGCAGGAGGCCCGACGTGTGGCCGGGTGACTTCGCAACCGTCCTTCCTTTTCTCTTGCAAGCGTTTGGAATGGCAGTTGAGGCAGCCGCTAAGACCTTCCCCGACGATTGCCGTTCTGAGCTGAGGAGCGCATTGGTGATGCTGTGCAATCCAGACCCGGGTAAGCGTGGTCACCCCAAGGCACTCGCCGGGAAGCACTTCAGACATGACGTTACCCGCTTTGCGAGCCTATTCGATCTTCTTGCGCGTCGACTAGAGAAGGACATCGTCAGGCCGCGCGCATGAGTGAGTCTAACGACCAGGCTCCCCGGAGAATGGTGCCTCGATGGCGGCTGCTTGCCGAGAGTCGTGTCGAAGCAGACGCACGCCCATCCGATGAATCGGGTGAAGTCGACCATCACGCCGGCGACGCGAGTGTCTCAATCCCCCATCTCGATCCGAGCGAGTTTCTGCACAAGTTGGCATCGGACTTCGAGCGATCTCGAAGTCTAGCATTTGCTGGCGATCTCGTCGGCGCGGCTCTCGTAGCCGCGCGTCCAGCCGACGGAGCCGCTGCAGCGGAATTCATTCTTGATCCGCGAAATGGGGCCTCGCCGCAAGCACGACTGGTTGCGTCCGCACTCGTCGGAGCCAAATCGGAGCCTCAAGCGGAGCGTCTAGAGACTCTTAGCGAGGCATCGGAAGTCCTCTACGGCCGGATCGCATCACTTCGCCGCCTCCTGCGAACCTTCCCAGACAACCCCGTCGGCTGGGCGGATCTTTCTCGCCATTTCGCGATCCTCGGGCAGTCCCAGCAGGCGAGGCGAGCGATGACCGTTGCTGTGAATCTGGCTCCGGACCATCGTTTGGTCCTGAGAGCAGCGAGCAGACTGTTCGTACATACCGGAGACAACGACTTCGCTCTACGTATTCTTCGCCGCTCACCGCTATCGCGAACAGATCCTTGGGTGATGGCTGCTGAGATCGCGACCTCGGAAGTCGCCGAGGTGGGTTCGAAGGCGGCATTGGTGGGCTCTCGGCTCCTTCGGTCGAATCACTTTTCGCCATCTCAGGGGACAGAGCTCGCCGCGGCTCTAGGGGCGCTTGAGCTGAGTTCTGGTGGACGAAAGCGCAGCCGCGATTTCTTTCGTCGTGCGCTGACGTCCCCTACAGAAAACGTTGTAGCGCAGGCGGAGTGGTCCGCTCGCACCATGGGGCTAGAAGTTGAGTCGGACGAGCATCTCAAGCTACCACAATCGTTCGAGGCTCGCGCCTTGGCGAGTCTGCGGCTAAGTCGATGGGAGGACGCATCACAGCAGGCGCAGTTGTGGCTCGCGGACGAGCCCTTCTCCATTCGACCCGCGGTTCTCGCGAGCTTTGTAGGTTCAGTACTAGTTCGGAACTGGAGCGGCGCGATCGCTTCCGCTCGATTGGGCCTACGAGCGAATCCTCGCTCATCGCTTCTCAGGAACAACCTCGCATTTGCGCTAGCATCGAACGATCAACCAGCGATTGCCTTGCAGGTGCTAGGACCAGCAGACGGGTTAGACCCAAGCGATGGCGAGGACATTGCGTGGCTTGCCACTACTGGCCTGATTCACTTTAGGAGTGGACGGCCGGACGAGGGGAAGCGCCGATACGAAGAGGCGCTATCGTTGGCGCTTGAGAAGGGCGACTTTGTGCGACTCGCGCAGGCCTCGCTCTTCCTCGGCCGAGAGCTTACTCTCGCACGCGATGAGACCGCCCCGGCATTGTTCGCTCGCGCTGAGTTGGCGGCGGCGAAGGTGACACGGCCATACTTTCGCGAGATGTTCGAACAGGTGAAGCGCACGATTACTGAGGATTTGCGCTCGCGCTTCGCCGACGCCAAGGCGCCGTCCAGCCCCTCGGCCAGGTAGCCATGTCGACAACATTCCGGTTTCGGCGTTGTGTTCGCGACTCTGGTGGCAGCGCTCAACGCACGGCAATCGAGTCATCGCCTGCGACCCTAGGGTGTGAGATGATCGACGGCATCAGACCTCTTGCGGTCACGCTCGCCCTCTTATGTACCCTCGCTCTCACCACCGCCTGCGGCCCCCGCGACCCCATGACCGCCCCCTACGACCTGGTCATCACCAACGCTAGGATCGTGGACGGCACCGGCAACCCGTACTACTATGGTGACCTCGGCATCCGAGGCGCGCGGATCGGCACGATCGCCCCACCGGGCGCACTCGCCGAAGCCACCACCAAGGCCAACGTCGACGCCAAGGGCCTCGTCGTCGCCCCTGGCTTCATCGACATCCAGGCCCACTCCTGGAACGCGCTCCTGTTTGCCGACGGGCGCGTCATCGGCAAGGTCGCACAGAGCGTCACCACCGAGATCCTCGGCGAGTCCACGACGCCGGGGCCTTCAAATGAGCGGATCGACTCGCTCTACAACGGTGGCGACCCCGACGATGCGCTCATGCGCGCGCAGGTAAAGACCTTCCGCGGCGACCACGGCTTTGGGCTCTGGCTCGCGGCCATGGAGCAGCACGGCAACTCCGTCAACGTCGGCAGCTTCCTGGGCGCGAGCACGGTGCGCGCCTACGCGATGGGACGCGCCGAGGGCGACGCGCCGGCGGCGGCGCTCGACACGATGCGCGGCGTGGTGCGGCGCGCGATGACCGATGGAGCCTTCGGCATCTCCACCGCCCTCATCTATCCGCCGGGGAGCTACGCCGGCACGCGCGAACTCACCGAGCTCGCCAAGGCGATGGCACCGTTCCATGGCACCTACATCTCGCACATCCGCGGCGAGGAAGGCGGGCTGCTGGGCGCGATGGACGAAGCCATCAAGATCGGCAAGGACGGCGGCGTCCCCGTCGTCATCTACCACTTCAAGGCGGCCGGGCAGCGCAACTGGGCCCTCGCCGCTCCCGCCATCGCCAAGATCGACTCGGCGCGCCTCGCCGGGCAGGACGTCAAGGCGACCATGTACCCCTACCCGGCCTCGGGCAACAACCTCTCGAGCTGCATC
>JACQES010000417.1 GCA_016200495.1 Gemmatimonadota bacterium
AACTCGACGCTCAGTGTGAGCTAGACGTCGGAGGTCGCGCGGCAGGTGCAGATGGGCGAACTCGACCTCGTGTACGAGGCGCCCGAGCGGCTCCTCACCGACCGGTGGCTGTCGCTGCTCGCGTTGAGCCGGCTCGCGCTGTTCGCCATCGACGAGGCGCACTGCGTGTCGCAGTGGGGGCACGACTTCCGCCCGGAGTACATCCAGCTCTCGGTGCTGCACGAGCGGTTCCCCGACGTGCCGCGCATCGCGCTCACGGCGACGGCCGACCGGCTCACGCGGCAGGAGATCATCGCGCGGCTGCAGCTGCAGGAGGCGCGGGTGTTCGCGGCGAGCATCGACCGCCCGAACATCCGCTACCGCGTGGTGGAGAAGGGGAACGCGCGCAAGCAGCTGCTCGACTTCATCCGGGCCGAGCACGCGGGCGACTCGGGCATCGTCTACTGCCTGAGCCGCAAGAAGGTCGAGGAGACGGCCGAGTGGCTGATGGAGCAGGGCGTCCGCGCGTACGCGTACCACGCCGGGATGACGGCCGAGGCGCGCGCGCGGAACCAGCGCCGGTTCACGCGCGAGGACGGCGTGGTGATCGTCGCGACGATCGCCTTCGGGATGGGGATCGACAAGCCCGACGTGCGCTTCGTCGCGCACCTCGACCTGCCCAAGTCCATCGAGGGCTACTACCAGGAGACGGGACGCGCGGGGCGCGACGGGCTGCCGGCCGACGCGTGGATGGCCTACGGGCTGCAGGACGTGGTGCAGCTGCGCCGGATGATCGACCAGTCGGATGGGGGCGAGGAGTACCGCAAGGTGCAGGTGACCAAGCTCGACGCGATGCTCGGCCTGTGCGAGACGTCGGAGTGCCGGCGGATGCGCATGCTCGCGTACTTCGGCGAGGCGGCGGGGCCGTGCGGCAACTGCGACACCTGCCTCACGCCGCCCACGACGGTGGACGGCACGATCCCGATGCAGCAGCTGCTCTCGTGCATCTACCGGGTGCGGCAGCGGTTCGGCGCCATGCACGTGATCGACATCCTCGTGGGGCACGACACCGAGAAGGTGCTGCACTGGCGGCACCACGAGTTGAGCACGTGGGCGATCGGCAAGGACCGCCACGTGCAGGAGTGGCGCGCGATCATCCGCCAGGCGATCGCGCTCGGGCTCGTGATCGTCGACCACGAGCAGTTCAGCGCGCTCAAGCTGACGCCGGCGGCGCGCGAGGTGCTGATGGGACGCCAGCGCGTGCCGCTCCGCGCGTACGCCAAGGCCGAGAAGGCGACGCGCACGGCGCGCACGGCGGCGAGCGACGAACCGATGGCGGGCGACGCGAGCGAACTGTTCGACCGGCTGCGCGAGTGGCGGAAGCAGGCGGCGGCGGAGCACGGCGTGCCGGCGTACGTCATCTTCCACGACGCGTCGCTCAAGGAGATCGCGCGCCGCCGCCCGGCGTCGCTCGAGGAGCTGCGCGGCATCTCCGGCGTCGGCGAGCGGAAGCTCGAGGCGTACGGACGCGACATCATCGCGCTGGTCGGGTAGGCGGCCGGGCGGCGTGCGGCTCACCGCGGCTCGCCCGCGGGACGCGGGCGCTAGCGCCGGTGCTTGCGGTCCAAGTGCGCCTCGAGCGCGTCGAGCTTCTGGTTCCAGAAGGCGCCGAACCCGTCGGCCCACTCGTAGAGGTCGCGGAGCGGGCGCGGGTTGATCGAGTAGAGCACCTGCCGGCCGTGCCGCTCCTCGGTCACCAGCTCGGCCTCGCGCAGCACCTTGAGGTGCTGCGACACGGCCGCGAGCGAGATGCGGAACGGCGCCGCGAGCTCACCCGCCGGGCGGGTGCCGTCCTTGAGGAGCACGAGGATGCGCCGTCGCACCGGGTGCGCGACGGCATCGAAGACGTCGTGCTTGCGCGCGGGGCGGGCCATCAGCGCCAGCCGTAGAGCGGCATGAGCGCCTCGAAGCGCGCCTGCCAATCGGGGAGCGGCGTGTGCGCGAGGAAGGCGTCGAGCCGCTCGAGATACGCCTCCGTGCCCGGGGCGAAGCCACGCGCCGTGCCGACCGTGAAGCCGCGGAACGAGACCGTGAGGAGCGTCGCGTCGCCATCCTCGACCAGTTCCCAGCGCGCGACCGCACGCTCGGCGCCCAGGTGCGCGTCCCAGCGCGGGTCGGCCTCGTTGTTGAGCTCGTGTTCGTAGAGGCGCGGCGGGTCCCACGCGAGGATGGTGCCCGTCCAGACGATCGGCGTGGGAGACGAGACGAACCGGATCTGCCCGCCGACGCGCGCGTCGCCCTCGGCCGAGCCGAGCATCCACTGGGCGAGGTCGTCGGGGTTGGTGATCGCCTCCCAGACGTGCTCGATGCGATGCCGGATGCGCCGGCGGAAGGTGATCGTCGTGCGGTCACCATCGATGATGACCTCCCCGCGCGGGTCGCCGGTCGCCGTCATCGCACGGGCTCGTAGTCGAGGACGACGCTGCCGCCGCCGAAGGTGCGCGAGCCGGTGAGCGCGAGCGGCAGCGGCCGGGTCGCGCCGCCAAAGAGCGGGCGGCCGGCGCCCAGCATCACGGGCTTCACCACGAGCTGCACCTGGTCCACGAGGCCGGCGACGACGAGGGCCGTCGCGAGCTGTCCGCTGCCGAGGATCACGAGGTCGGGACCCGGGGTCGCCTTGATGGCGGCGATCCGCGCGACGGCGTCGGTGCGCTCGAGGGTGGTGTTGGCCCAGTCGGCCGAGGCGAGCGTGCGGCTGAAGACGAGCTTGGGCGCGGCGTTCATGCCGGCGGCGACGACGGGGTCGTGCTGCGCGGCGAGCGGCGTGGGCCAGTAGCTCACCATCATGTGGTAGGTGACGCGGCCGAAGACGAGGACCGCGGTGCCCGACGCATTGGCCTTGACCCACGCCTGGAACTCGGGGTCGGCGCTGGTGGCGTGGGCCCAGCTCATGTCGCCGTCGGGGCCGCAGAAGAAGCCGTTGGCGGTGACGCTTTCGAAGACCTTGAGGGTGCGCATGACATGCTCCGTTGTGGTGGACGGAGAATATTAAGCAATAACTTAAATGTCAACTCACCCCGGGAGCTTCACCTTGAGGAAGCGCGCGGCCACCTGTTCGAGCCGGTCGTCCTTCTCGGCGCGCGCCTGCACGAGGAGCTGCTCGACGAACGGGCGCAGTCTGGGCTCGCCCCACCGGTAGCCCGTCGCATCTTCGGCCGCCACGGTCTCGCTCACGCGCGCGCCCTCGAGCAGCGCCCTGGCCGCGGCGGCGTCGTAGCCCGGGTCGTCGCGCGGCGGGAGGCGGTGGTTGAGCGTCGGCCGCAGGTCGGGCGGATCGTCGCGGAGGAAGGCGCGGGACATGACCCAAACTAGCGCGAATGGGGCACGGGGGATGGCAGGCGACACGCGGACGGGCCAGCGCGCCGAGCGCACCGGGCGCGTCCACCGCAGCGCTCTCACCCGCCCGCATGATTGCCGCGCCGTGCGGGAGCGTGCACTATTGCAGTCTCTCGCGTCCCCGCTCACGTGCACATCGTCGCAGGACCCCGCGTGCGTCGCCTCACCGGCCTGCTCGCGGTGACCGCCCTGTTCGAGCCGGCCGCGCAGCTGGCCTGGGCCCATCGGGCGGCGCCGCCGGACGCGCGGCTGGCCTGGACGCACCGTGCCGCACCGCCGGCGCTGCCGGTGGTT
The DNA here is from genome assembly GCA_016200495.1 of Gemmatimonadota bacterium. Taxonomy (GTDB): domain Bacteria; phylum Gemmatimonadota; class Gemmatimonadetes; order Gemmatimonadales; family Gemmatimonadaceae; genus JACPPC01. The sequence goes on from JACQES010000417.1 coordinate 3,670, forward strand.
GCCGCCAATGACAATCGTCGCGCAGCCGGCACGATGCGCGGCGACACGCTGTTCGTCGCGCTCGACGTGCGCATGGCGCGCTGGTACCCCGAGGACTCCGGCGGCGCGTTCGTGGAGGCGCCGGTGCTGGGCGAGGTGGGGCGCGCGCCGCAGGTGCCGGGGCCGCTCCTCCGCGTGCGCGCGGGGACGACGATCGCGGTCCGCTTCACGAATGCGCTGAGCGACTCCACGATCACCTTGCTCGGGATGCACACGCGCCCCGGCATCGACTCGGTGCAGGTGCCGCCCGGCGCGACGCTCGGCTGGCGCTTCACGGCGGGCACGCCCGGCACGTACGTGTACCGCGCGATCGCCGGCTCGGTGAACGACCGCGACCGCGAGCGCGAGCAGCTCACCGGCGCGTTCGTGGTGGACGCCAGGGGCGCGCGCGCCGACGACCGCGTGTTCGTGATCAACATCTGGCGCGAGTCGAAGGACAGCCAGCCGGACGTGAACGCGATCACCATCAACGGCCGCTCGTGGCCGTACACGGAGCGGCTGCGCGCGACGCGCGGCGACACGGTGCGATGGCGCGTGGTGAACGGCACCCGGCGCGAGCACCCGATGCACCTGCACGGCTTCTTCTTCCGCATGCTCACCGACGGCGTGCCCGGTGGCGACTCCGCGGTGGCGCCGTCGGCGCAGCAGCACCGCGTGACGTACGAGATGCAGCCGTTCTCGGCGATGCGGATGGAATGGGTCGCGGCCCGGGAGGGGAACTGGCTCTTCCACTGTCACCTCGCGTTCCACGTGATCCCGGAAGCGCGCCTCACGCCCGTGGTGGGCCACGCGGACCACGGCTCGGCCGACGCGACGCGGCACATGGCGGGGCTGGTCATGGGGATCGCGGTGACCGCGCCGAGCGGCGCGACGTGCGAGTCGCGCGCGGGGGCGCGGGCGCTGCGGCTGCACGTGCAGTCGGCGCGCCGGGCGGGGCGCATCACGCCCGCGCTGGGCGCGGTGCTCGAGCACGGGGCGGCCCCGGCCGCGGACTCGCTGCCGCACGCGAGCTCGCTGCTGCTGCTCACGCGCGGGCAACCGACCGACATCACGGTGTTGAACCACCTCGACCAGGCGACGGCGATCCACTGGCACGGCATCGAGCTCGAGAGCTACTCCGACGGCGTCGCGGGGTGGAGCGGCGCCATGAACCGCCTCGCCCCCGCGATCGCGCCGCGCGACTCGTTCACGGCGCGCCTCACGCTCAAGCGCGCGGGCACGTTCATCTACCACACGCACCTGAACGACGTGGACCAGCTGACGCGCGGGCTCTACGGGCCGATCGTGGTGCTCGAGCCCGGGCAGCGGTTCGACCCGCGCACCGACCACCTGTTCGTGGTGGGGTGGGACGTGGACAGCACGCGACTCAACCTCGTGGTCAACGGCGACACGACGGGGGCGCCCCTCGCGTTCGCGGCCGGGGTGCACCACCGGCTGCGCTTCGTCTTCATCTCGCCCGCCGAAGGGGGCGACTTCGCGCTGCGCGCCGACACCACGGTGCAGACGTGGACGCCCATCGCGCGCGACGGCTGGGACCTGCCGCAGGCGCGCCGCCGCCCGGAGCCGGCCAAGGTCTCCGGATGGGCGGGGCAGACGTTCGACTTCGACTTCCTGCCGCCCCGGCCCGGGGTGTACACGCTGATCGCCGGGGATCCGAAGAAGCCGGACTGGCAGGGGACGATCGTCGTGCGCTAGCCGACGGCTCGCGGTGGGCGGGCTACTTGCCGGTCAGCGCCCCGTACACCAGCCGGTCGAACTCGTCGGAGACGGGGCTCGGGCAGCCGCCGAGCAGCTGGCCCCAGACCATGCCGACGAGATCGCGCTTGGGGTCGACGAAGAAGAAGGTGCCGGCGTACCCGCACCAGCGGTACGTCCCCGGCGACGACGGCAGCCGGGACGTGGCCGAGTCGGTGAGCACGATGCCGCCGTATCCCTGGCCGTAGCCACTCCACCCCGCGGCGCTCGGCACCGGCGTGAGGCGCGGGGGCAGGTGGTTCTGCATCATCGTGGCCACCGTCCGGTCCGCGAGCACGCGATGCCCATCGAGCGTTCCCTTGTTGAGCAGCATCTGCGTGAAGCGCAGGTAGTCGGCCATGGTGGAGACGAGGCCGCCGCCGCCGGAGAACAGCTTGCCTTCATCGGTCAACCGGCGATCGACGCCGTCGCGCCCAGGCATGCGCGTGCCCTTGGGCGACTTGAAGTCGGCCGTGACCAGTCGGGCCTCCTGGCCCGCGGGCAGGTGGAAGCCCGTCTCGCGCATGCCGAGCGGCTCGAACAGGTGCGTCGCGAGGTAGCGATCGAACGGCTCACCGGAGGCGACTTCGACGACGCGGCCGATGACGTCCATCGCCATGCTGTAATTCCACCGCTCGCCCGGCTGGAAGACGAGCGGCAGTGGTGCGAGGGCCTCGGTGAACTGCGCGAGCGTGTAGTCGTCGGCGAGGAGCTTGGTGCGGCGGTAGAGCGAATCCACGGCGGTGTTCCCGAACGCGCCGTACGTGAGCCCCGACGTGTGGAGCAGCAGGTCCTCGATCGTGATCGGCCGCGCGAGGTCGGCGAGCGTGGGCGCGGCCGAGGGGCCGCCGGCGTAGACACGCGTGTTCGCGAAGGCGGGGATGAACCTGGACACCGGATCGGTCAGGCGCACGGTGCCGCGCTCCACCTGCTGCATGAGCGCCGCGGCGGTGACCGCCTTGGTCATCGAGTAGATCCGGAAGATCGCGTCGGTGCGCATGGGCGTGCCGCGCGCGTCCATCGCGCCGACCGCGCCCTCGTACGCGAGCTTGCCGTGCCGCGCGACGGCGAAGGCGAAGCCCGCGAAGTGGTTGGAGTCCACGTGCGCCTTGAGCGCGGGGGCGATGCGCGCGAGCGCGTCGGACGAGAGGCCGACGGCCTCCGGCGCGGTGCGCGGCAGGCCCTGCGCGTGGGCGACAACGGGGACGGTCGCGAGCAGGGTGCGCGCGAGGTGGCGGGCGATGAGGATCGGCATGACGCAACGGTGTGCGCCGCCGTCGCCGCGCGCAACCACGGCCGGCCGTGGCCTGCGACGGTCCCCGTTGCGACCCATCGCAAGCGGTTGCCGCACAAGCGGTTGCTGGCACTTCACCCGGGATGCACCTTACCACGGTCCCCCGCCCGGTCCGCCTTGGCCATTCCCGACGATCACCGCGCGCGCCTCCAGGCGGCGCTCGGCCGCACGTACACCATCGAGCGCGAGCTCGGCGGCGGCGGGATGTCGCGCGTGTACGTGGCGCGCGAGGTGGGGCTCAATCGCGAGGTCGTCGTGAAGGTGCTCCCCGACGACGTGGCGGCGGGGGTCAGCCTCGAACGATTCACGCGCGAGATCCAGCTCGCGGCGTCGCTGCAGCAGGCGAACATCGTGCCGCTGCTCGCGACCGGCGAGGCCGACGGCGTGCCGTACTTCACGATGCCGTTCGTGGAGGGGGAGTCGCTGCGCGCGCGATTGCGCGCGACCCCGCGACTCACGGTGGGCGAGTGCGTGAACATCCTGCGTGACGTGGCGCGCGCGCTGAGCTACGCGCACGCGCGCGGGATCGTGCATCGCGACATCAAGCCCGACAACGTGCTGCTCTCGCACGGCGCGGCGGTGGTGACGGACTTCGGCATCGCCAAGGCCGTGTCGGCGTCGCGCACGGTCGGGGGTGGCGCCACGCTCACGCAGGCGGGCACGTCCATCGGCACCCCGGCGTACATGGCGCCCGAGCAGGTGGCCGGCGATCCCGACGTCGGCGCGGCCGCGGACCTGTACTCGTGGGGGTGCCTCGCGTACGAGCTGCTCGCGGGGGAGCCGCCCTTCGTGCGCGAGAGCATGCAGCGCGTGATGGCGGCGCACCTGGCCGAGGCGCCGGCGCCGCTCGCGACGCGGCGCGCGGAGGTTCCGGCGTCGCTCGCGCGGCTGGTGATGCGCTGCCTGGAGAAGGAGCCGTCCGCGCGGCCCGCGAGTGCGGACGAGGTGCTGCGCGAGCTCGACGCGGTCTTCACGCCGGGCGCGGCGCCGAGCATGGCCCTGCCGTCGGAAACGAGCGCGCGTGCGTCCGCCAAGGGGACCGGTGGACGGCGCGCGTGGATCGCGTTCGGCGTGCTGGCCATCGCGGTGGCGTCGGCGATCATGGTGCTCCGCGGACGCGCTCGCGGTGCGCCCGGCGCGAGCGCGGACGCGAGCGCCCCCAACCGCGCGATCGCCGTGCTGCCGCTCGCGAACCTCGGCGGCGACAAGGCCGACGACTACTTCGGCATCGGACTGGCCGAGGAGATCACCCGGGCGCTGACGCAGACCGGCGTGAAGGTGATCGGGCGGGTGAGCGCGGGCGCGCTCGCGGCGCGGGGGATGGACGAGCGCGCCATCGCGAAGGAACTCGGCGTGGGCGCCGTGCTCACCGGCAGCGTGCAGCGCGGCGACGGCCAGGTGCGCATCAACGTGTCGCTGCTCGACGCGGCGGATGGGGCCGTGAAGTGGAGCGACAAGTACGATCGGCCGGTGGCGAACCTGTTCGCGCTGCAGGACGAGATCGCGCGGGCCGTGGCGACCAAGCTGCTCGGGACGATGGGTGGCGCGAGCCAGCGGGTGACCAAGGTCGAGACGAAGGATCCGGAGGCGTACGCGCTGTTCCTGCAGGGGCAGGTGCTGTTCAACCGGCGGACGGCGGAGACCTTGCAGCAAGCCATCAGCGTCTTCGAACAGGTCCTGCGCCGCGATCCGCAATTCGCGCGCGCCCGGGCGATGCTCGCCATGACGCAATCGACGTTGCCGTCGTACACGTCCATTCCCGCGGACTCGGCCTACCCGATGGCGTTCGCGTCAGCCGAGCGTGCCGTTGCGATGGACTCGCTGCTCGCCGAGGCGTACACCGCGGAGGGGTACGTCAGCGTGCTCGTGTCCCGGAATCGTCAGGGCGATTCGCTCTTCCGTCGCGCCCTCGCCATCGATTCCACCGTGGCGACCACGTGGGGGTGGTACGCGCTGCTGGCGAGCCACATGGGAGACGACGCGGAGGCGGTGCGCCGCGTGCGCCGGGCGCGGGCGCTCGAGCCGGCCTCGCTCATCGCGCGAGTCTGGGAGGGGCAGATCCACCTCGCGGCGCGACGCTACGCCCTCGCCGACTCGCTCGCCTCGGACGTGCTGGCGCGCGATTCGTCGTTCGGGCTCGCCACCTCGCTCAAGGCCCAGGCGCTGGTGCACGGCGGACGGGCGAGCGAAGCGATTCCCCTGCTCGAGCGCATGCGCGCCGCCTCGATGGCGAAGGGCGACTCGGTCCGGAACGGCGACAACCTGACGCTGGCGCTGGCGCGCGCCGGTCGCGTCGCCGACGCCCGTGCGTTCGCGTCGCGTCTCCGGGCGCAGGCCGGCGGTCGCTATCCCGCGACCGGGATGATGGCATGTGCGCTCGACGCGATGGGCGATCGTGCCGCGGCCCTCGAGACGCTGGAGCGGGCCGTCGACGTGCATGAACCGTGGATGCTGCAGTACGGGAAGAGCGCGTGCTTCGACCCCCTTCGCGCCGACCCGCGCGGCAAGGCCATCCTCGCCCGCACGGAGCAGTGGTGACCCCCGCATGACCGACCACCGGGCCACCCTGCAGCGCTCCCTCGGTGACGCCTACGCCATCGACCGCGAGCTCGGCGGCGGCGGGATGTCGCGCGTGTACGTGGCGCGCGAGACGGCGCTCGGCCGCGACGTGGTGGTGAAGCTGCTCTCGCCCGACCTCGCGTCCACGATCTCGGCCGAGCGGTTCACGCGCGAGATCCGCACGGTGGCGGCGTTGCAGGAGCCGCACATCGTGCCGGTGCTCGCCGCGGGACAGACCGACGACGGGCTGCCGTGGTTCACGATGCCGTTCGTGAGCGGCGAGTCGCTGCGCGCGCGGCTCGCGCAGGGCCCGATCCCGGCGGCCGAGGCGCTCGGCATCCTCCGCAACGTGGCGCAGGCGCTGGCGTACGCGCACGCGCGCGGCGTCGTGCATCGCGACATCAAGCCCGACAACGTGCTGCTCTCGAGCGGCACCGCGGTGGTCGCCGACTTCGGGATCGCGAAGGCGCTCAACGCGTCGCGCACGCAGGCCGGCGGCGCGACGCTCACGCAGGCGGGGATGGCCGTCGGCACGCCGGCGTACATGTCGCCCGAGCAGGCGACGGGCGATGCGGCCACGGACCATCGCACCGACATCTATGCGTGGGGGGTGATGGCGTACGAACTTCTCGGCGGCGCCCACCCGTTCGCGGGGCGGGCGACGGCGGCCAAGATGACCGCGGCGCACCTGGCGGAGGTGCCGGCACGGCTCGTGGCGCCCGGCGTGTCGAGCGCGCTCGTCGACCTCGTGATGCGCACGCTCGAGAAGGATCCCGCGCGGCGGCCCGCGTCGATGGAGGAGGTACTCGCGGCGCTCGCGGCCGAGCCGACGCCGGGCAGCGCGGCGCGCGCGGCGAGCGTGCCGGTGACGTCGTACCCGCGGGCGCCCTGGATCATCCTCGTGGCGGGCGTGCTCGTGATGAGCGGCATCGCATGGGCGCTGCTGCGGCGCGCGCCGGCGCCGGGTGGCGCGGCCGCAGCCTCGGCGGAGCGCGCGTCGGTGGCCGTGCTGCCGTTCGCCGAGATCGGCGCGGCGCAGGGGGGCGCGTACTTCGGCGACGGAATCGCCGAGACGCTGATCAGCGCGCTGGGGCAGGTGCCGGGGCTCGACGTGGCGGCGCGCACGTCGGCGTTCGCTTTCCGCGGCCAGAACGCCGACGTTCGCGAGATCGCGTCCAAGCTCGGCGTCACCACCGTGCTCGAAGGCAGCGTGCAGCGCTCGGGGGACCAGCTGCGCATCACGGCGCACC
>JACQES010000415.1 GCA_016200495.1 Gemmatimonadota bacterium
GGGCCCTGCCCCGGCACGGCCGTGGGGGGACGGGTCCGGCTGCCGGCCCCGGTGCGCGAGGTGCTGCCGGGCGCGCCGCTGCGGCTCCGCCCCGGGTCGCTGCGGCCACCGGGATGGCTAGGGTTCGAGTTGATGCCGGGCGCGGCGACGCCGCCCAGCGACTCGAGGTACTCGACGTCGCTCGCCGAGAGGACGTGGCGCATCTGCGAGGGCCGCACGGCCATCGTCGCGCCGCCGCCGCTCGAGAGGGCGAAGCGCACGGTGCCGATGTCCCGCGCGAAGGCGGTGGCGCTCTCGTAGCGCTGGGCCGGGTCCTTGGCGTGGGCGCGGCGGATGATGGCGTCGAGCGCGGGCGGGAGCGTCGGGTCCAAGTCGAGGATCGGGACCGGCTCCTCGGACACGACGTTGAAGAGCACCGCGTGGAGCGTCTCGCCGTTGAACGGGCGCGTGTAGGTGAGCAGCTCGTAGAGCACGCTCGCCATCGAGAAGAGGTCGGTGGCGGCGGAGATCTCGCCGCCCATGACCTGCTCGGGGGCCATGTACTGCGGCGTGCCGATCATCTCGCCCGACTTGGTGAGCTCGGACGAGTTCACGCGCGCGATGCCGAAGTCCATGAGCTTGCCGCGGCCCTCGGCGGAGACGCGGATGTTGGCGGGCTTCACATCGCGGTGGACGACGCCGCGGCCGTGGGCGTAGGCCAGGCCGTTGAGCGCGTCGATGACGATGTCGAGGCGCTGGGCGAGGGTGAGCGGATCGCGGCGGCGGATGACCTCGCTGAGGTCGGCCCCCTCGATGAACTCCATCGCGATGTAGAGGTGCTCGCCCGCCTCGCCGAAGTCGTAGATGGTGACGACGTTGGGGTGCTGGAGCGACCCGGCGGCGCGCGCCTCGCGCATGAACCGCTCGCGCAGCCCCGAGTCCGAGGCGATGACCGCGCTCATCACCTTGACGGCGAGGTAGCGGTCGAGGACCGGGTCGTACGCGCGATACACCACCCCCATGGCGCCTTCGCCAAGGACGTCGGTGATCTGATACTTGCCGAGTTCCTTCGGCTGCTCCCGGGTCACGGGGGGGAAGCTGCGGGGTGGCGCCCGGACGCGCAACCGCGCGCGTCACAATCCGCTCTGGTCGAGGGGAATCCACCGGCTGCCCGGCACGCGCACGGAGGGTGTCGTGTGCGACCCGCCATTCACGCGCGATCCACGCACGTTCGCGGCACGATCGAACACGACGGCGCCGCAGGGCGGCACATGCAGCCGCACATCGGGGGCTCCCGGCGACGCGGTGCCGGGGCGCGTCCAGAAGGACGCTCATCGCCTCGGCGCGAAGACTCCAGCTCATCGAGCGGGTGCGGCCCCGAGGTCGGCGGGCGAGCGCGGCCTCAAGGTCGGCGAGCGTGCGCGGTCCCGAAGGTCGGCGAGCGTGCGCCGCCCCAAGGTCGTCGAGCCTGCGCGGTCCCCGGGTTCGTCGCGCGCGCCCCTGGGTGGTTGCGCGAGGCCGTGGAGTCGCGGCGCACTCGCGTCCAGGCGGGGACATGGCCCCGAACCGGCGCCCTCCCCCGATCAGGGGACCAATCCGGGGCGCCGGGGGGTTATCTTTCCACCCCTTATGGACATCACCGTCACCCCCAAGAAGGCCGAGGGCGTCGAGCGCCTCCTTCAGGTCACCGTCCCGGTCGCGGACGTGAAGGCCGCCGAAGAGCGCACCGCCCGCCGCTACGCCACCCAGGCCCGGATTCCGGGCTTCCGCGCCGGGAAGGCCCCCGCCGCCATGGTCCGCAAGCAGTTCGCGGCCCAGATCCGCCAGGAAACACTCGAAGCCGTCGTGCGCGAAGCCTACGAGGCCGTCATCGAGCGCGAAAAGCTGCAGCCGATCACCCAGCCGCACATCCACGACCTGTCGTTCAAGGACGGCGAGCCGCTCTCGTTCGAGCTGCACCTCGAGGTGCGACCGGAGATCAAGCTGGAGCGCCTGGCCGGGTTCAGCGTCGTGCGCACGGTCAAGCCGGTGACGGCCGCCGACATCGACGCGCAGCTCGAGCAGATGCGCGACCAGCGCGCGACCTGGAACCCGGTCGAGGACAAGCCGCTGCCCGGTGACCAGGTCACGGTCGAGCTCGCCACGACCAACGACGCCCGCGAGATGGGGGAGCAGAAGGAGTACCGCCTCGAGCTCGGCTCCGGCCAGGCGATCGCGGGCATCGAGGAGCTGATCATGGAGGCCAAGCCGGGCCAGACGGTGGAGCGGACGGTCAAGTGGCCGGACGACTTCCCGAACGAGGCCGAGCGCGGCAAGTCGAAGCTGGCCCGCGCGACGCTCAAGGACGTGAAGCGGAAGGCGGCCCCCGTGCTCGACGACGCGTTCGCGCGCGAGATGGGGGACTTCGACACGGTGGACGCGCTGCGCGCCACGGTGGAGACGGACCTCAAGCGCCACGCCGAGATGGACGCCGACGCCGAGTGGCGCGCGCAGCTGCTCGAGCAGGTGATCCAGGCCAATCCGTTCGACGTGCCGAACGCGTGGGTGGCGCAGCTGGTGGAGGGCTACGCGCAGATGTACCAGATCCCCGACGCCGAGAAGGAGAAGTTCGCGGGCGAGTTCCGTCCGCTGGCCGAGCGGCAGGTGCGGCGCGATCTCGTGGTCGAGACGATCGCGGCGCAGGAGGGCTTCGCGGCGACCGAAGCCGATATTGATGCGAAGGTGGACGAGATGGCGAAGGCGCGCGGGGCCGACACGGGCAAGCTGTATGCGTCGCTCGAGAAGGCCGGACGCCTGCGCGAGATCGAGCGGCAGATCACCGAGGACCGCGTCTTCGCGTGGTTGCGCGAGAAGAACCCGGCGGCCTAGGGCATCCGCCCGCGCCTCACTTTCCTGTTGTCCGAACTCCGGAACCCGAGTACCCCATGGCGAGCATCTACGCCCCTTATGTGATCGAGCGGTCGAGCCGCGGCGAGCGCACGTACGACGTGTTCTCGCGCCTGCTGATGGACCGGATCGTCTTCCTGGGCACGCCCATCAACGACGACGTCGCGAACATCATCATCGCTCAACTGCTCTTCCTCCAGGCCGATAATCCGGAGCGTGACATCCACCTGTACATCAACTCGCCGGGCGGCTCCGTGAGCGCCGGGCTCGCGATCTACGACACCATGCAGTTCCTCACCGCCCCGGTGAACACGATCTGCATGGGGATGGCGGCCTCGATGGGCGCCTTCCTGCTGGCGGCGGGTCGCGCGGGCCGGCGGTCGGCGCTGCCGCACTCGCGGGTGATGATCCACCAGCCCTCGGGCGGCGCGCAGGGGACCGCGGCCGACATCGAGATCCAGGCCAAGGAGATCCTCTACCTGCGCGGGAAGATGAACGAGCTGATGGCCAAGCACACCGGCCGCCCGCTCGAGCAGATCGAGCGCGACGTGGAGCGCGACAAGTTCATGTCGGCCGAGGACGCGAAGGGCTACGGCATCATCGACAACATCGTGACGTCCCAGACCGAGGTGGGCAGCAAGCCTGCCGCGGTGTGACGGGCGCCACGAACCGCGCGTCTCGCTTGACCCCCCCGGAGGCGCATACTAGCGTTTCCCTAGGCCGAGGCTGCTCCGCCTCGGTTGCCCTCGCGTGAGTGTGACCACCATGTCCCACGACAAGCACCTCCGCTGCTCGTTCTGCGGAAAGTCCAAGGACTCGGTCCGGAAGTTCATTTCCGGCCCGTCGGTCTACATCTGCAACGAGTGCATCGCGCTGTGCAACGAGATCCTGGCGGAGGACGAGGAGCGCGAGGTCGCGGAAGCGATCACGCAGGTCCCGACGCCGCAGGAGATCAAGGACGTCCTCGACCAGTACGTGATCGGGCAGGACCACGCGAAGAAGGCGCTCGCGGTGGCCGTCTACAACCACTACAAGCGCATCAACGCCTCGTCGGCCCGCGAGGATGACGTCGAGCTCGACAAGTCGAACATCCTGCTCATCGGCCCGACCGGCACCGGCAAGACGCTCCTGGCGCAGACGCTGGCGCGCATGCTCGACGTGCCGTTCACGATCGCCGACGCGACGACGCTGACCGAGGCCGGCTACGTGGGCGAGGACGTGGAGAACATCCTCGTGCGGCTGCTGCAGGCGGGCGACTTCAACGTCGCCGAGTGCGAGAGAGGCATCGTCTACATCGACGAGATTGATAAGATCGCACGTAAGAGTGAGAATCCGAGCATCACGCGCGACGTGAGCGGCGAGGGGGTGCAGCAGGCGCTGCTCAAGATCCTCGAGGGGACGGTGGCCAGCGTGCCGCCGCAGGGCGGGCGCAAGCATCCGCAGCAGGAGTACATCCAGATCAACACGAAGGACATCCTCTTCGTGTGCGGCGGCGCGTTCGACGGGCTCGAGAAGATCATCGAGGCCCGGCTCGGCCGCCGGCAGATCGGGTTCAACGGCACCGAGGCGAAGGGCGGGAGCCAGAAGGCGGCGACGAACGTCTTCGGCGACGTCGAGCCCGACGACCTGCTGCGCTACGGGCTCATCCCCGAACTGGTGGGCCGCCTGCCGGTGACGGTGCCGCTCGAGGCGCTCGACGAAGACGCGCTCGTCACGATCCTCAAGGAGCCGAAGAACGCGCTCACGAAGCAGTACGTGAAGCTGTTCGAGCTCGAGGACGTGAAGATCACGTTCGAGGAGTCGGCGCTGCGCGCCATCGCGAAGAAGGCGATCGCGCGCGGGACGGGCGCGCGCGGCCTGCGCGCGATCCTCGAGGAGCTGCTCCTCGAGACGATGTTCGAGCTGCCGGGGCGCGACGACGTGGTCGAGGTGAAGGTGACCGAGTCGTGCGTGACGAACGGGGCGCAGCCGCTGCTCGAGATCGCGCCGAAACGGCAGAAGAAGGAAGCCTGAACCTCGCGCGGCCGGCGCGCGCCGGAGCGACGAGGGGATCGATGCGGCGGGACGACCAGTCCCGCCGTTATCTTTTAACCATGACCGACCGCGCCGCACCCCCCCAGCAGGCGACCGACCCGCTGGTCATCCGCCATCTCGAGTTCCTCGGCCCGATGGCGACGGCCGACGGATGGCGCCCGGCCGCGGAGCTCCCGGAGATCGCCTTCGCCGGCCGGTCGAACGTCGGCAAGTCGTCGCTCCTCAACAAGCTCGTGCGCCGCAAGGCGTTCGCCCGGGTGAGCAACACGCCGGGGCGCACGCGCGAGATCAATTTCTTCGCCGTGAACAAGCTGTTCACGCTCGCCGACCTGCCGGGCTACGGTTACGCGCGCATCTCGAAGGGGCGGCGCGCCGAGTGGAAGCCGCTCATCGAGGGGTTCCTGCGGGCGAGTCCGCAGCTGCGCGGCATCGTGCAACTGCTCGACGTGCGCCACGACCCGACGGCGGACGACGAGCAGATGTTCGACATGTTGGCCGACATCGGGGTACCAACCATCGTGGTCGCGACCAAGGTCGACAAGGTGAAGCCCTCGCAGGTGGCGGCTCGCTTGCACGCGCTCGCCGTGTCGCTCGGCATCGAGGGGGAGCAGATGATCCCGTTCAGCGCCGTGACGGGCGAGGGGCGCGACGAACTCGCCGCGGCGATCGTCGACCTGCTGTCGCAGCCGTCGTGGCGCACCGTGGAGGAGGAGGACGCGTGAGGCAGATCGTGCGACGTGGGATGGGCGCCGCCGCGCTCGTGGCGGCGGTCGCGGCGGGAGCCGCCGCACAGCCGGCGGCGCGCGGCGCGCTCCCGCCGGCGGGGTTCGGCTCGCTGCGCCAGGACGACATCGCGGTGA
>JACQES010000430.1 GCA_016200495.1 Gemmatimonadota bacterium
GCGACCGCCGGGTCGTTCTTCTCCGTCACGCGCACCGCGCACGAGCTGAGCATCGTGTGCGACGACGCGCTCGTGCCGGAGGGGGTGAAGGCCGAGCGCGGCTACACGGCGCTCCGCGTCACGATGCAGCTCGACCTGAGCATGACCGGCATCCTGACGTCCATCGCCTCGCCGCTGGCGATCGCGCGCATCCCGATCTTCGCCGTCAGCACCCATGACACCGACTGGCTGCTGATCCGTAGTGGGCAGTACGCCGTGGCCGTGGACGCGCTCCGGAGCGCCGGCTTCACGGTCGTCGAGGAAAGTTGACGTTCTCCCCTCCATCGAGGTTGGCCGCATGACCGTCGTCCGTTCCGTTCCAGGCCGCGCGCTGGTGGTCGCCGCCGCCCTGCTCCTCCCCGCGCTCGCCCGCGCCCAGGCGCCGAGCCCGGCCGTCGATCGCGAGGTCATGGCGGTCATCGTCACGCTCTTCGACGGGATGCGCCAGACCGACTCGGCCAAGGCGCGGAGCGTGCTGCACCCGAACACGCTGCTGGTGAGCGCGGGGGAGAAGCCGAACAATGGCGGGCCCGTGGTCACGGTGGATCCGGTGGATGGCTGGCTCAAGTCCATCGGCACGCCGCACAAGGAGACGTACGACGAGCGGATCCGGAATCCCGTCATCCAGGTGGACGGCAATCTGGCGACGGTGTGGGTGGAGTACTCGTTCTACGTCGGCACGCGGCTCAACCACTGCGGGGTGGATGCGTTCCAGCTCGCGAAGGGGAGCGACGGGTGGAAGATCGTCGCGATCGCGGATACGAGGCGGCGGACGGGGTGCAACGAGATTCCGCCTGGGTGAGGCTGGAGAGTCTGCGGGCTCCGGGCCTCCGTGCGCCGGAGATGCACCGCAGAGGCACGGGGGCACGGAGAAAGCTGAGAACGACCGATGCGTCTTGGGGGCGCGTGCGCGATCACTCGACGCAGGCGCCCCGGAAGTTCTTGCCGTACCTCGCGGTTCTCCGTGCCCCCGTGCCTCTGCGTTGAAAGCCCTGGCCATGCTCGGTGTGCCCGGTGTGCTCGGTGGTGCATGCTTTTCAGCAGTGCCCCCGCGAGCCCAACCGCACGCGCACTCGCCCTAGAACCACCGCCCGATCCGCACGAACAGCTGCCTCCGGCCGTCGGAGTTGCGGCCCTCCTGCACGACGATCGGCCCGATCGGGGTGCGGGCCTCGATCCCGATGCGGCCGCCGTAGTACCACGTGCCGGCGTACGCGTCGATCGGCAGGGGCTGCCTGTCGAGGAAGCCCGAGCCGAACGAGATCGCCCCCGCGTCCAGGTCGAGCCGGAGCCGCACGAGCGACGTCAGCTTCTGGCGGAAGGCGATGCTGGTCACGAGCGTGTGCTCGCCGCGATTCTCCCCCGTGCGGAACCCGGGGAAGCCGTCCCAGCCACCGAGCGTGAACCAGCGCTGCGCGGGAAGCGAGCGCCCGTACCCGACGAACACGTGTGGCCGCACCTCGAAGTCGCCGAAGCTCCACGCCTGCGCGAGCGCCAGCGCCCCCTGCACGTACTCGTTGGTCACCCACGTCTCGATGCGCACGACGTCGTTCTCGCTGTCGAGCGGGCGGCGCAGCCGCGCGTACACGCCGCCGGCCACGGTGCGACCGCGCCCCGGCTCGAGCCAGCTGTGCCCGACCGCGGCCAGGTCCCACTGGAAGCGCTCCAGCGTGGAACCGAGCCCGAGGGTGAGGATCGCCTCGTTGGTGTTGATGGCCGGGAGTTCGAGCAGGTCGCTGCCGACGATCACGAGGCGCCGCACGTCCTCGTTGGCCACGCGGAGCCGCACGCGGAAGGGCATCACCGTCGAGAGCACCGCCGCCTGCTGGCGCTCGACGCCGACGGTGAGTTCCTGGCGGTACTTGCCGAACGCCCCGGTCACGCCGCCGGTGAAGTCGCTGCCGAAGAGGCCGCGGTTGGCGACGCCCACCCAGAGCCGCCCCACCATGTCGTTGTCGTACGCGACCCCGAGCGCCGCCACGCGCGACGGGGTGCGGTCCACGGCGACGTCGAAGCGCACCGCGGAGTCGCGCCCCGTGGGGTTGAGCCACACGGCCGTGTAGTCCTGCGACGCCGCTTAGGCTGCAACTTTTCCCTTCACGCCAATTGGCTATCCTGGTGTTGTTGATTCATGCGGGAGCGCTGGCCGTCATCCCGCCGCTTTCGATTCCGTGGTGGATAAAGATGCTGCTGGCCGTGCTGGTGCTCGCAAGCGCCGTTTACAATTTTTACTACCGCGTCATGCTGCGCAGCAAACGCGCCGTCGTCGGTTTGGTGTGGGACGCCAAGGATGAATGGCGGCTCACCACCGCGCAAGGCGATACCTTGATGGCAGAGTTGCTGCCCGATACCTATGTCCATCCGCAGGTGGTGATCCTGAGATTCAGGGACACAGTCTCACGCAAAAAACTCTCCGTGATTTTATTCCCCGACAGCGTGGATGCCGAAACGCATCGTCGTTTGCGTGTGCGGTTAAATATAAACAAGTAGCCTGGGTTAGCC
>JACQES010000431.1 GCA_016200495.1 Gemmatimonadota bacterium
CGCGGGGGTGTTGACCCGCCTTGAAGCGCGCGCACTGGCCGGAAGCGTGAGTGCCACAGCGACGCTCGGGAGCATCAAGCTGCTCGCGAAGGCGATCGGCGGATCCGTGAACGCTGCGGGCACGCTCGGCCGCGCGATCGGGAAGGCTGCGAGCGGTGCTGTGAATGGAGCCGCCGCGCTCACACGTCGTTCAACGCGCGCGCTCGCGGCGGGCATCGTGGGAGGCGGCGCCCTCGCTCGGGCGGGATCTCTCTTCCGATCGTTGGCTGCCACGATCGCGAGCACGGGCACGCTGGCGTGGGGGCCGGGCGCCGCGGAGCTGCTGAACGTCGCGCTCAGCGTGGTGCGAGCTGGGCCCGCGATCGCGGTGCGCACCGTGCGCGCCGGCGTCGCCATCGCGGTGCGACTTCTGCGCGGAGGCGTGTGATGACGGCCCCTGTCACGGACGACCTGGACGACCTGGGCGAGATCTCGCCCGGGAACGACTTCGAGCTACTCGTCGAGCTCAAGAAGAGCGACCCAGCCACCGGCGCTCGCGTGGGTCTCACCGGGCGCAGCGACATCGTGCTGCACCTCGCGCTGGGGCTGGATCTGCTTGCCCCCTTCAGCGACCTGCAGGCGCCGATGGGTGAGCTCTCTGGGCGGCCCAATCACTACTACGGCGTCATCGACGGCGCGGCCTTGGCCAATCGATGGGGTGCCCTCGCCGACGGCACCATCATCTACCCGATCGTGCTGCTGCCGAACGACCGTCGAAGGCCGTTCAAGGCCACGTGGAGGAACCCCGCCCGGGGGTAGGTTCCGGGCGGGGTTCAGGGGGCGATTAGCGGCCGATCTGCTCTATAGTAGGGAGATTCACTGCAAGACCTCCCGGTTGTCACTGCAAAACCTTTCGTCGCGCAACAACCACCGAGCACACCGGGCACACCGAGAGTTCGCCTCGGACCGTTTTACCACAGAGGCACGGGGGCACGGAGGACTGCGAGGAAGTGCAAGAACTTTGGGGGCGCCTGCGTGGAGTGATTGCGCATGCGCCCCCGAGTGCATTCGTTCGTCTCGCGGTTCTCTGTGCCTCCGTGCCTCTGTGTTGGAGCTCTTTGCTACGGCCGGAGCTGGGTTGGATCGAAGTGATGGACGATGCCGCCGCGCATGACGAGGCCGACGCGGCTCAGGGCATGGATGTCGGCCGCAGGGTTGCCGGCGACGACGATCAGGTCGGCGGCGAGGCCGGGGGCGATGGCGCCGAGTTCGTTGGCGAGGCCGAGCGACTCGGCGTTGCGCGACGTGGCCGTGACGATGACGTCCATGGGGCGCTGGCCGCCGCGCTCCACGCGGCAGAGGAGGTCGTCGGTGTTGCGGCCGTTGCCGACAGCCACGGCGTCGGTGCCGAAGGCGAGCTTGAGTCCCTTGGTGGCCGCGGCGGCGCGCGTGAGCGTGGCGCCCAGCTCGCGCCCGCGCTTGAGGAGCACCTCGCCCTCGGGCTTGGCGTAGCTGCCGCCGGCGAACCAGGTGAGCCGGTGTTCGAGGTAATTGTCGAACACCATCGTGCACTGCGGATCAAACCAGGTGCCGCGCTCGGCCATGAGGTCGAGCACCGGCTGGTCCACGAAGACGCCATGCTCGATGGCGGTGCACCCCGCCATCACGGCGCGGCGGATGCTCTCGCTCGAGTGCGCGTGCACGACGGAGCGCAGGCCCGTGGTGCGCGCCTCGCCGCAGATGGCATCGAGCTGTTCGCTGGTCATGGTCGGCGCGCCGCCGTCGCCGAGCCCGAGCGAGGCGAAGAGCTTGATGGCGTCGGCGCCGGCTGCGGCGCGCTGGCGCACGAGGGCGCGCAGCGAATCGGGAGTGAGCTGCGCGTTGTTGATCGGCGCGAGCGTCGTGAGAAGGCGCGGGCCCGCCAACCGTCCCTCGGCGATCGCGGCGCGGAGGTCGAGGTCGGCGTTCGAGCCCAGGCTCAGCACGGTCGTGTAGCCGGCGCGGAGCGTGCGCGCGAGGTTCGCGACCGCGAGGAGCATGGAGGGTCCCGGCGCCGCGTTGTCGCCGATGGCGCCCAGGCGGCCGTCGCGCTCGATGGACGCCGGGTGCACGTGCACGTCGATGAGGCCCGGGAGGAGCGCGCCCGAGGGAAAGGAGAGCGTCGCGTCCTTCGCGAAGCGCCGCTCGATGCGCGCGATGCGGCCCTGCTCGATGACGACGGTCGCGTTCTCGACGATCGCGCCGCGACCGTCGAGGACCCAGCGCGCGGCGATGGTCATGCGCGCGGGCGGGGCGGGTGGCGACGCGGCGGGCGTCGCGGATGGCTGCGCGGCCGCGCCGACAGCAATGAGAGCGGAGGTTGCAACGGCGTACACGGCGCGGCGCATGAACACTCCCCGGAGGCGCGGGTGACGGCGACTGGTGCGCGAACCGGTGAAGCATACCGCGGAGCCGCCGCGTTGGGGCGCTTCGTGATGCGCGGCTGACAGAGCGCGAGCCGCGTCAACGCGCGGCCTGCTACAACATCAACACCCCCAGCTGCACCCCCCGCGCCACCGCTTCCGCGCGCGTGGTGACGCCGAGCTTGTCGAACACCGCGGCGACGTGCGTCTTGATGGTGTGCTCGGAGATGCCGAGGCGCGCGGCGACCTGCTTGTTCGCCAGCCCCTCGGCGAGTGCCTGCAGCACCTCGAGTTCGCGCGGGGTGAGGAGGCCGGCGCGCGGTGCGTCGCCGGGCGGGCGGCCGGGGCGACGCGCGGGATCGGGGCGCGCGGCCTCCGGCGTGAGCACGATGAGTCCGGCTGCCGCGGCGCGCACCGCGGCGTGGAGCGCCGACTCGGCCGCGTCGCGCGGCAGGAGGGCGCGCACGCCGGCGGCGATCGCGTCGCGCGCGATGGCCGGCGTGGGTTCCTCGACGAGCAGGACGATGGCGGGACCACCGGGGGCGTCATCGTCGGTGGCGTCGGCACGCAGCTCGGCCAGGTGCGCGCGCGCGTCGTCGTCGATCACGAGCACGTCCACGTCGGCGGCGCCCAAGTCGCCGAGGGCGTCGCGCGTGGCGGCCGTGCCCACCACGACCAGGTCGTCGCCGTGCGAGAGGAGCGCCTCAAGCCCGGCGCGCACCACGGCCGAGGGGGCGACGACCG
>JACQES010000017.1 GCA_016200495.1 Gemmatimonadota bacterium
CAACCGCGATGATGACCTCGGTCTTGCCGGCGTTCGGCACGATGCTGAGCGCGCTGACGGAGCCGGCAGGGCGCGGCACGGGCACCGCCCGGGCGGAGGCGGCGCTCGCGGTCGCGGGCCCGGCGAGGAGCGCCAGGGCCAGCAGGGCCGTCCGCACGGGGAAGGGTCGCGTCATCATGGGGTCCTCGCAGTGGTCGAATCACGGAGCGACAAGGTCTCCTGTCGCGTCACGCCGAATTCCTCGATGAGGAACGTCACCGAGCGCTGTCCGATGTTGGTCACGCGCAGCCGGCCGACGCTCTGGCCGGGCCGCACGCGGTAGAGCTCCTTCGTGCTGAGGTCGCGCATGACGGCGATCGAGTTCCGTCCGCGCGGGTCGAGCACCACGCCGATCAGCTTGAGATCCGAAACGGCGGGCTTGAGGTCGTCCGACTGGAGCAGCGAGCTGAACGGGTCGCGACGGCCGCCGCGCTCGTAGGTGTAGAGCTCGCGGTCGATGGTGATGCTGGCCCCGGTGCCGCCCTGCGCCGCGGCCGGCGTGGCGGCGCCCTGCGCGACGGCCGGCGCCGGCGCGTCCTTGGCCGGCTCGCCCTTGGCGGGCGCGGCACCTGGCTTGGCCGCCGCAGCGGCCGCACCGGCAGCGGCGACGCCGGCCGCAGCGACTGCCGTCTTGGCGCCCGGGGTGGGAGCGGGTGCGGCACCCGGCTTGGCGGCGACCGCAGCGGGGACCGCGGGCTTGGCAGCCGCCGTTACGGGCGGCGTGGCGGCCGCACCCGGCTTCGCGGCCACGGTGGCCGGCACGGCGGAGGGCGCACCCGGCTTTGCGGCAACCGCAGGAGCCGTCGCCGGAGCCGACGCGCCGCCCTTGTTGGCCGGAGCGGCACCCGGCTTCGCCGGCGCCGCCGCCGTGGCCGCCGTGGCCGCCGTGGCCGCCGGCGCGGGAGCCGCGGCACGCGCGGTGGACGAGCCCCCCGCCGTGATCGGTCCGGCCTTGGGCGCCGCGCCCTTGGGGGCCGCCCCCTTGGCCTGCGCGCCCGCCACGAGCGGCGCCGCCACGAGCAGCAGCAACGCGAGGCGCATCATGCCTTCCCTGCCGGCTTGGCCGGCGTCGCGGGCGCGGACGTGTGCGCCACGTAGGTCTGCAGCTCGAAGGTCGTCGAGAGCATCGCCTCGCCCTTGCGCGTGACCTTGGCCTTGTTGGCCTGGGTGCTCAGGTCCACCGAGACGTTGACCGGCGCCATGATGCGGGTGAGCGAACCGACCGACGCGAGGAACGACGCCACGGCGTGGTACGGGCCCACGACGCTGATCGAGTAGCGGTACGTGTCGAACTCGGCCCCGACCGAGATCGGCTCCGGCTTGACCGCACTGACCTCGAGCCCCGCGGCCTTCGCGGCGCTCGACACCTGGTCGAGCAGCGCGGGCACCTCGTTGCCCGTGGGAACGAGCTGGCGCATGAGCTCGAGCGACTTCTGCGACCGCTCGGTCTCCGCGCGCAGTTCCTCGAGCTTGCCGCGCTGCAGCAGCTTCTTGGCCTTCATGTTCGCCGTGTCGAGCTTGGCGATGCTGGCCTCGAGCGTGTCGAGCTCCGTCTGCTTGTCGTTGTAGAGGAAGTACCAGTACGCGCCCGCCGCCAGGAAGGCGAAGACGCCCACGACCAGGATGTTGCGGTCGCGCTCGGTCATCGGAGGGAGGCCGGCCATGCTACTTCACCTTCACCGAAAGCTGGGTGGTGCGCAGCGCACTCGCGGGGGCCTGCTCGTATTCGCACTGCAACTCGAACTTGGTGAACTCCTTCCCCTTCTCGCCGGTGGTGAGCTCGGAGCTGAGCAGCGTGACCCCCTTGATGAAGGGCGAGGCCTCGAGCAGCCGCATGAAGCGGGTGAGCGCCTGGATGTCCACCGTGTTGCCCGAGAGGCGGAACTGGAGCGGCGGCGGCGCCGGCAGCGCGGTGTCGGCGGCCGTCTTCTTGGCCCCGGGCTGATCCACGGGCTTGGGCGGGAGCGGCGTGAAGCCGCCCAGCTGTCGCACCCCGGTGATCCAGGTGTACTCCGGCAGCGACCGGCTCACCTCGTCGAGCAGGTGCGCCCAGATGTAGCGGTTGCCGTCGATCATCCGGATGATCTGGAACTGGCGGCGCACCGAGTCGCGCTGCGCCGTGGCGCGCGTCTGCTCGGAGATGACCTTGGCGAAGTTGGCCGAGTCGGCGACGGCCTTCTCCTGCCGCGCCTTGAGCTCGTCGGCGCGCGAGCCCTGCGACGTCCACAGGTAGCCCACCGCGCCGAGCGCGATGACCCACGAGGCGATCGCGCCGACGAGGTACGGATCCTTGATCTTGGCGGTGGCGTTCGCGAGGAGCGCCTTGAAGTCCACGCTCGAGCCGCCGCCCTTGCGCGTCTTCTTCTTCCCGCCTGGAAGGAGGTTGATTTCAATCATGGTTCGCGCGCTCCCCGGTCAGTCGAGCTGGCGGAGCGCGAGCCCCACCGGCAGCATGAGAAGGGGCGCGACCTCGTCGGTGACGAGCGACTCGAGTGCCCCGTCCCGCACCTTGAGGTTGGCCAGCGGATTGGCGAGCTCGACGGGCAGCCGCAGCCGCGCGCCGAGCGCCTCGGACAGCCCCGGGATCCGCGCGCCGCCACCGCAGACGTAGACCGCGCGCATCTGGGTGCCGGTGCGCGAGCTCGACGCGAGGAACGCGGCGGCGCGCTCGATGCCGACGGCGACTTCCTCGCCGCGGCTCTCGATGACGGCGTCCAGTTGCGGCGAACGGTCGTACCCCTGCACGAGCGCCTGCGCCTCGTCGGCGCCGAGCCCGCGATCGCGCTGCAGGTCCTCGCGGAAGCGCCGCGTCCCGACCGTGATGTCACGGGTCAGGATCGGCACGCCGTCGTCGAGGATGTTGATGTTCGTGACCTCGTGCCCGATGTTGACCAGCCCGACGACGCCCTGCATGGCGTCGGGGTAGTTGAGCTCGAACGCGTTGTGCAGCGCGAAGGCGTCCACGTCCACGACCGACGGGGTGACCCCGGCGTCGGCGAGGAGCCGGAGCTTCGACTCGATCAGGTCGCGCTTGGCCGCGACGAGCAGCACCTGCATCTCCAGCCCGTCGCCGTCGGGGTCGAGGATCTGGAAGTCCAGTTCCACCGACTCCATGTCGAACGGGACGTGCTGCTCGGCCTCCCAGCGCATCAGCTCGCGCGCCTGCTGCTCCTTCACGCGCTCGATCTGGATCTTCTTGATGATCACGTCGCGGCCGCCGACGGCCGTCACGACGGTCTTGGACTTGACCCCCGCCGCCTCGAGCGCCTGCCGGATCGCGTCAGTGACGATGCCGGGGTCCATGATCTCGCCCTCGACGATGGCGTCGCCGGTGAGCGGGGTGATCACGACCTTGGAGAGCTCGGGCTCGCTGCGCCCGTGCTCGATGACGGCGACCTTGATCAGGCCGGAGCCGATATCAAGGCCGATCGTCGTCTTGTTTCGACCGAAGAGCGCCATGAGGCGAACGGGTTCGGGGGGGAAACGCGTGGACGTCCCGCGGTGGCTTGCGCCGCACGCGACCCGGCCACTCATCCCCGCAGGGTACGCCTGCGGGGGGTGATGGCCACCAGTCCAACGAGCAGGGGGGAAAAAGGTAACAACGGTCCCTGATCGCCGAAGTGTCTATGTCACAACATTATGGCCCGTTTCCTGCACGGGTTACCACAACTGATACCATCCCTGCACCGGAAGTTCTGTGAGCAGGGTCCCTCCGCGAAGCGCGGCTCCGGCCGCGCAGCCCGATCCGAGCAGCCGACTGGTGTCCTCGATCCGGACCGGGGCGCCCGGTCCCACGACGATGAGCGCGCCGACCAGCTCGGCGCCTTGCCGGAGCGTCACCGGGCCCCTAGCCACGACCAGCCCGGCGACGCGGACTCCCGCCTCCAGCACGAGCGGCCCCTCCACGAGGAACAGGCCCTGGGCCTGGCCCCCGGAGAGCGTGAGTGAACCAGCGGCGTGCACGACGACGAACCGGCGTCCGCACGGAGCCACGGAACTGCGGCTGGGATCGCCCCAGCCGGCGGCACACCGCGTCGAGTCCGTGCCGGGCATGGGGGTGAGCATCGTGTCGACCGGCAGCGACACGTCGGCTCGGGCGACCAGCGCGGCCCATGCGGTGTCCCACGCCGTGCACACATTTCCAGCTCCGATGCGGACCGGACCGGTCACCGACCCCGTCGACGCGGCGAGGCTGCCGGACGCGCTCAGGTCCGCCGCTTCGAGTGGCCGAAGCGGACAGGTCCATCCCGCGCCCGCTCCACCAGGTCCGTCGAGATGCGCGGCGGGCTGGATGGTTACGGCGGCCGCGCCCGTCACCGCCGCCACCGGCATCGGCACGTCCACAGCCAGCCAGAGACCGAGGGCGGCCGCCCGGCTCGACGGTCGTCCCAGGGGGCCCGTCGCGCCCCAGGCCTGCGCGCTGATCCACCACAGACGGGGTGACGGATGCCACGTGGTGAGTTCCACGACCGCCGAGTCGGCGGCGATCGTGCGCCGTTCGACCAGCCCGACCGAGTCAGCGGCGCGGAGAACGCCGTCCCATCCGCGCCATGCTGCCACGACGGACGCGTCGGCGGCGGCGCGGGCCGCGTCCGCGCGGGCGAGTCCGCTCGCCGCCTCGCCCTGCGCGATCGCGCGGTGAGCCAGCGCGCCACCCAGCGCGCCCAACACCACGAGGGCGAGCAGCACGGCCAGGAGCGCGCTGCCCTGGCGAGTGCGGCAAGCGCCGGTCATGGACGGACGCGCAGTGGCGCCACGAGGGTCTGCCGGTCGGCCGATCGCTCATCCTCCAGCGAGAGGCGCACCTCGAGCAGTGAGGCGCCGCTGATTCCCGTGGTGGCCGACACCGCGGCGCCCGCCGCGTCGAGCAGGGCAAAGGGACGCGGTGGTCCGGCGCCGGCATCGAGCGGGCCGGCCACCGGCTGCACCGTGGCCCATCGCCCCCCGGTGCGTTCGCGGATGCCCAAGTACCAGCGGCCGTCCGAGGCCCGATAGCTGGACCAGCGCACGCGACGGCGCACCTGCACCGGGGTGCCGAGCGGCGCGTCGGCGCGGAGTCCGGGCGCGGCGAGCGAGAGCAGGCGCGCCGTACCCGCAAGCGCGCCCGACGCGCAGCTCCCGGTGGACGCCGAGGCCAGCGTCGCCCCGTCCCATGCGCCTGACGCGGCATCGAATACCAGCACCGAGTCGCCGGCGGCGGCGGCGCGGGCCCAGCCGTCGGCAGCGATCGGACTCGCGCTCCCCGCAGCGGCCACCGCGAGGCTCCGAGCGCCCGCCACGGCGGCGCGACAGATGAGCGCGACGCCCACCGACGCCTCGAACTCGACGACGGAATCGTGCGCGAGCGCCACGCGCCCCGCGCCGTGCGCCAGGGGCGCCAGCTCCGCCGCGAGCGCCGCGTTGGCCTGCGCGCGCTGCGCGTGGGCCGCGGCATGCCGGAGCGCCTGGCTGCCGGCGGCGCCCTGCCGGAGCACGAGCGTCGCGACGATGGCGCCGACGGCACCGGCGATGACCACCGCGACGACCGTCTCGGCCATCGAGAAGCCGCGACGCCGGGTGCGCACCGTCATTGGGCGCACGGTGCGCCGGCGGCGCGCGCCGTCACCTGCCCGGAGAGCGAGTCGGTCCACACGATCGCGAGCGCCTGGACGCCGCGGTCGGTGGCGCCGCAGGGCTGCGCCGCCGCGCGCATGGTGGCGGCGAGCGCGGCGTCGCGCGTGTGGGCAAGCTGCGCCACGCGCGCCAGCCGATGGAGGGCGTGCGCGAGGAGCGCGGCGGATCCGAGGGCCCCGATCGCGAGGAGGGCGAGCGCGACGATCGGCTCGATGATGGTCTGGCCGCGGCGCAGGCGGCCATGCAGGGTGCGCGTCATGCGCCAACCTCGTCGCGTCGCGGCCGGGCGCGTTACCCCGGGCCTTGCCCACCCCAGCGAATTCGCGCCGGCCGAAAACAGCGCGGGCCAGGGGAGCATCCCCTGGCCCGCGTCGCGTCCGCGAGGTCGCGACCTAGTAGCAGGTCGGCTCGCCTTCCTGCTGGCCCGAGCCGACGAAGACGCCCGTGCCGCCGGCGCCCACGTAGATCGAGCAGGTCTGCGTCGTGCCGGCGCGCGAGGTCTGCGCGTTCCAGCCGTTGGTCGTGCCGGCCGTGCCGCCGGCGACGATGTTCACGCCGGATGAGGGCTGCCAGATGTTCTGGCCGCTCTTGGCGAAGAGGCCGGTGGCCGAAGCGACGGCGTACGTCTGGTAGTCGCCGAAGTAGGTCTCCTGCGCCGTGGCGAGGTTGCGGAGATCCGACTTCATCGCCGCGATGTACGCCTTCTCCTTCGTGTTGGCGAACTTCGGGATCGCGATCGCGGCCAGGATGCCGATGATGACGACGACGATC
>JACQES010000418.1 GCA_016200495.1 Gemmatimonadota bacterium
CCGCGCCCGACTTGGCCCCGGCCGCCTTCGCCAGCGCCGAGACGCGCACGCCGCTGAACTCCGCCACGGCCGTCCACCCCTCGACGCAGAAGTGCGGCACGCGCTGCGTGACGACGCCGATCGCCGCGAGCTCGGCCAGCGACAGCGACAGCGGCCGCTCCACGAGGCCGTTCACGGTGAGGCGCCAGGGCCCCTTCGTCGCCTCGTCCCACGTGGGCGTCTCGTCGGCGATGAAGTAGCTCGGGAACTCGTCGCCTCCGGGCTTGAGCGAGGCGGGCGCCGAACCCATCCGCGTGTGCCGGAACAGCGCCCGTTCGAGTCCTTCATTCTTCTTCTCGGCGTACGCCAGCCACTTGGCCGCCGACTCCGGCCCGTCCGAATCACAGGCCGCGAGCAGGGTCGCGCTCACCAGCAACCCGCCGGCGGTCCGAAAGAAGCCGCGCCGGTCGGCGGGCTCGACCAGGCCGCGCAGCGCGCGCGGCGCTCCGACCCAACGATCCGGCTTCATGCATCCGCCTTGGGCGCGGGGCGCCCGAACAGGTTCACGAAGGGGCGGGCATTCCGCTCCTCGGGACTGCGCGCCGGGTTGTAGCCACCGGTGATCATGGCGCGCAGCGACCACGGGTCCACCGCCAAGACCATGAAGACGTGGCCGAGCGCCAGCACCACGAGCAGCGCCATGGCGCCGAAATGCCAGAAGCGGGCCCAGTGATAGCCGCCCATGAGCGCGGTGAGCCAGCCGAGCGTGACCGGCTTCCAGATCGCGAGGCCGGTGATGACGCTGGCGGCCCCGACGTACGGCAGCACGAAGTAGGCGCCCCGCTGGAGCGCATTGTGCTTGCCCTGCCGCGGGTGCTCGCGGCTCACGAACAGGTAGAACCGCGCCATGGCGATCGCATCACGCACGAAGCCGCGCCGCGGCACCAGGTCGCGCCACTCGCCGTGCAGCCAGATGAAGCCGAGATAGACGAGCCCGTTCAGCACGAGCACCCACATGGCCGCGAAGTGCCAGTGCCTCGCGCCCCCGAGCCAGCCGCCAAACGTGGTCCAGGCCGGCACGGCCATGCCTTCCCACGGCCAGCAGCAGAAGCTGTTCCCCTTGGGCGCGAACCCCGGGGAGGCGTTGTAGATGCGCAGGCCGGACCCGATCATGACTGTCAGCGCCAGCGCGTTGACCCAATGGGTCAGCCGGACGACCCAGTGGTGGCGATGCACGACCCTCGGGAGCTGTTCGGGGTGTGCAGCGCCTTCGGCGGCGCCAAGCAGCTCGCCGCCCCCACCGGCCTCAGCGTTCCCACCCCCGGCTGGCTGGCTGGGCGGGCCCTTCAATGAAAGAGCCGAGCCTGCTGGTCTCGCTCCCGCGCCTTCGTCGGTCGCCATCTCGCCCTCCGCGTGGGGTCCGAACGTGCTTCGTCGCGTGTAACTAGCCGGTTTGAGACGATTCGTTCCTCTCATCTTTTCTGCAACACAAAGTGTTGCTACGAATAGCATTATGGACTTATCCACAGCCCATGCCTTTTTGGCCGAATCACGACAATTTCAGCGAACCCCTACCACGCCGACCGGGGGGTACCCAACATTCATCCATGCCGATCATCCCGCTGTTCGGGCACGGAGCCCTGCGCGACCGACTCGCCGAGAGTGCCTTGAGGGGCACCCTCCCGTCGAGCCTGTTGGTGCATGGGCCCCGCGGGGTCGGCAAGCAGCGGCTGGCCCTCTGGCTGGCGACCCTGCTCCTTTGCGACCAGGCGGACGCCCCCTGCGGCGCCTGCCCCAACTGCAAGCTGTCGTTCGAGTTGGCCCACCCCGACCTGACGTGGGTCTTTCCGAGAACGCGCGACGACGACGGGTCCGATGACTCGCCGGACGAGGTCATGGGCAATCTGGGCGACGCCGTGACGTCACGCTGCGAGGCCAACGGGCTCTACCCGGCCCCACCGGGGAATGCCGGCATCTTCATTGGCGCGACCCGCGCCATCGTGCGTGAGGGGCTACGGCGGCCCGCCATGGCGCGCCGTCGGGTGATCGTGGTTGGTGAGGCCGACCGGATGGCGCAGGGTGGGCACGAGGAATCGGCCAACGCCTTCCTCAAGCTCCTCGAGGAGCCGCCGGCCGGCACCATGCTGATCCTGACGTCGAGCGAGCCTGGCGCCCTGCTCCCCACCATCCGCAGCCGGGTCGTGAGCGTGGCCGCGCGTCCGCTCGGTGACGCCGACGTCCAGCGCTTCGTCGAGCATCCGCTCGTGGCGGCGCACCTGGACAAGGCGGGGACCGAACCCGTGGCCGCTCGCGTGCGGCGGGCCCGTGGCCTTCCGGGCGCGCTGCTCAACGCGGCGGACGTGTCGGCTGCGCGCGAGAACGCGGCGCGCATTCTCGCCGCCGCGGGCAGCGACCGCGCCGAGCGGTACCGGGCGGCGTTCGTGCAGGGCGCGACCGGCGCCCGCGGCGCCTTCTCCGACACGCTCGACGCGCTGGTGGTGTTGCTGCGCGAACGCATGGAAGGCGCGCTCGCCCAGGGCGACGTGCGTCGCTCGCGCGCGGCGGCTCGCGCGATCCCGGCGGTGCTGGCCACGGCCGAGCGCGCGCAGGGCAAC
>JACQES010000419.1 GCA_016200495.1 Gemmatimonadota bacterium
GCAGTCCATGGGCGAGGTCGTCGGTCCGACCGCCGACATCTACTCGCTCGGCTGCATGCTCTACGAGATGCTCGCCGGCGAGCCGCCGTTCACCGGACGCAACGCCGCGCAGATCATGGCGCGCCATGCGATGGAGGGGGTGCCGAGCATCCGCATCGTGCGCAACACGGTGCCCGAGGAAGTGGAGGAAGCGATCTTCCTCGCGATGGCCAAGCAGCCGGCCGATCGCCCGCAGTCCGCGGCCGCGTTCGCCGAGGTGCTCGGCCTGCCGCCGGGTGGTTCGACGGCCACCATGCGCGCCATGCGGATGACCTCGAGCCGTCGCGTGCCGACGGGGGCGCAGGCGACGCTCGCCGAGGTCGCGGCGCCGCCGAAGCGGACCCCGTGGGCCATGATGGCCGGCATCGCCGCGATCGTGCTCGTGGGGGCGTTCGGGGCGTGGCGCATGCTGGGGAAGGGCACCGCGCCGGTCGCGGTCGGACCCGAGGGGCGGCGCCTCGCCGTGCTGTACTTCAAGGACGCGAGCAAGGACGCGCACCTCGCCCCGCTGGCCGACGGCCTCACCGAAGGGCTGATCCGGACGTTGTCGGGCGCGTCGAGCCTCACCGTGATCTCGCAGGGCGGCGTCGGGCGCTACCGCGCGTCGGACCTCGCGCCGGACTCGATCGCGCGCGCGCTGCGCGTGGGCTACCTCGTGCGCGGCGAGGTGGAGCCCGACGGCGACAAGGTGCGCGTGAGCGTGCGGCTCGACGACGCCAGCGGCGTGAACCTCGCCCGCAAGAGCTTCGTGCAGCCCGCCGGCGACCTGCTCGCGATGCGCGACACGCTGAGCGTCGTGGCGTCGGACCTGATCCGCCAGCAGCTCAAGCAGGAGATCCAGGTCCGGCAGCAGCAGGCGAGCACGGCGAGCACCGCGGCGTGGCTCCTGCTCCAGCGCGGTGAGGTCGAGCGCAAGAACGCCGACGCCGCGGTGGCCAAGGGCGACACGGCGGCCATCGCGCGCGCGTTCGCCGCCGCCGATTCGCTCTTCGCCGCCGCCGAGCGCGAGGATGCGAAGTGGGCCGACCCCGTGGTGGCGCGGGCGACGCTCGCCTATCGCCGGGCCCGCCTCGCCGGGCGCGACCCCGCGGCGATCCGCACGTGGGTGGACGTCGGGATGGGCCACGCGGCGCGCGCGCTCGCGCTCGACCCGAACGACGCCGACGCCCTCGAGGCGCGCGGCAACCTGCAGTACTTCACCTGGCTGCAGGCGCCGCCGGCCGACGCGGCCGCGGCCAAGGCGCTCATCAAGGCGGCGCGCGCGGACCTCGAGCAGGCCACGCAGCTGAACAAGCTGCAGGCGGGCGCCTTCGCGTCGCTCTCGCACCTGTACTACAACGACGGCGCGGTGACCGACGTGAGCCTCGCGGCCCAGCGGGCGCTCGAAGCCGACGAGTTCCTCGCGAATGCCGACGTCATCCTCGGGCGGCTCTTCCTCGCCTCGTACGACCTCGGGCAGTTCGACAAGGCGCAGCAGTGGTGCGCCGAGACGCGGCGCCGATTCCCCGTGACGGTGCTGGCGACGCGCTGCCGGCTGTTCATGCTCACGACGCGCAGCCAGGAGCCCGACGTTGCGACGGCCTGGCGCCTCGCCGACTCCGTGGTGGCGCTCACCCCGCCGGCGCGGCAACCCAGCCAGCGGCTCAACGCGAGCCTGCTGGCGGCGGTCGTGCTGGGGCGCGCCAGCAAGGGCAACGCGGCGCTCGCCGACAGCGCGCGCCGGGTCATCGGCCGGAACGAAGGGGATGCGACGGTGGACCCCTCGCGCGAGAATGCGCTGGTCGCCGCGTTCGCCCACGCGACGCTCGGCGACAAGGCGGACGCGATCCGCCTCCTCAAGACCTACTTCGTGGCCAATCCGCAGCGCGTGCGGGCCTACGCGGACGATCCGGGCTGGTGGTTCAAGGACCTCAGCGAAACGCCGGAGTACAAGCAGCTGGTGGGCTCCACGCGCTGAGCGCGGGCGACGCACGGGATTCCCCGACGATGCACGGTGTAACAGGCCTCACATTTGCGTGATTGACGGGAGCAAGGCGCTGCCGCCCCAACTCGTGGCGGCATCGGTCGTGCTGGCCTGTTTCGTAAGGTGTTTTCCTGAAAGGAGATAGCGCACTATGCGGCGATTCCACCGAACGCTGTTCGCGGCTGCAGCCACCCTGCTGGCCGTCTCATGCGCGGATTCGCGCCACAGTGTGTTGCCGACGGACCCCAACTCGGCGGCCGCGCTGTCGTCCGGCAGGGGCGCGGGTGCGAGCGGCACGACGTCCGGCGGGGCCTGTCTCAGCGTCAACGCGCTCTACCAGTTGGCGCAGGAGGTCTTCACGACGGGCGGGCCGAACTACAAGTCGGTGACGGCCAAGATCGACCAGGTCGCGCGCGCACTGGCGCGCCGAGATTCGGCGGCAGCCAAGACCGCGGCCATGGACGCGGTGCAGTTCATCCTGCTCAAGCTCGGCCAGCGCCGGACCGCGGGGCTGACCTTCGACGCGCAGCAGCTCATCAACGGCATCCTGTGCATGGCCGGGCTGGTGCCCGGCTCGGGCGGGACGACGGTGCTCATTCTGCCGAGCGACCAGGCGCAGGTGATCGTGAACACCACCGGCGACGCCGGCGTCGCCTTCCCGGCGAACCCGGTGAGCGAGCCGACCCTGCTCACGATCTCGGCGATTCCGAACACTTTCCCGCTCGGCGGCGGCCCGCTCAACACCAAGCTCGACCAGTACCCGGGCTACTTCGAGTTCACCAAGCTCTCCGCGACCAACGCGCCGTTGACCGCACCGGTCATCGTGGGCGTGTGCCCGGCCATCACGGTCCCGGATTCGATCCGGAACCGGTTGCGCCTCGGGCACCAGGCGAGCTTCGGCTTCGAGGTCACGCCGCCCGCGCCGGCCAACTTCCTCACCTGCCCGCCGTCCATCGCCTCGGGTGCGACCTCCACGGGGAGCGCGTGGCTCGCGACGATCGCGAACCTCGTGCTGCCGACGGTCGCGCATGCCGCGTCGCGGCTCGGTACGGGTGGCGTCGGTGGCTCGGCGAACGAGTTCAGCCCCTTCGCGCCGGTCGATCCGGTCCTGTCGTTCGGCGGTGGCGTGGGAGGCTCGGCCAACGAGTTCCTGCGGACGCCGGCCCTGCCCACGGTCTCCGATGGCCCAGGCGTGACCGCGGTGCCGGGGGCCCCGGCGCGCGCGCTCCAGGCGACGCCCGGCCGCACGAAGGGTGCGTTCGCGCTCGACTGTTCGGTGGCGCCGTTCGAGCGGATGCCGCTCGCCCCGGAGTGCCGGCCGCTCGTGACGCTCACGACGCTGCTCGGCACGCCGTTCACGAATGTGCCGATCACATGGCAGGTGACGGCCGGGGGCGGCTCGATCGCGCCCGAAGATCCATCCACGCTCGCGTGCGGCACGTTCGCATCGGTGGCGCAGACGCTCACCGGTCCCTTCGGGAAGTCCGGCATCTGCTGGACGACCGGTCACCTGCCGGGCCTCAACACGGTCGTGGCAACGCCGAATCTCGGCGGCGATGCGATCCCGGGGGTCTCGTTCTTCCCGCCGTCGCTGACCTTCAACGTCATGCGACAGTAGCCGCGCGGCGACGAACGACACCGAACCCGGCGAGGGCGGCAGGCGCCGCCCCGCCGCAACGCGAAACGGGGCCGCCAGTGATGGCGGCCCCGTTTCGTTGGGTCAACCTGCGTTGAGTCGTCCAGCTCC
>JACQES010000420.1 GCA_016200495.1 Gemmatimonadota bacterium
CTCGACGCTGTCCGTCTATCGCGCGGTGCTCGGCTCGAACTACGCGCCGATCGTCGCCTCATTCTCGGTCGAGGCGTTCGGCCCGGATTCGGCCGCCGTGATCGACGTGACGCGCCTCTTCACGACGAGCATCCCGGAGCTGGCCGCGATCCGCGGCACGATCGACGCCACGCGCTCCTTCATCGAGCGCATCGCGGCCTTCCCCGAGAACGTCGAGGTTGAGGCCACCCAGACCGGCACGGCCGCCCCCGCGGGAGGTGCGGGCGGAGCGGGCGGCGGCGCGGCCGCGCTCGGCGCCCCGCGCCCAGCGCAGAGCGTGCTCGCGCACTGGTCCATCATCAAGCTTCCCGAACGCCCGATGCAGGCGCGCCGGTTCGACGACCGCGTCGGCTACTTCTCGCACCGCACGGTGGACTTCGGCGCGGAGCAGAAGTCGGCGCCGCGGCAGTGGATCGCCAAGTACCGCCTCGAGTGCTCGGAGCGGCGCGCCGGCGACCTCTGCTACCCGAAGAAGCCGATCACGTACTACGTGGACCCGAACACCCCGGACCAGTGGAAGCCCTGGATCCGCCGGGCGATCACGAGCTGGCAGGTGGCGTTCGAGACCGCCGGGTTCAAGGAGGGCATCGTGGCGGCCGACGTACCGACCGATGATCCCGACTGGTCGATGGAGGATATCCGCCACACGGTGATCCGCTGGCTCCCGTCCATGGTGGAGAACGCGCAGGGCCCGCACGTGAGCGACCCGCGCACGGGCGAGATCCTGAACGGCTCGGTGCGCATGTTCCAGAACGTGCTCAAGCTGCAGCAGGCCTGGTACTTCACGCAGGCCGCGCATCTCGACCCGCGCGCCCGCAAGTTCCCGATGCCCGACTCGCTCATGGGCCGGCTGCTCGAGTTCGTCGTGGCGCACGAGATCGGCCACACGCTCGGCCTCCAGCATGACCAGATCGGCAGCTCCACCTATCCGGCCGACTCGGTCCGCTCGCCCAGCTGGGTCCGCAAGATGGGCCACAGCCCGAGCATCATGGACTATTCACGCTTCAACTACGTGGCGCAGCCCGAGGATAAGCTGGCCCTCGAGGACATCATTCCGCGCATCGGACCGTACGACAGGTGGGTCATCGGCTGGGGCTACCGGCCCATCCCGGGTGCGAACTCCACGGAGGCCGAGCGCCCGACGCTCGACCAGTGGGCGCGCGAGCAGGACAACACGCCGTGGTACCGCTTCTCGGCCAACAACGAGTTCGGCGGCTTCGGCACGCAGTCGGAGGCGGTGGGTGACGCCGACCCGGTGAAGAGCACGCGCCTCGGCTACAAGAACATCGAGCGCGTGATCGGCTACGTGGCCGGCGCGGCCACCAGGCCGGGCGAGGACAACAGCGAGCTGCGCGAGACGTACGACCGCACGGTGGGGCAGTGGGCGACCGAGGCGGGGCACGTCACGACGGTGATCGCCGGCGGCACGGTGCAGTACAAGTCGGGCAGCCAGTCGGGCCCGGTGTACGTGCCGCTCTCGCGCGCGCGGCAGGCCGAGGCCGTCGCGTTCCTCAACGACAACGTCTTCAAGACCCCCACCTACCTGATCCGGCCCGAGATCGCGAGCCGCATCGAGGCGGGGGGGATGGTGACGCGCATCAACGGCGCGCAGGTGCGCATCCTCAACGCCGTGCTCGATGACCAGCGGCTCAACCGCCTGGTCGAGATCGAGTCGCGCGGCGGCGATGCCTATCCGCTCGCCTCGATGCTCTAGGACCTGCGGAAGGGGGTGTGGTCGGAGCTGGGCGCCGGGCGCGTGGTCATCGACGCGTACCGCCGCGGGCTGCAGAACGCGCACCTCGCCGCGGTGGACCGGAAGCTCAACGGCGCCCCCGCGCCGGTGAATCCGCTCTTCGCGCAGTTCGGCATCACGCCGCCGCGTCCGCTGTCGGACGACGCCAAGTCGCAGCTGCGTGGCGACCTGACGGCGCTCCGCGCGCAGGTGCGCGCGGCACTGGGCAAGGCCGGCGACGCGGCGACGCGCAACCACCTCGCCGCGGCCGACGCCCGGATCGGCAAGACGCTCGACCCGCGCGGTGGCGGCGGCAACTAGCCTTCGCGTATCATGATCGGCGACGGCGCCGGGTGCTCATCGAGCGCCCGGCGCCGTTCGCGTTGGACCCCACCCCTCGTCTCGTCGCGTCATGTCCGGCCTCCACCTCGTTCGCGGTCCCCAGCGGCTCGATCCCTCGCGCATCGTCACCGGCGCGCACCTGACGGGACTGCCCCTCGCCTCGTTCCGGCGCCGCGCGGCCGCGTGGCTTCTGGACCTCACGTTGTCGGCCGTCGCCTTCCTCCTCGTGGCCTTTCCCGTCGCGTGGGTGCTGGACCGCACCGGCGTGGACGCGGCGCACCACGAAATCAAGCTCACGATGTTCGGCAACTGGTACAGCGTGGCGTGGCACGCCGCCTACTTCGGACTGCTGACGTGGGCGGGGCGAGGCCAGACCCCCGGCAAGCGCGCGCTCGGCATTCGCGTGCGGAGCCTGGGCCACGATCCGGTCTCGCTCTGGCAGTCGCTCGAACGCGCGCTCGGCTACGGCGCCTCGTTGCTCGAGGGCGGTTTCGGATTCGTGCAGTACTTCCTCAACGCGCAGCGGCAGACCGTGCACGACCGGATTGCCGAGACCGTGGTGGTGCGCGAGGAATCCGCGCGTCCAGCGCATCGGGAAGGGCCGCCCGCGGCGGACGCAGCGACCGGCTCGCGCGCGCATAGCTGAGGCGCTCATGAACGCCCCCCACGACGCCCAGCGCAGGGCCGCCGCCGC
>JACQES010000421.1 GCA_016200495.1 Gemmatimonadota bacterium
CGAGGACGCCGTCGGCCACGCGCTGCTCCGCACTCGCCACTTCGGCGGCAGCGATTCGACGCCGCAGCGGCACTTGCAGCGCGCCGACAATCGAGAAGCCCAGACTGACGCTGCTGAACGAAGGCCCGCCGGCGTTTGGCGAGCCATACTGGGCACCGAGGACGGGATTGGGCAGCGTGCTCGCCTGCGAGAGGTCCGCGGCTGCGATGCCGACGCTGGCGAGCGATGCGCGCAGGGCGGGGCTGCGCAGCAAGGCCAGACGCACGGCCGAATCCGGGGCGAGCGCACCGGTCGGGATCGGCGGCCGCGCCACCGAGTCGCGTTCGGGCCATAGAACGTTGGCGCGAGCGCGGTCGGCAACGAGGGCCTCGACGCCGTGCGAGCCGCGGCGCGCACTGGCCGGGGCGCAGGCGCCGGCAAGCAATGAGACGACGGCCAGCGCGAGCGGCCGTGGTGACCGGAACCGCTGCGGACGACGGGCAGGGACGTGCATGGGAGTTCCCACAATTTTACAGCGCATCAAAGGAGGGCTGCCACAATAGACTCACGTCGTCCGCGATCTGTCAACGGCGATCGGGCCGGCACGTGGACCGCGGCGCTTTACAATGAGTCACAGGACCGCTAGCCTCTGCATCGTCGACAGCAGTTCACACCAACAGCGAGTTCGTGCCGTGAGCAAGGCCAAGCCACCCCGCGCGACCGAGAATGCCCCCAAGCTGCACGACTCCCTCCGCCTGTCCGCCACGGGCGTGGGCATGGTGCTCGGTGACCTGGAGGCACGCGTGCTGCGCGCGGTCTGGAGCATGAACGCTCCCGCCACGGCCCGGGCCATCCACGAGCGGGTGGTGCGCGCGCACGCCATCTCTCCGCTCACGACGATCACGGTGCTCAATCGCCTGGTGGCCAAGGGGGTGTTGGATCGCGATCGGGCGTCCGGAGCCTACCACTACACGGCGCGCATGGATGAGCCCGCGTTCATGGCGCACGCGTCGCGCCGTGCCGTGGAGGGCATCCTGTCGTTCGGTCCGGACGCGGTGGCGGCCTCGCTCGTCGATGTGCTCGCCGAGCGCCAGCCGACGCAACTCGAGGCGCTGGCGCGCCTCATCCGGCGTCGGCTCCGCGAGCGCGGGAACGAGTAGCTGGGCGACGTCGATGCCACACGCCACCCTTCCGCCGCTCGCACGGCGCGAACAGCGTCACCACCGGCGGGTGCTCCTCGCGTTGGCGGCGCTGATCGTGTTGAGCCTGGCACCGGTGCTGGGTCACCACGTCTTCGGGGCGGTCAGCTGGTTTCCGGCCTCGCAACAGCATCTCGGCATCTTCTGTCTCGTAGCCCTGCACCACCTCCTCGCGCCGGTGCACGAGGCCTTCCATGTCCTGCTGCTGCTCGGCATCGCCTACGCGAGCGCGGAACGTGGCCGGGCGATCTGGAGGCACCGGCGCACCATGGGCGCACTGGTCGTTCGCGTCCCGCTGGCGGATTCGCCCTTGTCGAGGGCAGCCGAGCACGCAGGGCTGGCGCGCAGCAACCTTCGCGTCATCCACGGATCACCGAATCCGGCGTTCACCACGGGGTGGTGGCGTCCCCGCGTGTACGTTGCGGCCGATCTCGGCACCCGGCTCACCGAGCCGGAACTCGAAGCCGTACTGGCCCACGAGGCGGAACACCTCCGCCGCCGCGACCCGCTGCGACTGTTCGCCCTGCGCTGCCTGGCCGACGTGCTGTTCTGGCTCCCGGCGATCCGACGGCTCGTGGACGATCTGGCCGACGAGGCAGAAATCACGGCCGATGACGCGGCGGCGCGTCGTCATGCGCTGCCACTTGCTTCGGCGATTCTTGCCATGGCCGGAGCGACGCCGAGCGCCGTCGAACCAGCGGTCGGCTTCGAGCGGACCGACCTGCTCGAGCGACGCATCCGTCGGCTCGCCGGCGAAGAGATGGCGATCGGCACGCACGTCTCGCGTTGCTCGATCGCGGCGGCCGCGTCGGCGCTGTTCGTGGTCTGGCTGTCCGGTACCATCGTGCTGCACCCGCTCCCTCCATCCGACACGACCCACGCGCTGTCCACTCACTGCGTGCACGACGAATCGCTCTTCGCGCACCTGTTCTGTCGCGACACGCCGCCAGCAGGCGTCGGAACGGATTGTCCGCACGCGGCGGCCGCAACCGCGCACTCCCCATCCACCTGAGATGACGATGACGACGCACCGGGGCACCCCGATCAGGCAGGCAGGCCGCGCCACCGTGATCGTGAGCGCCTTGCTCGCCGCGCTCGCAGCGCCTGCAGTGCGCGCGGGCGCACAGCCAGCACGGCAGGCCACCGCCGACGCCGCCAGCGTCGTGGCGACGGTTCGCGCGCTGTTCGCGGCGTCCGAACGCAACGACATGGTGGCGCTCGACTCACTCTACGCGGGCGACAGCCTGACGGTTTTCGAGGGCGCCGGCGTCAACCGGGGTTGGGCCGACTACCGCGATCACCACCTCGGCCCCGAACTCAAGGAAATGAAGAACCTGCGATACCAGCCGGCCGACCTCGAAGTGCACGTCGAGGGCAGCACCGCGTGGGTGTTGTTCCGGTACGCTCTCAAGGCGGACGTGAACGGTCGCGCCGTGGACGTGTTCGGACGCGGCACGGCGATCCTGGAGCGGCGTGGAGCGCGGTGGGTCGTGCGTCACACGCAGACGGGTGGCCGGGCGCGACGCCCGACTGATCCGGCTTGAGCGACGGTTGGGGGCGGCAGGGACCCTTGCGTTGGAGCCGGTGTTTTACGTAACGTAAAGCAACAGGCGCCACCCTTGGGCGCGAGCCCCCTACGCAAACTCCTCCGATGCTCCCACACGCTCGATCCCTCGTGGCGCTCGCCGCGCTGCTCGCGCTGCCCCTGCACAACGCCGCGGCCCATCCGCGCCTCGTGAAGGCCACGCCGGCCGCGGACAGCCGCACTGCGGTCGCCCCGACGGAAATCAGCCTCACGTTCAACGAGCCGCTGACGCTCGCGCTGAGCCGGATCACGCTGCTCGATGCGGCGCAGC
>JACQES010000422.1 GCA_016200495.1 Gemmatimonadota bacterium
ACGAGCAGGTCGAGCGGCGCGGTGGCCGCGAGCGCACCGCCCGCGCGCCCCACGGCCACGACGACGTTGATCGCGCCGATCGCGGGCGACACCTGGACGGGCGCGTGGGGCGTCCCGCTGTCCACGGTGAAGCTCACGGTCGGAATCGGCCCCGTGGAGAGGAACCCCGGCGTCGGCGTCGGCACGCCGTAGTGCGCGCGACAGCTCGCGAGCCCGTTGCTCGCGTTGAAGCTCATCGTCCCGAGCGACACGTCGGCGGCCGCGTTGAGGCAGCGCACCAACGAGAGCGCGGGCGGGCTCGAGACGTTCTGCCAACCGCACGCGCTCGATACGAGCGCCCCGATCCCGATCGTGACGAGTCCGGCGGCGAGCCACCGCAGGCGACGCCGCCTGGCCGACGGCGCGGCGGTCGGTTCGGGGGACATGATGGTCATCGGCATGCCTCCGGATCGCGGGTGGCCCGGGACGCGATCGGCCGCGGGTGGTGGCAAGATACTCCCGTCCGGCGCGCTCGTACGGGCGGCCGATCCAGGCGGGCGTATATTCCCGCCCATGCCCCGGCCGTCGACGCTCCCGCTCGCACTCACGGTCGCGCTCGCGGCGTGCGGCGGCAGCGCCGCGCCCGCGCCGATCCCGGCCCCCATCGTCGTCGCGCCACCGGCGACCGTGGTGACGCCGCCGCCCAAGCCCCCTGCCCCGCGCAGCGCCGCGCGTCGCTCGTGGGCAGCGCTCGACACCGGCGCGATGCGCGTCCCGATCTTCGTCGTCACGCTCCGGCGGCCAGTCACGAGCGATCGGCCCGGCGACCGGTTCGGCGGCGACGACGCCGACTCGCTCCAGTACGCCGTCGCGCAGGTGAACGTGCCCGGCTACGCCGTGCGCCGGCAGGGCGAGACGCCGCGCCCGCCCGCCACGCGCGTGAGCCGCTTCTGGTACCGCCCCGACTCGTCGCGCGACATGTACGTGCGCGACCTCGCGCCGTCAGACCAGGCGGCGTTCATCAAGGCGGTCGGCGACGCGCTTGCCGGCACCGCGTCACGCTCGCTCCTGCTCTTCGTGCACGGCTACAACGTCGCCTTCGACGACGCGGCCATCCGCGCCGCGCAGGTCGCCGCCGACACCGACCTGGACGGCGTCGTCGTGATCTTCGACTGGCCGTCGGCGGGCGCCATGTCGAGCTACGTGCGCGACCAGCAGGCCGCGCGCAACGCCGGCTTCCACTTCGCGCGCTTCCTCAAGGAGTTCCCCGCGGCGGTCGAGGCCGATCGCACGCTGCTCGTCGCGCACTCCATGGGCTCCGAGGTCGTCTCGCGCGCGGTCACCGTGCTCGGCGATTCCGTGCCAACGCTCACGCACGCCGTCTTCGCCGCCCCCGACGTGGACGCGCGCGTCTTCCGCCGCGAGGTCCTGCCGCGCCTCGCGCCCAAGGCGCGACGCGTGACCGTGTACGCGTCCAACGAGGACGAAGCCCTCCGCGCCTCGCGCGTGCTCAACGGCGTCTGGCGCCTCGGGCTGGGCGGCGATTCGCTCGTGGTGCTCAAGGACATGGACACGATCGACGCCACGCGCGTGCGCGGCGACTTCCTCGGCCACACGCTGTTCATCAACGGCAGCGTGCTCGCCGACCTGCACGAGCTCCTCGCGAACGATCGCGCCCCGGGCGAGCGCCGCCTGCTGCCCATCAAGCGCGACTCGCTCACCTTCTGGCGCTTCCGCTCGGAATCGCGCTGACGTCCGCGGCGCGCGCGCCGCGCCCGCCTTCCCGTTCGTGGAGGTCCCATGTCGCACCTCTCGCCCGGCCGCTTCCTCTGGTTCGAGGTGCTGTGCCGCGAGCCCGACCGCGTCCGCGAGTTCTACACGCAGGTCTGCGACTGGAACGTCATCACCTGGCCGTCACCGCTGGGAACGCCGTACGAGATGTTCGCGGCCGGCGAGGTGCCGGTGGGCGCGCTCTTTCCGTTTCCCGCCGACGCGCCGGCCGAGCATCGCGCCAATCCGCACTGGCTCCCGTACTTCGCCACCGCCGACGTGGACGCGAGCGTGCGTCGCCTCCGCGAACTCGGCGGCGCGACGTGGATGGAGCCGACGGACCTGCCCTCGGTCGGCCGCACGGCGCTGGTCCGCGACCGCACGGGCGCCGACTTCGCGTTCTTCAAGCCCGAGAACGACCCGGCGGAGGAGCCGGCCCAGGCGCCGGTCGGTCACGTGGGCTGGATCGAGTGCAGCGTGCCCGACGCGACGCAGGCCTTCGCCGACTACGGCGCACTCTTCGGCTGGACGCCGGCGGAGCAGTTCGACATGGGGCCCACTGGTCGCTATCACGTCATTCACCGCGAGCACCGCGGCGTCGGCGGCTTCTACCAGGCCGCGGGTGGCGTCCTGCCGCCGTGGCGCTGGATCTGCTACGTGCGCGTCGCCGACCTCGAGGGCGCGTGGAATCGCGCCCTCATGCTGGGCGGCACCAGGGTGATGGAGCCGATGGCGGTGCCGGGGGGCAACGCGCGCATCGCCATGCTGCGCGACCCGGAGGGCGCCACGTTCGCGCTGCAATGGACGGAGTAGCGCCCGCACGCACCGTCGCGCCGTAGGGTGCCCGATCATTGCGTGCACCGCAGTCCCCGCGACTTCGCCCTTCGGCCTATATTCGGACGCATGGCCGACGCCCCCCGGGTCTACGCACCGCGCCCGCGTGACGTCCCCGCCCGCTCGGAGAACGCCCCCGATCACCTCGACGGGCTGAACCCCGAGCAGCGCGAGGGCGCCACCGCGATGGGCGCGCCGCTGCTCATCGTCGCGGGCGCGGGCACCGGCAAGACGCGCACGCTGGTGCATCGCGTCGCCTATCTCATCGAGACGGGCACGCGCCCCGAGCGCATCCTGCTGCTCACCTTCACCCGCCGTGCCGCGCAGGAGATGCTCTCGCGCGTCGAACGGCTCGTGGGCGCGCAGGGCCGGCACGTGCAGGGCGGCACCTTCCACGGCACCGCGCATCGGCTCCTTCGCACCTACGGCCCGGCGGCGGGCCTCCCGTCCGACTTCAGCATCATGGACCAGGCCGACGCCGAGGACCTGATGCAGGTGGGGCGCGCCCACTCGGGGGTGGCCACGAAGAACAAGCGCTTCCCCAAGAAGGAGACGCTGCACTACCTCTACTCGCGGCACGTCAACACCGAGAAGTCGCTCCAGAACCTCCTCCACGACGAGTACCCCAACTTCGTCGAGTACGAGGCGGAGATCGCGAAGATCTGGGCCGACTACACGCGCCGGAAGTCCGACCGCAACCTGGTGGACTACGACGACCTGCTCCTCTTCTGGACGCTGCTCCTCGAGCAGGCGCCGGATCTCGCGCAGCGGATCAGCGGCCTCTGGGACCACGTGCTCGTCGACGAGTACCAGGACACCAACGCGCT
>JACQES010000423.1 GCA_016200495.1 Gemmatimonadota bacterium
GGCGGTGCTCCTGCCCGCGCGCGGGCAGGAAGGCACCGTGTTCACCGACAACGGCTTCCCGCGCGCGAGCGACGCGCCCGTCCAGCCGCCGACGCTGCACGTGGCGATCGAGCACTTTGGACGCCTCGCGCGGTTGGTGGCCAAGGGGCTTCCGGTCACGGTCGAGCTCGACATGCGCAACCGGTTCACGACGCCGGACGAGAACTCCTTCAACGTGATCGCCGAGATCCCGGGCACCGATCCCAAGCTGAAGAACGAAATCGTGATGCTCGGGGCGCACTTCGATTCGTGGCACGCCGGCACCGGCGCGACCGACAACGCGGCCGGGTCGTCGGTGATGCTCGAGGCGGTGCGCATCATCAAGGCGCTGGGGCTCAAGCCCAAGCGCACGATCCGGATCGCGCTGTGGGGGGCGGAGGAACAGGGGCTGATCGGGTCGCGCAACTTCGTGCGGCAGCACTTCCGCGACTCGACGACCGCGCCCGACAAGCCCGAGGCGGCGCAGATCGCCGGGTACTTCAACGTCGACAACGGGTCGGGGAAGATCCGCGGCGTCTACCTGCAGGGGAACGAGCTGGTGCGGCCGATCTTCGATGCGTGGATGGGTCCGTTCAAGGACATGGGGATGACCACGCTCACGCCGCGCAACACCGGCGGCACCGACCACCTCGCGTTCGACGCGGTGAACCTGCCGGGGTTCCAGTTCATCCAGGACCCGCTCCAGTACGACACGCGCACGCACCACTCGAACCAGGACGTGTACGAGCAGACCCAGCCCGACGACATGAAGTTCAACGCCGCCGTGGTGGCGAGCTTCGTGTGGCAGGCGGCGCAGCGGAGCGAGAAGCTGCCGCACAAGCCGGCGGTGGCGGCACCCCAGCCGTAGGCGCTGCGGCCGGGCGTCTCCACGCCCGCGCGATCGCGCACGCAGGAACGGCCGCCAGGATCGCTCCCGGCGGCCGTTCGTCGCTTCGCCCGCCGACGGTCAGGGCGCGCTGATCGTGATGACCGACGGCGAGACTGCCTTGACGCTCGTGATGGCGAGGTGGATCTCGTACTGGCCCGGGGGGAGGCCCGTGACCTCCGCCTCGAACGGCTGGAGGAAGGCGGCCGCCGGACAGGAGCGGGTGTCGTTCACGCTCTCGATGCGCACGACGACGGTCGCCCCGCTCCGCGTGGCGCTCGAGACCACGGCGCCGCAGGGCGAGACCATCGCGGCGCGCACGACCACGGTGGCGCCGCCGAAGACGCTCGGCCGTTCCGGCCAGTCCACCTGCCCCGGAATGTCGTCCATGGGGGTGTAATAGACCCGCAGCCCGCTCGACGGATCGGTGGGCGCCGCGCAGCCGGTCGCCGCCACGAGGGCAACGGCCGGCACGACGCGGCGCCACGCCGAGCGTCGCATCACATCGCCTTGGGCGTGGCCGGAAATTCGGGCTTCATGCGCAGGTGCTGCATCGTGAAGGCGTACACGTCGGCGGCTTCCTCGATCTGCTTGCTCACGGAGGACGCGCCATGGCCCGAGCGCGTTTCGATGCGGATGAGCGTCGGGCGGGTGCCCGCCTGCGCGGCCTGCAGGGCGGCTGCGAACTTGAACGAGTGCGCCGGGACGACGCGATCGTCGTGATCGGCGGTGGTGACCAGCGTGGCCGGGTAGTTGGTGCCGGGCTTCAGGTTGTGGAGCGGCGAATACGCCTTGAGGTACTGGTAACCCGCCGGGTCGTCGGATGATCCGTAGTCGGCGATCCAGTTCCACCCGATGGTGAACTTGTGGAAGCGGAGCATGTCCATCACGCCGACTTCGGGGATCGCGACCTCGAAGAGGTCGGGACGCTGCGTCATGACGGCGCCCACGAGGAGCCCGCCGTTCGACCCGCCCTGCATGGCGAGCCGGTCGGACGAGGTGACCTTGTTCGCCACCAGCCATTCGGCCGCGGCGATGAAGTCGTCGAAGACGTTCTGCTTCTTCTCCTTCATGCCGGCCTCGTGCCAGCGGTCGCCGTACTCGGAGCCGCCGCGCAGCGTGACCTGCACGTACACCCCGCCCTGCTCGAGCCAGGCCATGCGCGTGGCGCTGAACGTCGGCGTCAGCGCGATGTTGAACCCGCCGTAGCCGTACATGAGCGTCGGGTTCCGGCCATCGCGCTTCATCCCCTTCTTCGCGACGATGAACATCGGCACGCGCGTGCCGTCCTTGCTGGTGAAGAAGACCTGCTGCGTCTCGAAGCGCGTCTGGTCGAACGGCAGCTTCGTGTCCACGAACACGCGCGCCTTGCCCGTGGCGACGTCGAGGCGGTACGAGGTCGGCGGCGCGGTGAACGACGAGAAGCTGAAGTAGGTGTCGGCGTCGCCGCGCTCGCCCGCGAAGCCGCCCGCGGTGCCGATGCCCGGCAGGCGCACGGTGCGGACGGGCGTGCCGAGGAGCGTGACCTGCTCGACGTGCGTGGCGGCGTCCTTGAGGTACCCCACGAAGAGATGGCCGCCGACGGCATTGGCGAAGGCGATCGCCTCGGGGCGCTCCTTCACGATGGTGACCCAGTGCGCCTCATCGGGCTGCGCGGGATCGATGCGCACGAGGCGCTCGTTGGCGGCGCCGCGGTTGGTGGCCACGATCAAGGTCGCGCCG
Organism: Gemmatimonadota bacterium; assembly: GCA_016200495.1. Lineage (GTDB taxonomy): Bacteria > Gemmatimonadota > Gemmatimonadetes > Gemmatimonadales > Gemmatimonadaceae > JACPPC01. The sequence goes on from JACQES010000423.1 coordinate 2,627, forward strand.
TCGTTGTCCACGACCGAGAACCGGTGCTCGAAGCGCGTGACGATCGGCGTCCAGCCCGTGTCGCCGCGCCCGAGGTCGCGCACGTAGAGGGCGTTGCCGTCCTTGCCCTGCCCGCGGTCGGAGACCGTCAACAGGGCATAGCGCTCGTCATGCGTCGTGCCGACCATGTGGAAGCGCTGCGGGTGTGCCGCGTCGGCGAACACGAGCCGGTCGGCGTCCTGCGGGGTGCCGAGCCGGTGGTAGTAGACGCGGTGATCCTCGTTCTTGCTCGACAGCGCCTTGGTGGTGTCAGCGGGCGTGGGGTAGCGCGAGTAGAAGAAGCCGTCCTTCCACCACGCCACGCCGCTCACCTTGACCCAGCGGATCCGGTCGGGAAGCAGCGTGCCGGCGGGGAGTTGCCGCACCTGGATCTCCTGCCAGTCGGAGCCGGCCTGCGACACCGTGTGCGCGGCGAGCGTGGCGTCGCGGTTGATGATCGGCTCGCTCACGCGCGTCGTGCCGTCGGGCGAGAGGACGTTGGGGTCGAGGTAGGTCGCCGGCGTGCCCGTGGGCCCCTCCTGCACGTACCACACCGACTGGTTCTGCAGCCCCGTGTTCTTCGCGAAGAAGAGCCACTTGCCGCGACGCACCGGCAACCCCACGCGCGGATAGTCGAGCAGCGCCGTGAGCCGCTGCTTGAGGGCCATGCGGAACGGGATCGCCTCGAGGTGCGCGAACGTGACCTTGTTCTGCGCCTCGACCCACGACTTCACCGCGCTGGCCGTGTCGTCCTCGAGCCAGTGGTACGGGTCGTCGACGGTGGCGCCGCCGGGATACTGGTCCACGTGCTCGACCTTGCGCGTGACCGGGTAGGCGGGGCGCTGGGCCAGGGCGGCGCCGGCGGAAGCGATCGTCATGAGGAGGGCGAGCAAGATGCGCGTCATCGGTCGGGAAGCGGTTGGCGCAGGAGGGCGGTGGCTTCGATCTCGATGAGCCAGTCGGCGCGGGCGAGCGCTGCCACCTGCACCGCAGTGGAGACGGGGAGGTTCGCGGCGTCGTAGTACCGCCCGCGCACCTCGCGCAGGACCGCGACGTTGCGCATGTCGGTGACGTACGTGTTCGTCTTGACCAGGTCGCTGAACGTGGCGCCGACGCTGGCGAGCGCGATGCGCAGGTTCTCGTACACGCGCTCGGCCTGCGCCTTGAAGTCCCCTGCCCCGACCACCGTGCCCGTCGAGTCGAGCGCGACCTGGCCGGCGATGTGCACCGTGCGACCGTCCGCCTCGACCACCACGTGCGAGTAGCCCGTGGGCGTGGACAGTCCGGCGGGGTTGATGCGGCGCACGCGCCCGGTGGCGGACGCCTGCGGGCCCGCGGCGGTGGACGCACCGCCGGCCGGTGCCGCATCGGGGAGGCGCGTCGCCTGGAAGGCGATCAGTTGCCAGCGCGCGCCGCGCTGTGCCCACACGTCCACGAACCGGATCCGGTACGGCGACTTCTGCGCGCTCAGCTTGACGTTGAGGATGCCGTTGACGACGCCCATCGCGCCGCTGCGCCGCGCGACGAGGCTGTCGGGCGTGAGGTAGTCGAGCTGGTAGGGGCCGCCGGGGCCCACTTCCTTGAGCACCTCGGCCTTGGTGTCGAGTACGCCGCTCGAGCGGCCGTAGGCGACGTCGTCGGCGA
>JACQES010000047.1 GCA_016200495.1 Gemmatimonadota bacterium
CCAAGCGCGCATTCTTGTGACTGTTCACTAGGTCCTCTGGCGGCTGCGAGATGGTGGCCTCGACAACCCCAGCTTGTGTCCGTCACGACCTAGTGGACACCCCTCCTACCTGTGAACAACGTCTCCGGTAGCGACAGCTAGGACGCGCCCGCCGCGTCGCTCCGCAGCCGGCCAGCGACCGGGTCGCCGCGTTCGCTCGGCTCCAATGCAACGCGCCGCGCGGAGTGATCCGCGCGGCGCAGGCCCATCTCGTCCGTCGGTCGAGGGTCGACCGACGATCCGTCAGCTCGCTTCGGTCGGCTCGACCACCACCGCGGCCACCGGCTTCGGCGTCGCCGCGCGCGCCGGGCCACCGAACTGGCGCCGCACCGGCGGCTGGGCCAGGGCATGCAGGCGGTTGTGGTAGAAGGCGAGGATCCGCTGCTTCACCGACGCCTGCGTGTCGCCCGACTTGGCCTCGATCGGGGCGTACCGCTGCTGGTCACCCGACACGCTGAACCACCAGCGGACCTCGAGCGGGCGATCGCGGGGCGCCTCCACGGTGCACGTGTACGTGCGTCCCGCGTCCTCGAACTTGAATCCGCCGATCATCGTGCCTCTTTGAGAGGGAGGGGACCGGCGGGGGCGACTCCCGGAGGAGCCGACGCGCACCGGCACGTGCGTGGAGCGCTTACGCGGCCGGGCGACGCTTCTTGGTCTTGCCGCGGCGGCGGGCGGCGGCCGACTTGAGCTGGCGGGCCGCGCTCGGCTTCACGTAGTGCCGGCGCTTGCGCAGCTCGGCCAGGAGGCCGGACTTCACGACCTTCTTCTTGAAGGTCTTGAGGGCCCAGTCGAGCTTGTCGCCTTCGTCGAGGGTGACTTCGATCATCGGGTCTCCCGTCGGCAGGGTCTGCCGCGGTTCATGCGGGTGATGGGTGGGGTGGTGCGCCAGCGCTGGCGACCTTCCCGTCAAGACTGCGGCGGCCGCCACGGTCTCGGACTACTGTTCGGACGTCCAACCAGTCAGTGTGGAGCGCCGGAAAAACGAATGGGCCACCGCGCGAGCGAGGCCCATGTCAGTCCGGGGGGTCCAGGTGCGAAATCCCCCGGTCCGGTACCCAACAATGGCCAGCACGGAATATTAGCGCATCGGGGGGTGATCTTCCAGCCCCCCCGCGGGGCCGAATGGCAACTGCCCCGAGGTTGCATCTCCATGGTGGAGGCCGTCTTCCGGACGCGTACTGACTCGCCCGCCGCCCGGCTGCACCGCCTCCCGCTGCACGGCCCGCCGCCCGATCGGGTGGTGGCACCCCGCCGCCCTGTCTCTCGCCTTCCGCCCCGTGTCCGTCCGCACCCGCCCGGCCACCGCCGACGAAATCCCCGCCCTCCAGGCGCTCATCGTGCGCTCCGCGCGCGACCTGAGCGTCGGCTACTACACGGCCGAGGAGACGGCCGCCGCGATCCGGTTCGTGTTCGGCGTGGACTCGCAGCTGGTGCGCGATGGGTCGTACATCGTGGCCGAGGTGGACGGGCGACTCGCCGGGTGCGGCGGGTGGAGCAAGCGGCGCACGCTGTATGGGGGTGACCAGCGACCAGTGGACGGCGGAGCCGTTGCCCACGCGGCCACCGCACGCCCAACGCCCGACGCGGACGCGCCGGCGCACGCGGGAAGCGCGGCCGACGCCGACTTGCTGGACCCCGCCGTCGACGCGGCGCGCATCCGCGCCTTCTTCGTGGCGCCCGAGGCCGCGCGCCAGGGCGTCGGGCGCGCGATCCTCTCGGCCTGCGAAGGCGCCGCGATGGACTCGGGCTTCACGCACTTCGAACTCATGGCCACGCTGCCGGGCGTGCCCTTCTACGCGGCCATGGGCTACGTGGCCGCCGAGCCCGTGGTGGACGTGCTGCCGGACGGCACGCCGCTCCGCTTCGTGCGGATGACGCGACGGCCCTAGCCGAAAGGCCAGCGGCGGCGTTCGCGCACCATCGCGAACGCCGCCGCCGGTCGTGCCTCGCCTTCGCGCGACGCTACGGCGTCACGCCGCGATGCTTCTCGAACCAGCCCTGCAGCGTGGTGAGCTTGGCCGCCTCGTGGCTCGGGCGCCGCCGGATGCCGTGCGGCTCGTCGGGCACGCGCACGAGCACCGTCTCGACGCCGCGCAGCTTGAGCGCCTTGTAGTACTGCTCGCTCTCCGACATCGGCGTGCGGAAGTCCTCCTCGCCGGTCATGATCAGCGTCGGCGTCTTCACGTTCTTCACCACCGACAGGAGCGAGCGCTTGGCGTAGTTGTCCACGTTGTCCCACGGCAGCCCCGGCATCCAGTCGGCGGCGGCCTTGGCGCCCATGTCGGCGGTGAGGACGAAGCTCTCCCAGTTGATGACGGGGTAGAAGGCGAGCGCCGCCTTGAAGCGGTCCGTGTGCCCGATCATCCAGGCCGTGAGCACGCCGCCGCCGGAACCGCCGGTGACGTACAGCTGCGCGGGATCGACATAGCCCTTCGCGATCACCGCGTCCACGCCCGAGTTCAGGTCGTAGAAGTCGTCGCCCGGGTAGGCTTGGTGGATCAGGTTGCCGAACTCCTCGCCGTAGCTCGTGCTGCCGCGCGGATTGGTGTAGAGCACCACGAAGCCGTTCGCGGCCATCACCTGCTTCTCCTCGTCGAACCGGTCGCCGTAGTTCGCGAACGGCCCGCCGTGGATCTCGAGAATGAACGGATACTTCTTCGCGGGATCGAACCCCGGCGGCGTGATGATCCACCCCTGCACGGGCCGCTGGTCCTTGCTCGACTTGTACCAGATCTCCTCGACCTTGCCGAGCTGGCGGTTGGCGAGAAGCGACGCGTTGAGCGTGGTCAGCGTCTTCGTGGCGCCCTGCGGCCCCGGCGTGCTGATCGCGACCTCGCTCGGCACGCTCGGCGTGCTGAGCGTGAATGCCACCGTGCCGCCCTGCGACACGGAGTACTCGCCGCCCGAGTAGGCGCTGGTGCCCGAGCCGAGGTTCTTCGCGACGACGCGCACCGTGCCGTCGAGCGCGACGTGCGCCACGCGGGTGTTGCCCTTCTCGTCGAACTGGACGTACACCCCCTTCGAGTCGGCCGCCCAGATGGGTCGCCCGACGCTCTGGTCGATCTTGCCCGACACGAGCCGCTTGCCCGAGCCGTCGCGGTTCATGACGTAGAGCATCGTGTTCTGGTAGCCCACGTGCCGGTCGTCGTAGCCCGTGTACGCGATCAGCTTGCCGTCGGGCGACACGACCGGGTTCTGGTCGGGGCCCACGCGCTCGGTCAGGCGGCGCATCGCGCCCGACGCGACGTTCACGGCCCAGAGGTCCGTCTCGGTGGTCTTGATCTCCCAGTCGTCGATGCGGCGCGCCGAGAGCAAGAGTTCGGTGCCGTCGGGGGTCCACGAGACGGTGCCGGGGGCGTACGGCAACCCGGCGTGGTGGTACGCGCCGCTCGTGACCTGCCGCGGCGCCCCGCCATCGGCGCGCACCACGAAGGCGTGCATCCAGCCGCTGGGCACCTCGCCCGCGTCGTTGAAGCGGAATGCGAACTTGTCGGTGTACTTGGGCGGGGCCGACCAGGTGGCGCCCGGCGGCGGGGTGAGCGGCTTGCCGATCACGAGCGCGGGCTCGGGGGCGAGTGCCACGTACGCGATCTGCGTGCCGTCGGCCGACCAGGCGGGATTGACCGGCGGCGTGGGCACGCTGGTGATCGCGAAGCTCTCGCCCGTGTCCATGTACCGGACGTGGAGCTGCGGCGTGCCGCCCTTGTCGGAGATGTAGGCGAGCCGCTTGCCGTCGGGGCTCCAGCGCGGCGTGTCGTCGTGGGTGCGGCCGCTCGTGATGGGGCGATGCACGGAGCCGTCGGTCTTGAGCAGCCAGAGGTTGCCGTAGCGGCGGTCGGTCTGGATGTCGCTGAACCGGCGGACGTACACGATCCACTGCCCGTCGGGCGAGATCTGCGGGTCGCCCGCGTACTCGAGCTGGAAGACGTCGGCGGCGGTGAGGCCGCGCGCGGCGGGTTGCGCGACGGCGGGAGCGATCGGCATCGCGAGGGCGATGCAGACGGCCACGGAGAACGGACGAAGCGTGGGCATGAGGCCTCTCTCTGGCGCGCTGAGGGAGCGTCCAAGTTGCGGTGCGGACGCGTCGCGTGGCAACCGGGAGCCGCGGTTTCCAGCGACGGCGCCGTCGCGAGGCGCCCGGGCGGCGCATGTCGAGTCGCGGGGCGCTACGGCACCGACAGCAGCGCGAGGTTGCTTCCGCCGCCAGTGGCGTACATGAGGGCGATGCGTCGTCCCGTGGGCGACATGAGCATGGACGCCGCCCAGCGCGGCACGCCGATGTAGTGGTCCATGCCCCCGGTCGTGAGCTGCTGGACCCCGACGACGCCGTTGCGATAGCCCAGGTACTGGGTGCGCCAGTCGGGCGTGAGCACGAATGGCGCGAGGCGCGTGGTCGGCGCGAGCGGCAGCGTGCCCGTCGCGCCGGTGGCCACGTCGAACGTCTTGCCCGCGATGCGCAGCCGCGCTCCCGAGGGATCGGGCTCGGGGGTGGTCGTGGCGAATTCGGGCGCGGTGACGGCCACCAGCTGGCCGGTCGCGATGTCCATGCGCGTCCAGACGGTCGGGTTGGTCTTCACGAACAGGAAGCGCCCGTCGCCCGAGGCGAAGATGCTCGTGCCGACGAGGTTGGGCGCGCCGACCAGCGGGGAGACCGAGCCATCGTCACCGCGCATCGCGAGGATGACGGGGAACGTGGTGGGGCTAGTCTTGACGAAGGCAAGCATGCCGTTCGCGAGTGCCACGAGCGAGGTGCCGCGCAGCAGGAAATCGGTCGAGTCGAACGCCGTGTACGCCAGGCGCGGCGCCGCGAGGTCCACCCGCAGGACGTGTTGGCGGTCCTTGTACGCGTAGAGGGCGCTGGCGTCCTTGGCGAGCATGAGGCTCACCGTGTTGTCCGCGACGCGGAGCGAGTCCTCGAGCGCGAGCGTGAAGGCCGAGTACGCGAACAGCCAGGTCGCGGTCCCGTCGGTGCCGCGACCGAGCACGTACACGCGCTCGTGCACGTCGTCGAGCGCGATGTCGAAGGTCGGGCCCCGGAGCGTGGTGCTCACGACGCTGCCCGGGGTGCGCGGCAGCACGGGCAGCAGCTGGTCGGGAGTGGTGGTCCGGTTGCCGGCCTTGTCGGTGGCCGCCGCATTCGCCTGCACGGTGCCGAGGAATCCGGGCGGCAGCGGCACGCGGATGCTGCGCAGGTCCGCCGTGGCGCCGAGCGGCACGGAGTCGCGCACGCCGAAGGGGCTGGCCGTCCAGCTCACGCGCGCGAGCGTCCCGGCGTCGGCGCTCGTGAGCCGGAGGTAGGCGGTGTCGCCCTGCACGAGGGTCGGCGAGGCGTAGGCGCTCGCGGCGCCCGACGAGTCGCTCTCGAGGTCGAGGGTGATGCTCGGTGGAGTGGTGTCGCGGAGCACGGGGGCCGGGCCGGCCGTGTCCACGACGCCGCGCCCCGCGGCATCGACGCTGTAGACCGCCGCATGCAGCGCGGCCGGCGGGCCGCAGCTCGCCGGCAGCGGCACGTGCACGGTGCGCGTGATCGCGAACTGGAGGTTCTCGACGACGGGCAGGTCAACGCTGCAGCCGCCCGTGAGCACCACGTCGGAGCGCCAGGCACCGGCCGGCGCGTTCAAGGTGTAGGTCACGTCGACCGTGCCTCCGGCGGCGACGGCGCCGACCGTGGAGAGGTAGATGGCGCTGAGCGTCGGAGGCGCCGGCGGCGTGGGCGTCGCCCACGCCTGCCCGCAGGGAATCGCGATCGTGACGCTGTCCACGCCGACCGGCCCGCCGGGCGCGAAGACGTGCGTCATCTCCACGTAGAACGGGCGATTGAACGAGAGCGTCCAGCGCGTTGCGTAGTCGCTCCGCGCCGTGAGCGGGCCATACGCCTGCAGCGCCTCGGACGCGCTGAGTGAGTCGACGTAGATCGGCGTGCTGCGGCTCGTCCCACCGAAAACGCGGAACCCCACGCGACGCCAGGTGGCCGGCGTGTCGCCGGTGGCAGAGCCCTCGATGGTGAAGACGCAACTCACCCCCACCGGGCCGCTCGAGTCGGCGACTACCACGACCGAGGGGTTGCTGATCGCGAGGGTCAGCCGGAGCAGGCTCTTGGCGGGCGGGGCCGTGGCCTCGGACCCGCAGGCGCTCGCAAGGGCGACCGCCACCAACGCAAGCACTCGGCGCATCGTGAACGGCGGACGAGGTCGCTCTCACCGGGCGCGGGCGCGGCGTCGCGCCTCAAGCCCCCCGAGCGAGGATGTTACCTCGCGTGGTGCCGGAGCGCGAGCGTGGACCCTAGGCTATCGCGCCTTGCGCTTCGGAATCAGGATCGTCCCGCGGCACGTCACCGCGCCGCAGTGGCACGGATACTTCTTCTTGAGCGCCGGCGTGTGCCGCACGGGGAGCACGTACGCGTAGTCGTACACCAGCTCCTCGCCCGGCTCGATGTCGTGGATGGTCTCGATCCAGAGCCGGCGGCCGTCGACGACGACGTCGCAGTTGGGTGCGCACGAGTGGTTGAGCCAGCGCGCCGCGTTGCCGTTCACCCCCGCGTCCACCACCACTTCGTCGTCGATCGCGAACAGGAAGGTGTGGTGCGCGCGCGCGTCGTCATCCGGATAGCGCGCCTCCGCCTGCGCCGGCGTCAGCCGTTCGCCAGCGTACTCGATGATCCGCGTGCCGGGCGCGATCGGCCGCGTCGCGAACGCGCCCTTGCCGGCGATCGCCGAGCGCCGCACCTCGAACGGATACGGCGGCCCGGGCTCCGGACCCTCGAGGGGCGTCGGCGGCGGTGCCGACGCCCCCCGTGCGGGGCGCGTCCTACCGCCCAATCTCGTCCTTGTACACCGCCCGGAGCCCGCTGATGTACTGGTCGAAGAGCGCCGACATCGTCTTGAACTCGGTCTGCACCGACGTGCGGAAGGTCGCGTCGGTGAGGAAGTCGTAGAGGATCGCGGCCTCGGTCTTCGCGTCGATGAGGAAGGCCGAGTGCCCGAAGTCGCTGTAGTTGTCGGCCGTCATCTCGTACGTGTGGTTCGAGAAGTTGGAGCTGGCCGCCGTGACCCCTACACCGGGGATGTCGCGCGCCATCCAGCCCGTCTCCTCGTAGCCCGACGGCCGGCCGGGCTCGGGGTTGATGCGCACGGCGCCGAACTTCTTCACGTACGCGAACATCAGCTCCTCGAGCGTTCCGAGCGAGATGCCGTCGCGGTACTCGCCGCCGTTGCGGTCGATCTCCACGGTCGTGCCCGTCGCCATCGCGGCCCCCTTGGCGGCGTGCACCATCATCGAGTCCACGTGCGCGAGGTAGACCTCGTCGGGGTAGCGGATGTAGTAGTCCACCACGGCGCGGTCGGGCACGACGTTGGGCGCGATGCCGCCCTCGGGGATCACCCCCTGCACGCTCACCTCGGGGCGCAGGCTCGAGCGGATGTGGTCCACCGCCGTGTAGAACATCACAGCGGCCTCGAGCGCGTTGCGCCCGTTCCAGCTCGACATCTGGTGCGACGGGCGTCCCTTGAAGATGAACTTGACCTCGTTGATGTTGAGGCAGCACGAGCCGAAGCCCGCGCGCGTGCGCGCCGTCTGCCCGCCGATGCCGTGGCTGCGGATCATGATGTCCGCGCCCTTGAAGACGCCGGCCTTCCACATGATGACCTTGGCCGGCGGCCCGACTTCCTCGGCCGGCGTGCCGTACAGCTTGATGCGGCCCTGGATCTTCTTCTCGGTCATCAGCTGCATCAGCCCCTGCGCGGCCGCCATGGCCACGGGGGTTTGCGCGTTGTGCTGGTCGCCGTGGAAGTCGCCCTGCGTGCCGCGGAGCGCGTCATACTCGCCGATGAGCCCGAGCGTCGGACCGTTGGTGCCGGCCGGGGAATCCCACGTGGCGACGAACGCCGTCTTGAGCCCGGCCACGCCCATCTCGATGCTGAAGCCCTGCGCCTTGAGGACCTTGGTGAGCGTGTCCACCGACTGGAATTCCTTCCAGCCGGTCTCGGGGTGCTTGCCGATCCAGTCGGAGAGGTCCTGCATTCCGCCCTTCCACGCCGCCTCGACCCGGGCCAGCACCTTGTCGCGGTCGGCATCCTTGCGCGCCACCAGTCGCTCGGCCATCGCCGTCGGCGCCAGCCGGGCCTGCAGCGCATCGAGCTGGTCGAGCACGGGCTTGGCGGCGGCGCGTTCGGTGGCGGTGGACTGGGCGAAGGCGGGGGCAGCGGCGCCCAGGGCCAGCGCGGCGATCAGCAGACGGCGAACCATGTGTGGCATCCTCGCGAGCGGGAGTGGATGCCGGAGAACGTACGAACCGTGCGCGGCGCTGGAAGTCCTCCGGACGGGGACCCGATGATCGCGCGCGCGCGTGGCACCGGGACGCGGTACACGAGGGCGCGTCCGGAGCGGACGGCGTGCCAGATCCCCGGTGCGCGACGGGACGTGCGCCGCCGTGGCTCGCCCCTTGCCCCGGCCGTGAGCCACGGGGAAGTTGCCGGGATGCGCCGCTCCGTTGCGCTCGCGTTCGTGTGGCTGGTCGGCTGCGTCCCGCAGGCGCGGCCGTTCGTGTCGCTCCCCCCCGGACGCACCGTCGAGCGCTGGGTGGCCGAGGCCAAGGCGCGACTCGACACGGCGATGCGCACCGCCAACGCGCGCACGCTCGAGGCGGAGCTCGACCCGCGCACGACGATCGTCATCCGCGGGCGCGACTCGATCGTGGGCTCGGCGGCGGTGGTGGCCGCGCTGCGCGAGCAGTATCCGGGGGTGGGCCAGCCGTCGATCTTCATGCACGCCGACGAACTCGACCTGTGCGTGGACGGCGCGTACGAGTACATGGGCGCGATCGGCATCGCGATCGTCGCGTCCGACCGCGCGCCCCGGTACGCCGACTTCCGCTACGCCGCCAAGTGGGAATCCGACGGCACGCGCGTGCGACTCGTGCGCCTCGCGCTGCAGCCGCCCGAGAGCGAGTCGTCGGCGCGCGAGTCGCTGTGCGCGAGCCGGGCCGCGATCGAGTACCCGCAGCGCCGCCTCGTGGTCACCTTCATGCCCGGCTTGCTCGGCGCCCAGCGGAGCGCGGGGCGCGCGGCATTCGGTTCGGCCCTCGGCGCCCAGGGGCTGGTGGTCACCGATCCGCGCGAGCCGGTGGCCAAGGGGTACGTCAACCAGCCGGCGTCCGATCCGTGGGGGATCCTCGCGGCGCGCCTCCGGCTCGTGGGCGGACTCGCGCTCGAGGGGTACTGGGCCCTGGATGACGGCGTGTGGAACGCACAGGCGGTCCCCGCGGCGCCGGGCATCGATCGCATCTCGTACATCGAGGCGCGGACGCGCGAGTCGGGCGGGCTGCTGAGCTACGAGTGGGAGCGGTGGCGCGTGGCCGCCGGCGTCGCCACGGCGGCGGTGCGGTGGCGCATCCTCGACATGGCCAATGGCGTGATCGCGACGCCGGAGCGCGTCGTGGATGCGAATCCCACTGGGACCGTGCTCCTCGGGGCCTACACGCAGCCGCTCACGGGGCGGTTGATCGCCGAGCTGCGCGTGCAGCACGTGTTCGGCATGGAGGCGCCGGTGCCGTCGGTGGGCACCGCACCGCCGCAGCGCGTCGCGATGGGCGGCACCACGTTCGGGTTGCACCTCGGCTTCACCCTCTTCTAGGACCACGGCATGAACGGTCGTCGCTTCCTGGCGCGCGCGTGGCGCGCGCTCGCGTCCCTGCGCGCCGCGGGCGTCGCGGCCCGGCGCGCGATCGCGCTCATCGTGGCAGCGAGCCTCGCGACGGCGCGCGCGCAGGGGCAGGGCACCAACTGGTCGAGCCCGAGCGGCGACGCGGGGGCGATGCGCTGGTCGCCGCTGACGCAGGTGAACACGGGCAACGTGGCGCGGCTCGTGCCGGCGTGGACGTGGAAGACCGGGGAGAAGGCGATTCCCGCCGGGCCCAACCAGAAGCCGGCGCGTCCGGGGCAGCTGCAGGTCTCGCCCGTGGTCATCAACGACACGATGTACCTCTCGACGAGCTACGCGGCCGTGGCAGCGCTCGAGGCGGCGACGGGGAAGCTCATCTGGCGCTACGACCCCGAGGTGTGGCGCGCGGGCCAGCCCAGCAACGGCACCGGGTTCGTACACCGCGGCATCAGCACCTGGAGCGACGGGCGCGAACGCCGCGTGTTCATCAATGCGCGCTGGCGCCTCGTGGCGCTCGACGCGCGCACCGGCAAGCCGATTCCCGCGTTCGGCCGGAACGGCGAGATCAACCTGCTCGACGGGCTGCGCCGCAAGGTGAACCCGCTCCACTACACCAACACGTCGCCGTCACTCGTGGTGGGCGACCTGGTGATCGTCGGCAACGGCGTGGGCGACCGGCTGCGCTATCCCAACGATCCGCCGGGTGACGTGCAGGCCTTCGACGTCCGCACGGGCAAGCGCGCCTGGAGCTTCCACACGATTCCCGACTCGGGTGAGTTCGGGTGGCAGACGTGGGAGAAGGGGAGCTGGAAGTACATGGGGCACACCAACGTCTGGGCGCCGATGAGCGCCGACACGGCGCGCGGCCTCGTGTTCCTGCCCGTGAGCACCCCCACCAATGACTGGTATGGCGGCGACCGGCTGGGCGACAACCTGTTCGCCGAGGCGGTCGTGGCGCTCGACGCGAAGACCGGCGTGCGACGCTGGCACTTCCAGACCGTGCACCACGGACTCTGGTCATGGACCTCACGCCCGAGCTCAAGCGCGAGGCGCTGGCCGTGTTCCGGAAGTACAGGAGCGGCCCGGTCTTCACGCCGCCGTCGGTGCAGGGGACCATCGCGATGCCGGGGGTGATCGGCGGCGCAGGGTGGGGGAGCACGAGCTTCGATCCCGAGACGCGCACCGTGTACGTGAAGGCCACCGAGAGCCCCGCGCTCTTCAAGGTGGTGACGGGCGAGCCCAACGACACGATCGGCTACCGCACCACCATCGACCTGCGCGCCTCGGACATCGGCGTGAAGGCCGACCCCGATTCGATGAAGGGCGACCACACGCCGCCAGAGGCGCTGCCGATCATCAAGCCGCCGTACGGCACGCTCACCGCCATCGACCTCGACTCGGGGAAGCCGCGCTGGAAGGTCGTGCTCGGCGACACCCCGGCGATCCGCAACCACCCGCTGCTCAAGGGGAAGCTGTCCGGGCCCGTTGGCGTGGCCGGAGCACCCGGCGGCACGGTGACCAGGGGCGGACTCATCTTCATCACTGGCGGCGGCGACGTGCTGTACGCCCTCGACAAGGCGACCGGAAAGGTGCTCTGGCAGGCCGCGCTCCCCGCGGGGCGCGGCTATGCCAATCCCGTCACGTACGCCACGCGCGATGGCCGCCAGTACGTGGTGATCGCGAGCGGCGCGGGGGAGAAATGCGAACTGGTCGCATTCGCGCTGCCGCGCTGAGCGGCAGCCGGCGCGACCGCGACCGCGCGCCGCTTCGCCGGACCGCGCGCTCGCTCGCGGGACGGCGCGCGCCGCCTGGTCCGACGGCGCGCGCCACCGTCCGCTACTTCGTCGAGCCGAGCTTCCGCAGGCGCACGCCGCCCGAACCGGCGTCCACCGTGATGCGGCCCTTGCCGTCGCCGAGCGTGCCGACGAGGCGATCGCGTTCCATGCGCGAAACCGTGATGTTGAAGTCGGTGGAGACGCCGCCGGAGCCCGATTCGAGGTCCACCTGCGCGCCCGCGGTGGGCGGCAGGTAGATCGTCACGCTCCCCGAGCCGGCATCCACCTTCAGGTCATCGACGTCGGTCACGAACTCGGCGTTGAGGCCGCCCGAGCCCAGGTCCATCTTCGCGCGGCGCGCGCTGAGCTTCGTGAACGTGGTGCGACCCGAGCCCGCGTCCACGTCGAGCTGGCCGCTCACGCTCACGTCATCGCCGGTCACGCCTCCCGAGCCCGCGTCGATCTTGAGGTCCGACGCCTTGATGCCGTGCAGGTCCGTGCCGCCCGAGCCGAGGTCGAGGTCGATGTGCCCCGACACGTTGGTGAGCGTCGCGTGGCCGGAGCCGCCGTCCACCTTGAGGGCGCCCACGTGGTCGGTGATGTCGGCCGTGGCGCTCCCCAGGTCGAGCAGGAGGTCGGCGCGCGTGCCAGTGGCGCCAACGTTGCCGGCCAGATGGTGCACGCTGACCGTGACGCCGTCGGGCACGCGGAGGACGAGGTCCGCCCACGCCTCGATCCCGGAGCCCGATCCGGACACGCGCACCCGGTCGCCCCACTTGAGCCGGTCCCAGCCGCTGCGCTTGCCGTCCTCGTCGTCGCCACCCCACGTGCCGTCGGAGCGCACGGAGACGGTCGAGCTGTTCCAGCGACCCAGCCTGGGATAGACGATCCGGTCGCCATCGTAGCGGACGCGCAGTGTCTCGCGACCGCGGATCGCGCCGGTTTCGACCTTCACGCGGTCGGCGTCGCGCCCTTGGCGCGTGACCTCCACCGAGACCGCGTTTCCCGAGCCGCGTTCGACGCGCACCGTGCCGGCGAGGTTGTAGATCGCGACGGAGCGGCCGCTCACCGAGTAGGACTCGGCGCGCTGGCCGGCGACGAGGGTCGGCGCGAGCGTCACGGCGGTCGCGAACGCGAAGGGGAGGGGGCGGAGGGCGAGGCGCATGGGGTTGGGACCGTGGAGGGGGTGAGTCGTCGTCCCGGTAGGACAGCCGGTTGGTCCCCCGGGTTTGCGCCGTCCACGGCGTCCGGGTTACCCTCCCCTGAGACCCATGCGCAGCATCGTTCCGTCCCGCGAGCAGAAGCTGGTGTCCTGGGTGCTTTGGCCCGGGCTCTTTGTCGCGGCCACCCTCCTGTTTCTCTCGGAGGACGTGGAGCTCCGGCCGTCGCAGGCGGTCCTCGCCTACCTGCTGATGGTGGTGGGGGCGAGTGCGAGCGGCGGGCACGTGCTGGGCGGCGTGCTGGTGCTCGCGTCGTACGCGGCGTTCCACCTGGCCATCATGCCGCCGTACGTCGAGCAGCGCTACTTCGGGGGCTCGGCCTGGATCATCCTCGTCGCCTTCGGCCTGGTGGCGTTCGCCATCAACGAGCTGGTGCGCCGGTGGCGCAACGAGGCGGAGCGGGCCATGCAGCGCGCCGACGAGGTGGAGCGCCTCGCGGCGGAGCGCGAGAAGCTGATGCGCGACGCCCAGCACGCCGAGGCGCTGCGCGAGGCCGACCGGCTCAAGGGGGCACTGCTGGCCTCGATTTCGCACGACCTGCGGACGCCGCTCACGTCGATCCGCGCGCTGGCGTCGCGACCGGGGGGGCCCACGTCGCACGACCTCGCCACGATCCAGGAGGAGGCGGAGCGGCTCACGACGCTGGTCGAGGCGGTGCTCGACTGGTCCCGCGTGCAGGGCGGGGCGCTGCCGATCCGCCCGGAGTTCAACACGGCCGACGACCTGCTCGACGCGGCGCGCCGCGCGGCCGGGGGCGCCATCGAGGGCCATCCGCTTCGCGTGCAACTGCCCGACCGCGGCGTCCTCGCGGGGACGTTCGATCTCGTGCTATCGGTGCGCATCGTCGCCAACCTGCTGGAGAACGCCGCCAAGTACACGCCGCCCGGCACACCGATCGAGCTCCGCGCCGACCGGGTCGACGGCGCCATGCGCGTCACCGTGCGGGACCACGGCGGCGGCATCGCCTCGGATGAGCTGCCGATCATCTTCGAGCCGTTCGTGCGCGGCGCCCGCACGGCCCCCGACACCGCGGGGCTCGGGCTCGGCCTCGCCATCGCGCGCGAGTTCGCGCGCGCGCAGGGCGGCAACCTTGACGCCACCAACCGCGCGGAGGGAGGCGCCGAGTTCACGCTCACGCTCCCGCTGGCGCGCGTCTCGGGTGACATGAACCGGATCTCCGGCTCCAACGTCCAGATCACGGCCGAGCAGCCCGTGCCGGCCTCGTAGCGCGATGCCGCTTCTTCGTCCGCGTCCCATCGTTCGTCCGTTCGATGCATCCACTCCCCGCCGGCCGGCGTACAGCGTACGCGTGCGGCGCCGGTGCCCTCGTCACCCACCCCCTCGTCCCGCCATGCGCCTCCTCGTCCTTCCCGCGCTCGCCCTTGCCCTCGCCACACCGCGCCTCGTGACCGCCCAGGTGCCCACGCAGGTCACCTTCACCGGCTCGCCGCAGTCGCCGATCTCGTCGAACGTCGCGATCCCGGCCGGGCGCGCCTCGCTCTGGATCTCGGGCACGGTGCCGCAGATGGCCGACCCGAAGGCACCGGAAGGGTCGCGCGAGCGTTGGGGGGACACGAAGGCGCAGGCGCGCACGATCCTCAAGACGTTCGAGGCGCAGCTGGCCGCCAAGGGGCTGTCGCTCAGGGACGTGGTCTACATGCGCGTGTACATCGCCCCCGACAAGGCGCAGGGGGGCAAGTTCGACTTCCAGGGCTGGTTCGACGCGTACGGCGAGTTCTTCGGCACGGCGCAGAACCCGACCAAGGTGTCGCGCTCGACGATCGGCGTGCCGACGCTGGTCTCGCCCGACTGGCTGATCGAGATCGAGGCGTTTGCCGTGTTCCCGGCGGACCGATAGGCAGGACGACCCGAACCATCGGCGGCGCAAGCGGCGCCGCCCGAGGAGGCGCAGTGATGCAGCTCGTGCAACGGACGCGGCAGGTCGTGCTGGTGGCGCTGGTGGCGGCGGCGGGGGCGTGTGCCTCCGCCGGCGGCCTGGCGTCGGGCGGCACGGCCGACGGCGTGAAGCTCTACAAGCGGCTTGGCGGCTACGATGCGCTGGCCGCGGTGACCGACGACTTCCTCGGCCGGATTCTCGTGGACTCGCTCATCGCGCCCTACTTCAAGGGGCTCGAGCCGTGGCAGAAGACGCGCGTGCGGCAGATGATCGTGGACCAGCTGTGCGAGGCCACGGGCGGGCCGTGCCAGTACGTCGGCCGGCCGATGGGGCTCGCGCACGAACAGCTCACGATCGACGACCAGGTGTGGAACGCGTTCGCGGGGCACTTCGTCGCGACGCTCACCAAGTTCAGGGTGCCGGATCGCGAACAGCGCGAGCTGCTCGAGATCATCGGGTCGATGAAGGGCGACATCGTGCGCGCCGGGCGGTAGCGAGGCTCGCGGGCCGCGCCGGCCGCTGCCGCGACGGACGACGGGCGGCGCTTCCCGATGGGGAGCGCCGCCCGCGTGCGTCAGGGGATCGGCACCTTCACGCCCTGACCCAGCGGCGGTTGCTCGATCTTGGTGGGCGCCTTCCCGCCGCGCGGCATCGGCATCGTCTGGCCCGGATAGGCGGGACGCTGGCCGGGCTGCATGGGCGCCTGGTTGGCCTCCGGCGCGACGGGCATCGACGGGGCGGGCGCCATTCCCTGCGTGTCGAAGGTGTCGGTGGTCGCCTGGAACTCGAGCTGCTGCCCCCAGACCCGCTCCTCGTTCGTCAGCACGGCGAACTGCCGGAGCTCCGTGGGCGAGAGGCGCCAGGTGCGCACCGGGGCCGCCTTGGGAAGCCCGGTGGAATCGTCGAGCGCCTCGGCGAGCCAGCTCGCGGGGGGCGCCCACTCGCGGATCGTCACGCCGGCCGAGTCGGAGCCCACCACCACGGAGCGCTCGGCGCGGAAGACCTCGCCGCGCATCGGGTCCACGATCGCGAGGTGGCGGATGAGCGTGAGGGGCTCGCGCATCGAGACGATCAGCATCGGGCCGCCGCCCTTGACCGGCAGCGGCGTGATCTGCTCGACCAGGTAGTACTCGCGCATGATCTCGGTCTTCTCGCCTTTCCGGATGTCGTAGCGCCACAGGGCCTGGCCCGAGCCGCGGTAGCCACCGGCGCCGCCGAACGAGGTGAAGACGACCCACGACGAGTCGGGGGCGAGCTGCGACAGGCCCGTGGTCTCGCGCACGTGGAACGAGACCGTGTCGTCCACCGTGAGGATCATGTCGCACGGCATGCACGGCATGCGCTCGCTCGCGGCGAAGCGCACCTTCGTGATCTTCTTGCCGGTCCGCGGGGTGTCGTCGATCGCCTTGCAGGCGGCGAGGACGAGCAGGATCCCCAGGGTCAGGGCGAGCGGGCGACGGGGCATGAGGCGAGGCGCAGGAAGGCGGGCGGGGCGGGCGCGCCCCTGTCAAGGAAAACGAACCGGTCGCGGCATGGAACTCAACCCCGCAACTGCGCGCATTGCCGCCGCTCGCGCGCGCGGCGAAATTTCGCGGATGTCGTGCGGATGTCACCGCCACCACAGGCGGGCGTCGCGCGCGCCCATTCCGCCCCACCCGCGCCGATGCGACGCTGGAAGGACTACCCCGTGCCGCAGTCCGAGCGCCGCCACGACGTGCCGGCGACGCTCAAGGTCGTCGAAGGGTGCTGGAGCCCGCAGCTGCGCAACCGCCGCAACCTGCTGGTGTACCTGCCGCCGTCGTACGAGACCGACGGGGCCCGGCGCTTCCCGGTGGTGTACATGCACGACGGGCAGAACGTGTTCGATCCGCACACCTCGTTCGCGGGCCACTGGCAGGCGGGGAGCGCGCTCGCGCACCAGGCCCGGCGCGGCTTCGAGGCGATCGTCGTGGCGATTCCGAACATGGGGAACCAGCGGCTGGCCGAGTACACGCCGCACCCCGACCTGATCCGCGGGGGCGGCGACGGCGACCGGTACGTGGCGTTCCTCGTCGAGACCGTGAAGCCGATGATCGACCGGAAGCTGCGCACGCTCCGCACCCCCGAGCACACCTCCGTGGTGGGCTCGTCGCTCGGCGGGCTGATCTCGCTCTACGCGCTCTTCCGCTCGCCCTGGACGTTCGGCGCGGCGGGGGTGATGTCGCCCGCGCTCTGGTTCGCCGACGGTCGGATCTTCGACTACGTGCGCGAGCAGAAGCCCCCCGGCGGGCGGATCCACCTCGACATCGGCACGCACGAGGGGCCCGACGCGCTCGAGGATGCGCGCCAGATGAAGGAGCTGCTCACCGACCGCGGGTTCATCCCCGGCGCGACGCTCTCGTACTACGAGGACGTGGGGGCGCGGCACAACGAGCGCGCGTGGGCGCGCCGGTTCCGCAAGGTGCTGCCGTACCTGCTGGGCGGGCCGTGCCCCGAGACGGGGCGGCCGAGCGGGTCGTTCGCGGCGATGGACACGCCGGCGGACGGCGCGGCGGCCATCGCCGGCGACGGCGCGGGCGGCTGAGCATGGTCGAGCCACGCGGTGGCGGGCGGTGACGGCGCACGCGGACGAGCGGTCGCCACACCCGGTCATGGCACCTTAGATTTCCCGGTTTCCCACCCCGCACCCCGTATTTCCGCATGCCGCAACCGAAGAAGGTCGGGCTGGTCGTCGGACGCGAATGGTCGATGCCGCCGGCGCTCATCAAGGAGATCAACGAGCGCGACCAGGGCGTGGTCTGCGACCTCCCGAAGGTCGGCGCCCCGACGGGCGCACCGTCGCTCGACGGCGTGATCGGCTACGACGTGCTGGTGGACCGGATCTCGCACGAGGTGCCGATGTACCGCGCCTTCCTCAAGCACGCGGTGCTCAAGGGGGTGCGGGTGGTCAACAACCCGTTCATGTGGAGCGCCGACGACAAGTTCTTCGGCGCGACGCTGGCCGAGTCGCTGGGGGTGCGGAGCCCGAAGACGGTGCTGCTCCCCAACCGCGAGTACGTGCCCGGGATCAAGCACGACGAGTCGCTGCGCAACCTCGTCTTCCCGCTCGACTGGCAGGCGATCGTGGCGCACGTGGGGATGCCGTGCATCCTCAAGGACGCGCACGGCGGCGGGTGGAAGGAGGTGTACGTCTGCCGCACGCTCGAGGAACTGATCCACAACTACAACACGAGCGGCCTGCTCACGATGATCGCGCAGGAGTTCATCGCGTGGGATGAGTTCGTGCGCTGCATGTGCATCGGGCAACAGGAGATCCTCCCGATCAAGTACGACCCGAAGGCGCGCAAGTACCACGTGACCGACACCTTCCTGCCGCCGGCGATGCGCGAGCGGATCATCGGCGACGCGCGGAAGCTCAACCAGGCGCTCGGCTACGACATGAACTCGATGGAGTTCGCCGTGAAGGACGGCATCCCGTACGCCATCGACTTCATGAACTGCGCACCGGACATGGACATCTATTCGCTCACGCCGACCTACTTCGAGTGGACGGTCAAGGCGATGGCCGACATGCTGATCGCGCAGGCCAAGGGGGAGCGCGGCCCCGCGCCGG